>NZ_JBEYYF010000002.1:0-393462 GCF_040645415.1 Pseudonocardia sp. NPDC046786 | reverse complement strand
CGATCTCGGCGCCGATGCTGCGCTCGAGCCGCTCCGGGTCGACCTCGGCGGCACTGTCCGCGGCGCGGCGACGGGCGAACGCCAGCTCGGTCGCCACCAGCGCCGCCTCCACACTGTTGCGCACGGCGACCAGCGCGATCATCCGATCCACCAGCACCGGCGACGGCGACACCTCGTCGACCACCGCCGCCAGCTGCTCGAACCGAGCCCGCACGGCATCCAGATCCGGGACCGCAGGCAGACCAGAGGCAGCAGGCGGATCGGATGCGGCGGGAGCGTCGATGACCGTGGTCACGCGTCCACCATAGACGAACACATGTTCGAACACCAGGGGATCATGGCAGGTCCGGACATCGCACCCCGGCGCAGGCACCGCCCCCGCGGCCGCCCGCGAGCGACGCCACGGCCCGGAGGTCGCGGGGACACATTGTCGTAACACGGGCGCCCTAGCGTCACGCCGATGGGGGACGTGCCGCTGGTAGGTGTCGAGGAGGAGTTCCACGTCGTCGGTCTGGCCGACCGGCGGGCGGCTCCCGAGGTGGACCGGCTGCTGGAGCACCTGGACGGGAAGGAGTTCTTCCCCGAGCTGCAGCGCTCGCTGGTCGAGACGAACTCGCCGGCGACGCCGTCGCTGGACGAGCTGCGCGCGCACGTGCGGCGGCTGCGCGGCCGGCTGCGGGAGGCCGCCGAGCCGCTCGGGCTGGGCGTCGTCGCCGCCGGGACGGTGCCGCTGGTCGATCTGTCCGGCGACGACATCTCGGCGGGCGCCCGCTACGAGCGGATGCAGCACGAGTACCAGATGCTGGTGCGCGAGCAGCACATCTGCGGGGTCCAGGTGCACGTCGACGTCCCCGACCGGGACACCGCCGTGCAGGTGTCCCGCCGGGTCGCCCCGGCACTGCCGACGCTGCTCGCCATCACCGCCAGCTCGCCGTACTGGCGCGGGCACGACACCGGCTACGCCAGCTACCGCAGCATGATCTGGCAGCGCTGGCCCACCGCCGGCCCGCCCGGCAACGTCACGACCGCCGCCGAGTACGACGCCATGATCGCCGAGCTGATCGCGTCCGGGACGATCAGCGACGCCGGGATGCTGTACTTCGACGTCCGGCCCAGCGCGCACCTGCCGACCGTCGAGCTGCGGCTCTGCGACGCCTGCCCCGAGGTCGACGACGTCGTGCTGGTCGCCGGGCTCTTCCGGGCGCTGGTCGGGCGGGCCCGGGCGGACACCGAGGCGGGCAGGCCGCTGCCCCCGGTCCGGCACGAGCTGCTGCGCGCCGCGGCCTGGCGGGCCGCCCGCTCCGGGCTGGAGGGCGACCTGGTCGACGTCTCCGGGCCGGCGCTCGCCTCCCCCGCGGTGCAGCTGCGCGCACTGGTCGCCGACCTGGAGCCGTGGCTGGCCGAGACCGGTGACACCGAGCAGGTCACCGAGCTCGCCGAGGCCGTGCTGGCCCGCGGCTCCGGGGCCGCGATCCAGCGGCGCGCGTTCGGGCGGCGCGGCTCGCTGGTCGACGTCGTCGACGACCTGGTGGCCCGCACCCAGGGCGAGGAGCCGCGGACCACGCCGCCGCTGACCGTGCCGGTCGCGCCCGAGCTGCTGGAGGGCTACCGGCCGCCGCGCTACGACGAGGCGGTCGACGACGAGGGCAAGCTCCGGCCCGCCTACGGCTGGCTGTTCCGGGCGCTGGAACGGCTCGGCCCGCGCGGGCTGACCGCCGCCGAGTCGGCGCTGCGCACCGAGCAGCGGGCCCGCGGCGTCACCTTCCCGGTGCCGGGCGTCGATCCCGGGGAGGACGGCGAGCGGCTGTTCCCGCTCGACCTGGTGCCGCGGATCATCGGCCCGGACTCCTGGGAGCACCTCTCCACCGGGCTGGCCCAGCGGGTCCGGGCCCTCGAACTGTTCCTGCGCGACGTCTACGGCCGCCGCGAGATCGTCCGCGACCGGATCGTCCCGGCCGCCGTCGTCGACAACGCGCCGGGCCGCACCCGCTCGGGGACCCTCGTCACGCCGGACGCGGTCCGGATCGCGGTCGCCGGGATCGACCTGGTCCGCGACGCCGACGACGGCTGGGTGGTGCTGGAGGACAACCTGCGGGTGCCGTCCGGGATCGGGTTCTCGCTGATGGGCCGCCGGCTGATCCGCAGCGTGCTGCCCGATCTGGAGTCGCCGTCGGAGGTGCTGGGCCTCGACGACGTCCCGGCCCGGCTGCGCGCCGTGCTGGCCGACGGCGATCCCACCGGCCCGGACGGCGAGGCCGCCCTGCTCACCGCGGGCGAGAGCGACTCGGCCTTCTTCGAGCACCGGCTGCTGGCCGAGGCGATGGAGATCCCGCTGGTCACCCCGGGCCGGCTGCAGATCACCGACGGCGCGGTGTTCATGGTCGGCGGCGGGCGCCGGCGGCGTCTCACCACGCTCTACCGTCGGATCGACGAGAAGGACCTGGCGCTGGCCAGGGGCGCCGACCACCGCCCGATCGGGCGGGCCCTGCTGGCCGCGATGGCCCGCGGCCGGGTCGCGCTGCGCAACGCGCCGGGCAACGGCGTCGCCGACGACAAGCTCGTCTACGCCTACGTCCCCGAGATGATCCGCTACTACCTGGGCGAGGAGCCGGTGCTGGCCTCGGTGCCGACCTGGGCCTGCGTCGATCCGGCCGCCCGCGAGCAGGTGCTGGACCGGCTCGGCGAGCTCGTCCTCAAGCCTGTCGACGGCTACGGCGGGGCCGGCATCGTGATCGGCCCGAACGCCGACGCCGGCGAGCTGGAGCGGGCCGCCGCCGCGATCCGGGAGCGGCCGGCCGGCTGGGTCGCGCAGGAGATGGTGCGGATCTCCACGCACCCGACCTTCACCGACGGGACGCTCCAGCCGCAGGCCGTCGACCTGCGGGTGTTCGCGGTCCAGTCGGCCGGGCACGGCCCGCAGCCCGAGGTCGACGTGCTGCCCGCGGCGCTGTCCCGGGTCGCACCGCCCGGCGGGATGATCGTCAACTCGTCCCGCGGGGGCGGCGCGAAGGACACCTGGATCATGGCCTGAGCAGCAGGTCCGGGTCGTCGAGCACGCGATCGGTGACGGCCCGGTGGTGGCCGAGAGCGGGTACCTGGAGCCGCTCGCCGAGCGCGTCCGGTCCGGCGAGGTGCCGGAGGAGGTCGTGGACCGCGCGGTGCGCCGGGTGCTGGAGCAGAAGCAGCGGCTCGGCCTGCTCGAGCCCGGGTTCGCCGACACCCTGCCCACCGGCGAGGTCGATCTCGACCCGCCCGCGCACCGGGCGCTGGCCCGGCTCGCCGAGGAGTCGGTGATCCTGCTCGGCAACGACGGGGTGCTCCCGCTCGCCCCGGACGCCGCCCGGATCGCGGTGCTCGGCCCGAACGCCGACGACCCGGCCGCGCTGATGGGCTGCTACAGCTTCGCCAACCACGTGCTGCCGCACCATCCGGGCGTCGAGCTGGGCATCGAGGTGCCGACCGTGCTGGACGCGCTGCGCGCCGAGCTGCCGGGGGCGCGGATCACCCACACCCGCGGCTGCGACATCGACACCGATGACGTCTCCGGGTTCGCCGGCGCGGTGGCGGCGGCGCGGGACGCCGACGTCGCCGTCGTCGTGGTCGGCGACCGGGCCGGACTGTTCGGCCGCGGCACCTCCGGCCGGCTGCCGGTGAGCCTGCCCCGCTCGGCCGGCGCCCAGCCCTACAGCTACCTGCATCCGCGGCTCGGCGCGGCCAGCTCGGTGACCGCGGTGGACACCGCCCCGGTCCGGCCGTTCGGCTTCGGCCTCAGCTACACCACGTTCACCCACTCCGACCTGCGGGTCCCCGACGACGGCGTGCCCACCGGCGGCGCCTTCACCGTCAGCTGCCGGGTCCGCAACGACGGGGACCGGGCCGGCGCCGACGTCGTGCAGCTCTACGGCACCGACGTGATCGCCTCGGTCACCCGTCCGGTCGTCGTGCTGCTCGGCTACGCCCGGGTCGAGCAGGCGCCCGGCGCGAGCGCCGAGGTGCGCTTCGACGTCCCCACACACCGGATCGGGCTGTACGACCGAGACCTGCGGCACGTCGTCGAACCGGGCACCGTCGAGCTGTTCGTCGGCACCTCCTGCGCCGATCCGGTGCTGCGGTCCGCGGTGGAGCTCACCGGGCCGGTGCACGAGATCGGGCCTGCCGATCGGCGACTCGTCGAGGTCGAGGTGCACCCCCGGTAGCCCGGCGACGTTCACACCCCGGAAACGTCCGGGGTCTTGCGGCCGTCGCAGGACGGACGTGAGGTTGACCGATGTACCCCCTCCGACACCGACACCGACGCCGCCGGCGCAGCTGCTCCGGTGGCGTCCGTGCTGTGCGTCCCGGCGTCCGTGCCGGGAACGGCCGGGAGGTACTTTCCGTTGCCGGCCGTCCGGGCCCGGTGGCTTCCCGGACCGGACCCGGAGCGCGATGATCTCTGCGTGATCTCCCGCGGCGGCCCGGTCGCGCCCGGCGGGCCGCCGCGGGAAGGACGTACCGGATCAGGGGCAGAACGGAGGTCGGATCGGTGGAGGTCGCACGGACGGCACCCGCGGTGCCTGCCACCCCGGCTGTGCCCACCGCCTCCGCGGCGGTCGGCCACCACTCGCCGGTCGTCTCCCCGGACGGCACCCGGCTGGCCTGGCTCTCCGACCGGACCGGGCGGCCGCGGCTGCACGTCGCGGCGATGCCGGCGCACGGCCCGATCGACCCGGACGCCGCGACCGTGCTCGACGCCACCGGCATCGGCGGCCCGCATCCGGACGTCACCTCGTTCACCTGGTCGCCGGACGGCGGCCGGATCGCCGTCCAGATCGCACCGGCCGGTGGTGACCGCACCCGGGTCGCGCTGCTCGACCCGGACGGCGGCCCGCCGACCGAGATCGCCCCGGCCGCGACCGCCGTCGTGCTCGGCGCCTGGGAGCCGACCGGCCGGCGGCTCGGCGTCACCGTGCTGACCGACGCGGGCGATCCGGACTCCGACCGCTACGGCGACGGCACCGCCTGCCTGGTCGACGTGCGCGACGGCTCGTCGGTGGTGCTCGGGACCGGGCAGGCGGCCGTCGTGCAGGCCGTCTCCGCCGACGGCAGGCGAGTGGTGCTGCGCACCGGACGGCGCGGCGAGCGCGGCCTGGAGCTGGTGGACCTGCGCACCGGCTGCCGGACCCAGATCGTCGGCGGCCCCGGCGGGGCGCTGAACGCGACCGCCCGGTTCGGTGCCGCGCCCGGCACGCTGTGGGTGCACACCGACGCCGACCGGGAGCACTCGGCGCTGCTCGCCGTCGCACTCGGCCACGCGGGCGACGAGCTGATCGCCCCGGCCCGGCCGGTCGCCGTCCGACCCGGCGCCGATCTGGACGTGGTCGCACTCGACCCGGGCGGCGCGCGGGCGGCGCTGGTGTGGAACACCGGCGGCCGCAGCGAGATCGAGATCGCCGACCTGCGCGGCGGTCGGCCGCAGCGGGTGCTGGTGCCCTGCGACGTCGTGACGAACGTGAGCTTCGCCCGCGACGACACCTCGCTGCTCGTCGCCGGGCACGCGCCGGGGGTCCCGCCGCACGTCGTCCGGGTCCCGGTCCGGGGCGGTGCGGCCACTCCGCTGCTCGGCGGCACGCCGGTCGCGCCGGTCACGCCGCAGCCCGAGCGCGTCGTGTTCCCCGCCGAGGACGGGTTGCGGCTCGGCGGCTGGCTGCACCGGCCATCGTCGCCGAACGGGGCGGGCCTGCTGTGGCTGCACGGCGGCCCGGAGTCCGAGGAACGGCCCGGCTGGGCGCCGCTGCTGCACGAGCTGGTCGCCGCCGGGGTCACCGTGCTGACCCCGAACGTGCGCGGCTCGTCCGGGCGGGGCCGGACGTTCGCCCGGCTCGACGACGGCGCGCTGCGGCCGTCGTCGATCACCGACGTGCGGGCGGCGACCCGGCTGCTCGCCGGGATACCGGACGTCGACCCGGCCCGCATCGTCGTCGCCGGGCGGTCCTACGGTGGGTTCCTGACGCTCGCCGCGCTGGTCCGCTTCCCCGAGCTGTACGCGGGCGGGGTCGACGTCTGCGGGATCGCCGACCTGGCCGAGTTCTACGCCCGCACCGAGCCGTGGATCGCCGGGCCGGCCCGCACCGAGTACGGCGACCCGCGCACCGACGGCGCGCTGCTCGACGAGCTGTCCCCGCTGTACCGGGCGGACCGGATCCGCGCGCCGCTGCTCGTGGTGCACGGCGACAACGACACGAACGTGCCGGTCGGGCAGGCGCTCGCGATCCACGCCGCGCTCTCCGCCCGCGGCGCGCCGGTGGAGCTGCTGCGGATGGCCGACGAGGGGCACGACGTGTTCGACCGGGACACCCGGGCCGCGGCGAACGGCCGGATCGTCCGGTGGGTGGCCCAGGTGACCGGGGTCAGGCCTGGCTGAACGACTGCAGGACCTGGTTGCCCTGCTCATCGGTGCCCACCACGAAGCGGTAGTTCTCCCGGGACTCGGTGCCGTTGGTGCGCAGGAACACCACGGTCGCGGTGACCGTGTTCGGCCCGGCGTTGCGCAGGTTCTCCGCGTAGACGGTGCGCATGCCGCTGTAGAACTCCCGGTAGCTCTCGATCCCCTGCGACTGGGACTGCGCCTCCGGGCTGAGCCGGGCGAACGCGCCGTCGATGTCGTCGGGCAGCATCCGGTAGTACTCCTGCACGAACGTCACCGGATCGGTCGCCTGGCCGGGGGTCGCCGTCGGCGAGGCGCTGGTGGTGGGCGGCGGCGACGAGGTCGGCGGTGCGCTGGTCGGCGGCGGCGCCTGCGACGTCGGCGCGGCGGCCGGCGGCGGCTGCTCCTGCTGCTGGGTGCTGAGCACCCCGAACGCCACCCCGCCGCCGACGACCAGCAGCGCCGCCACCACGCCGAGGACGATCGGCAGCCGCTTGCGCCGGGCGCCTCCCGCGGCGGCACCGCGGCGGGCGCCGCTGCCGGGGATCACCTGCGGTGCCGGGACGGCGGGGGCGTCGACCACGGTGCCGCCGGCCTGCTCGGCCGCGACGTCGTCGCCGGAGTCCATCATCGCGGCCGCGCTCGCGGGCGTGGCCAGCCCGGCGATCGACTGCCCGGCCGCGATCCGGGCCAGCGCGTCCCGGGCCTGCGGTGCGCTGGGCCGCTCCGCCGGGTCGTTGGACAGCAGCCGCATCAGCAGCGCGGTCAGCGGCCCGGCCTGGGTGGGCGGCGAGATCGCGCCGGTCGCGACCTTGTGCAGCAGCGCGTAGGCGTTGTCGTCCAGCCCGAACGGCGGCTCCCCCTCGACCGAGGCGTAGAGCGTGGCGCCGAGCGCGAACACGTCCGACGCGGCGGTCGGCTCCTGGCCGCGGGCGACCTCCGGCGCGAGGAACGCCGGGGTGCCGGCGATCACCCCGGTGCGGGTCAGCTGCACGTCGTCGACGGCCCGGGAGACGCCGAAGTCGGTGATCTTGGCCCGGCCGTCCTCGGCGATAAGGACGTTGCCCGGCTTGATGTCGCGGTGCACGACGCCCGCGGTGTGCGCGGCGGCCAGCCCGTCGGCGACCTGGCGGCCGATCGCGGCGGCCTCGCGCGGGCTCATCGGGCCCTTCTCGGCGAGCACCGCGGCCAGCGAGCGGGACGGCAGGTACTCCAT
This sequence comes from Pseudonocardia sp. NPDC046786, assembly GCF_040645415.1. NCBI lineage: Bacteria > Bacillati > Actinomycetota > Actinomycetes > Pseudonocardiales > Pseudonocardiaceae > Pseudonocardia > Pseudonocardia sp. NPDC046786. The sequence continues at coordinate 385,843 of NZ_JBEYYF010000002.1, read as the reverse complement.
GACCAGCCACGGCCGGTCGTCGTGCACCACGACGTCGAACATGCTGATCACGTGCGCGTGCTGCAGCCGGGCACCGATCCGGCCCTCGCGCAGGATCCGCTGGCGGGACTCCTCGAGCTGGTCGGCCGAGGGCAGCGCGGCGGCGAGGAGCTCCTTGACCGCCACCGTCCGATTCAGGAGCTCGTCGGTCCCACGCCACACGGCACCCATCGCACCGGCACCGATCCGCTCGTCGAGCCGGTAGCGGTTCCCGATCCGGTGGGCCTCGGGGGTGGGCGAGCTCATGGGATCCAAGGGTAGGGAATCGGACCGGGACGGCGACCACCAGGGCACCCGCCCCGGGCATCCGGTCGGAGGTCCCTCGACCCTACGCGTTGACCGGTCGCGGTTCCATGGATCGAGGGCGACACCACCGTGCCCCGCTCAGCGTGGAAGTCCGAGCTTCCGGGCGCAGGCCGGCCACGATCCGTAACCGCCGCGGGCGTCCCGGACCTTCGTCGCGATCTCGATCTGCTGCTCCCGGGTGGCGCCGTCGGCGGTCGGGGCGTGGGCGGTGCCGCCGAACTCGGTCCAGGTCGGCCGGTCGAACTGGAGGCCGCCGTAGTAGCCGTTGCCGGTCGAGATCGACCAGTCGCCGGAGGACTCGCACTGGGCGAGCCGGTCCCAGGTGAGGTCGGGCGCTTCCTGCTGCTGCGGTTCCTTCGGCCCCTGTGACTGCTGTGTTTCCTGCGGTTCCTGTGGCTCCACGCTGTCGGGGCGCTCCTGGTCGGCGCTGCCACTCCCCGCGGCCGGCCGGTCCGGCTGCTCGTCGCGCTGTTCCCCGGGCGCGGGTCCGCCGGTGCGGAACTCCCGGGCGTCCGGGTCGCTGCCGGAGGCGGGGGCGTCCCCGGCGCGTGGCGCGTGTCCCTCGGCGTTCCGGCCCTGCGCAGACCCGGGGCCTGCGCTCCCGTCCGCCCGGCCGTCCCCGGTGCTCCGGTCCGCCTCGCCTTCTCCGGCCTCCGCGTCGCGGTGGGTACCGTCGTGTTCGGACCGGCTCCCCGGCGGCGCATCCTCCGCCGCTGCTCCGTCGCCGCCCCCGTCGGACCCCGGACCGGCCCCCCGCGCCGTCCCGGCGCGGACGACCTGCCCGACGAACTCGGCGATCGCGTCCACGTCGGGCATCGGGTAGCCCGCGGCGGCGTCGTCGACGACCAGCACCCAGGCCACACCGCCGCCCTCGGGAACCGGGAACCGGGCCACCCCCGCGCTCTCCAGGGTCTCGAGCTCCATCGTCCGGCCGGTGTCCGGCTCGACCCACCAGGGCCGGGCGGCGTCACCCTCGAGCAGGTCCAGGTCGAGCACGACGTCGCTCCCCGCCGGGGTGTGCCCGAGCACGTAGGAGCCGTCCTCCGCGGTCGCGATGTCGACGCGGTGATCGACCGACGCCGCCCGGACGGTGAACGCCCCGTCCCGGTACGGACTCAGCGCCGCCCGGATCCGCTCGTCCGCCTGGACGGGATCGAACACCGCCCCCACCGCGACCTGCGCGCCGGCCAGCGCGCCCACCACCAGCAACACGGTCCCGAGCACCGACGCCGGCCGGTGCTGCTCCCACCAGGTGTCCACGGCCGGGCACCCTGCCGATCCGCGCCCCCGGCCACGGCCGATCCGGGCATACGGTTCGCGATCGCACCCGCATGATCGCCGTCGTGGTGCGGGGGACCGCGCGATCCGCGGCCCGGCGCACCACGACGGTGATCACGTCCGCGGACGTCAGCGCTGGATGGACTTCGTCTCCAGGAACTCCTCCAGCCCGAAGCGTCCCAGCTCGCGCCCGTTGCCGGACTGCTTGTACCCACCGAACGGCGCCAGGATGTTGAACGCCCCGCCGTTCACGTCGACCTGCCCGGTCCGCAGCCGCCGGGCGACCGCGAGCGCGTGCTCCTGCTCTCCGAACACCGCGCCGGCCAGGCCGTAGACGGTGCTGTTCGCGATCTGCACGGCCTGCTCCTCGTCGGCGTAGGGGATCACCGAGAGCACCGGGCCGAAGATCTCCTCCTGGGCGATGACGGCGTCCGGCCCGACGTCGGCGAAGATCGTCGGCCGGACGTAGGCGCCGTCCAGCCCGTCGACCGGCTCCGGCCCGCCGAACACCAGCCGGGCGCCGTCGGCGACGCCGCGCTCGACGTAGGAGCGCACCCGCTCCTGCTGTGCCACCGACGACATCGGCCCGATCCGGGTGGACGGGTCGGTCGGGTCGCCGACGGTGTAGCGCTGCGCGGCGTCGACGAGCTGGGACACGATCTCGTCCTGGCGGGCGGCCGGGACCAGCATCCGGGTCCACGCGGTGCAGGTCTGGCCGCCGTTGATCCAGGCGTTCCCCAGGCCGACCTTGACCGCCTTCCCCAGGTCGGCGTCGTCGAGGATCACGTTCGCGGACTTGCCTCCGAGCTCCAGCGAGACCCGCTTCACGGTGTCCGACGCGACCACCGACACCCGCTTCCCGGCCCGGGTCGAGCCGGTGAAGGAGACCATGTCGACGTCCGGATGGGCGGCGATCGCCTCGCCGACGACCGGGCCGGTGCCGTGCACGACGTTGAACGCGCCGGCCGGGAGCCCGGCGGCCACGGTGATCCGGGCCAGGATCTGCGCGGTCAGCGGCGCGACCTCGGTCGGCTTGAGCACGACCGTGTTGCCGGCGAGCAGCGCCGGGGCGACCTTGGCAACGATCTGGTGCAGCGGGTAGTTCCACGGCGTGATCGCGCCGACCACCCCGACCGGCTCGCGGACGACCAGCGAGTTCCCGATCTCCTCGGTCCAGGCGAAGTCCGCGGCCAGCGCCGCGAACGCCGCGGACGAGCCGATCGGCATCGCGACCTGGACCTTCTGCGAGAAGGTGATCGGCGAACCCATCTCGGCGGTGATGGTGGCGGCGATCTCGCCGGCCCGTTCCTTGATGCCGTCGGAGATGCGCTGCACGACGGCGGCGCGCTCGGCCACCGGCGTGGCCGACCAGCCGGGGAACGCGGCGCGGGCGGCGGCGACGGCGCTGTCGACGTCCTGGGCGGTGCCGGCCGGGACGGATCCGACGACCGCACCGGTCGCCGGGTCCGTCACCTCGATCCGCTCGGCGCCCCCGGTCACGTCGGCGCCGTCGATGAAGTGCTGGAGGGTGCTCATCCCCCGATAGTCACACGCGGGTCAGTAGTCGAACGACGGGTCCTCGGTCCGGGTCCGCTTCAGCTCGAAGAAGTGCGGGTTCTCCGCCATCAGCCGGGCGCCGTCGAACAGCCGTCCCGCCTCCTCGCCCTTGGGCACCCGGGAGATCACCGGACCGAAGAACGCGACGCCGTCGACGTGGATGGTGGGGGTGCCGACGTCCAGCCCGACCGGGTCCATGCCCTCGTGGTGGCTGATCTTGAGCTTGTCGTCCCACTCGGTGGTGTGCGCGGCCTCGGCCAGCGACGCGGGCAGGTTCAGCTCCTTGAGCGCCCCGGCGATCACGTCGTCGAAGTCCTTGTTCTGCTGGTTGTGGATCCGCTCGCCGAGCGCGGTGTAGAGCGGGGCCAGCACCTGCTCGCCGTGCTGCTCGGCGGCGGCGATGCAGACCCGCACCGGGCCCCACGCCCTGCGCATCATCTCGACGTACTGTTCGGGCAGGTCGCGCCCCTCGTTCAGCACCGCGAGGCTCATCACGTGCCAGGTCACGTCGACATCGCGGACCTTCTCGACCTCCAGCACCCAGCGGGAGGTCAGCCAGGCCCACGGACAGAGCGGATCGAACCAGACGTCGACCCGGGCACGTCCGTCGGCAGCAGCAGTCGTCATGTCCGGCCCAACGTCGGGCGTCGCCGGGAGATTCCACGGGCCGCCCACCGGTGCACGTGATTGGATGCCCAGCGACACCGATCCCGGAGAGGACCCGAGCACCTCCATGACCCCGCCCAACCTGACCCGCACCCAGGCCGAGCAGCGCGCGGCGCAGATCGCGGTGTCGACCTACGACGTCACGATCGACCTCACCGACGGCGCGGGCGCCCCGTCGGAGCGGACCTTCGCGGTGACCACCACAGTCCGCTTCACCGCCACCGAGCCCGGTGGGAGCACCTGGATCGAGTGGGTGGGCGAGGGCATCACGTCGGCCGAGCTGAACGGCGCCGCCCTCGACGTCTCCGGCTGGACCGAGTCCGACGGCCTCGTGCTGCCCGGCCTGACCGCCGACAACGAGCTGACGATCGTCTCGACCGGGCTCTACACCAACACCGGCGAGGGGTTGCACCGCTTCGTCGATCCGGTCGACGGCGGCGTCTACCTGTACTCGCAGTTCGAGACCGCGGACTGCAAGCGGCTGTTCCCCTGCTTCGACCAGCCCGATCTCAAGGCCCGCTACACCCTCACGGTGACCGCGCCGGAGGGCTGGAAGGTCGTCTCGAACGCGCCGGGGGCGGTCGACGCCCTGGGCGGCGGCGCCAGCGTGCACCGCTTCGAGCAGACCGAGATCCTCTCCACCTACCTGGTGGCGCTGATCGCCGGGCCTTACGAGAGCTGGCACGACACCTACCGCGACGAGTTCGGCGAGATCCCGCTCGGCATCTTCTGCCGCGCCTCACTGGCCCCGCACATGGACCACGAGCGGATCTTCACCGAGACGAAGCAGGGCTTCGACTTCTACCACCGCAACTTCGGGGTGACCTACCCGTTCGGCAAGTACGACCAGCTCTTCGTGCCCGAGTTCAACGCGGGCGCGATGGAGAACGCCGGCGCCGTCACCTTCCTCGAGGACTACGTCTTCCGGTCCCGGGTCACCCGCACCCTCTACGAGCGGCGCGCCGAGACGATCCTGCACGAGATGGCGCACATGTGGTTCGGCGATCTCGTGACCATGCGCTGGTGGGACGACCTGTGGCTGAACGAGTCGTTCGCCACCTGGGCGTCGGTGCTCTGCCAGGCCGACGCGACCGAGTACCGAGGTGCCTGGACGACGTTCGCGAACCTGGAGAAGTCCTGGGCGTACCGCCAGGACCAGCTGCCCTCCACGCACCCGGTGGCCGCGGACATCCCGGACCTGCAGGCCGTCGAAGTCAACTTCGACGGCATCACCTACGCCAAGGGCGCCTCGGTGCTCAAGCAGCTGGTCGCCTACGTCGGGCTGGAGCCGTTCCTGGCCGGGCTGCGCGACTACTTCGCCGCGCACGCCTGGGGCAACGCGACGTTCGACGACCTGCTGGGCTCGCTGGAGAAGGCGTCCGGCCGGGACCTGTCCGACTGGGGCGCGCAGTGGCTGCGCACCACCGGCCTGAACCTGCTGCGGCCGTCCTTCCGGGTCGACGAGGCCGGGAAGTTCACCAGCTTCGACGTCGTGCAGGGCGGCGCCCGGCCGGGCGCCGGTGAGCTGCGGACGCACCGGATCGCCGTCGGCGTGTACGACGACGACCCGGCGACCGGCAAGCTGGTCCGGACCCAGCGAGTGGAGCTCGACGTGTCCGGCGAGCGCACCGCGGTCCCCGAGCTGGTGGGGCTGCCCCGCGGCAAGCTGGTGCTGGTCAACGACGACGACCTCACCTACTGCGCGCTGCGCCTGGACCCGGGCTCGCTGGCCACCCTGGTGGATCGGATCGGCGACATCGCCGATCCGCTGCCGCGCACCCTGTGCTGGTCCTCGGCCTGGGAGATGACCCGCGAGGCCGAGCTGAAGGCCCGCGACTTCGTCACCCTGGTCGCCGGTGGCTTCGACACCGAGTCCGAGATCGGCGTGGTCCAGCGGCTGCTGCTGCAGGCCCAGACGGCCACGGCGTCGTACGCCACGCCGGAGTGGGCCACCGGGCGGGGCTGGCCGCTGCTGACCGACGCGCTGCGGTTCCGGCTGGACACCGCACCCGCGGGATCGGACATCCAGCTCGCGGTCGTCAACGCGCTCGCCGCGTCGGTGCTGCCGGAGAACACCCTCGACTCGATGAAGGGCTGGCTGCTCGACGTCCGGGTCCCGGACGGGCTGACCGTGGACACCGACCTGCGCTGGCGGCTGCTGCACGCGCTGGTCGCGCACGGGAAGGCGGGCGAGACCGAGATCGCAGAGGAGGAGCAGCGCGACCCGACCTCGACCGGCGCCCGGCACGCCGAGCGGGCCCGCGCGCTGGTCCCGACCGCCGAGGCCAAGGAGCGGGCCTGGCAGCGCGCCGTGCACGACGACTCGCTGCCGAACGCGGTCAACGAGTCGATCATCGCCGGCTTCTCGCACCCGGCCCAGCGGGACCTGCTCGGGGACTACGTGGAGCGCTACTTCGCCGAGATCGACGGCGTCTGGGAGCGCCGCACCTCAGAGCTGGCGCAGAACGTCGTCATCGGGCTGTTCCCGTCCTGGGCGGTGGACCAGCAGACCGTCGACGCCGCGGACCACTGGCTGGCCGACGAGTCGAAGCCGGCGTCGCTGCGCCGCCTGGTGTCGGAGGGTCGCGCCGGGATCGTCCGGGCGCTCGCCGCCCGGGAGTTCGACGCCCAGCCGACCCCCACGACGCCCGACCAGGCGACCGCGGTCGAGCAGCCTTAGCGGCGGTGGCGGCCCTGCACGGGGCCGCCACCGTGCGGTCAGCCGCGGCGGCGCCGCAGCAGGCCGCGGAGCCGGCCGGCGGGCCGGTCCTCGCCGTCGAGCCGGAACGAGCTGCAGGTGCGTGCCCCGCAGGCTCCGCAGTCGGTGCCGGACCGGTAGTGCTCGTGCACCTCCTCCGGGTGCCCGCAGGAACACATCCGCACCCCCGCGTCCACCGTCGCCGGCGGGGTGGGGGTGGCCGGGGTCCGCTGTGCCGGGATCCGCGGCGGGGCCGTCGGCTCGACCGCGGGCAGGCCGGTCGGCGGTGTGAGGACCGCTGCCGAGGGGGTCGTGGGGTGCGACATCGACCGGCGTCCGTTCGGCCGCGATCCTGCGGTGCTCTCCGCGCCGTCGTGCGGGTGCGCCATGGTGACCTCCTTCGTACGGACGGTGGCCCGTGCGTCGTCGCTCGGCGGACACCGTCGACGTCCAGTATGGGATCAGAACGGGCTTCCGGGGAACGACTGTCCGCTTCGAAGTAGCCCTCGGTGGCCTGACCTGCGGTTCCGGCTGCCCGAACGCCCCGATCAGGTGACGGCCGGAAGGGTGAGCACGGCGAGGCAGCCCCGCGGGTCGTGCGCCGTCCGGAGGACCAGCTCGCCGCCGTACTCCTGCGCCAGCTGGGCGCTGATGTGCAGCCCGAGGCCGGATCCGCCGGCCCGCTCGTCGTGCACCCCGCGGGTGATCACCAGCTCGTCCTGCCCGTCCGGGAGGCCGGGGCCCTCGTCGCGGACCTCCACGGTCACGAACCCGGGCTCGTCGGCGGTGCGCCCGCGGACCTCGACCGGGGCGCCGTGTGCGTGCCGGTCGCAGTTGGCGAGCAGGTTGGTGACGACCTGCCGGGTCACCGTGTCCGGCGCCGCGACGACCGGGAGGTCATCGTCGACGTCGAGCCGGATCGGGAGTTCGGCGCGCAGGCTCACCAGCTGGCGCAGCACGACGTCCACCCGGTGCGAGTCGGGGACCTCGGCCGGCTCGGCCGCGGTCGCCGGGCTGAAGCGGGGGCCCAGGTCGAGCAGCTCGGTGTCCCGCTCGTCGATCATCGGGTCGACCTGCGCCCCCGCCGGGACGTCCTCGACGTGCGCGGTCAGCGGGTTCTCCAGCATCTCGCGCAGCCTGCCCAGCTCGGTCAGCACGGCGTCGCGGAGCTGTCCGGTCTGCGGGTCGCCGCTGCCGTGCGAGAGCAGGTAGGCCGCGCCGGCGAGACCGGCGAGACCGTTGCGCAGCTCGTGATCGCGCTCCGCCGCCTGCCCGGCCGCCCGTTCCAGCAGCAGCGTCGCGTCGCCGAGGGTCTCCTGCAGCCGGTCGTAGTCGTCCTGGATCTGGCTGACCGCGCGTAGCGCCATGGTGAGCAGGGCGGAGAGCACCACCGCCATGCCGAGGATCCGCAGCGACGGGTACGCCAGGCCGGTGGCCGGCTCGGACGGCACGACCGTGCGGTAGAGCTGGGACACCGCGATCACCAGCAGCCCGAGGCCGAGCCGGGCCCGGATCCGGCTCTGCCGCCGGTAGCCGTCGAGCAGGAACAGCACCGCGACCGTCGCCCACCCGGCCTGGGCGACCAGCGAGGTCAGCGGGCTACCGGCGAGCAGCGTGGTGAACCGGCTCTCCTCCTGCAGCGCGACGGTCGCGCCGACCGCGAGGGCGAGCGCGATCAGCGCCCAGCCACCCCACGCGCCGAGCCGGGCCGGCGGGCGGAGCGCCGCGATCAGGATGCACAGCCCGATCACCAGCATCGACAGCACCGCGAGCCGGGCGACGCCGTCCGGGTTGTTCTGCACGACCAGCGCCGACATCGGCAGCAGCACGACGGCGTAGAGCAGCAGCGCCGCGCCGAACCAGGAGGGCCGCGGATCGCCGGTGAGCCGGCCGGTGACCAGGGCGACGATCGCGGCGGCCGAGCCGAACGCGGCCGCGACGAGGGTCAGGACGGCGGTGGCGGTCGCGACGTCGATCCAGTCCCCGACGACCTGGGGGCGGGTGACCGCGACGACGACGACACACAGCGTGACGACAACCAGGAGATCCGCGAGATGCCCGGCGATGAACCGCGCGCGGCGGTGCCGCCCGAGGACACCGCTGAAGCTGCCGGCCGCCACGTTACGCTCCGTATCCCCCAGATTGATGAATGGTCAATGATATGACGCCGGTGACACAAGGCGAGAGGGGGTCACCCTTGCGGGCGAACGGCCTTGCCGTGACGGAGCGTACGGTCGAGCACAGTCGGTCCACCATAGGACCTTTTGTCCCAACTGCGTAGGACCATTCAGTGTAATTGCAGGTCAGATGCCTGCGGCCTTCCGATACAACGCCACGGCCTCGAGCTGGGAACCGACCTCGAGCTTCGTGAGGACCGCGCGGATCTGGGTCCGGACCGTCGCCAGCGACACGACGAAGTGGTCGGCCACCGCCTGGGCCCGCTTCCCGCCCGCCAGCAGGGCCAGCACCTCGCGCTCGCGCTGCGTGAGCTTCCCCAGCTTTCCGTAGAGCTCGCGACGTTCCTGCTCGCGGTCCCGGTGCAGCTGGATGAACTGTTCGCGCCGCCCCGGCGGCATCACGGAGCGTCCCATCCGGGCCTCCCGGATCGCGTTCAGCAGCGCCGGGAACGGCGCGTTCTTCGGGACGAACACGAAGCCCCCCGCGTCCAGCGCGGCGCCCACCCGGCCGGCGTCGGAGCTGCCGGACAGCACGACCACCCGCCAGCCCGCGTCGACCAGCGGGCCGACCAGCTGCACGCCGTCGATCCGGTTGCCGTCGGGGTCCCGTCCGAGATCGAGGTCCAGCACGATCAGGCCGGGCTCGCCGGTGCGGGCGCGCTCCAGCACCGCGGCCGCCGACCGCACCGGGAAGAAGGTGGTGTCCTCACCCTCGGCGCGCAGGTTGAGCGCGAGCGCCGAACCGACCAGCTCATGGTCGTCGACGATCAGGATCGGGCTCCCGGCGGTCATTCCCTGACCGCCCCCTCCGGGGACGACATAAAGACACCTTAGAACCGTTCGGCCCTTCGTGGTGTCGTCCACGTACCGGACACGCGGCTGGTGCGTCCGCCGGTGCGGCGGCCGCGTGCCCGGCCGGGGAGGAACGCCGAGGTCAGCGCCGGGTGCCGGCCTGGTCGGCCAGCATCCGCAGACCGGACAGCAGTCCGTTGAACAGGTCACCCTCCTTGAAGGAGGCCACCATGCTCATCAGAGCGAGCTTGGCGCCGCGGTCCGGGAGCCGGACCTTGGCCTCGGCCCCGGTGACGATCTCCAGCAGCCGCTGCCCGGGGCTGACCGCGACCAGCACGGCGTCGTCGTAGCTCTCGATCCGGCTGTGCAGGTCGACCGCGGTCCGCCGCGCGTCCTCGCCGAGGTCGCCGAGGTAGAGCGCGAACCGCAGGCCGGTCTCTCGGCTGGTGAGGGTCAGCGCGTCGTCCAGGCGGGCGAGCTGGACCGGGGTGAAGGGCTGCTCGGACGGGTCCGGCTCGCGGAACTCGCGGGCCACCGACAGGCGACCGGAGTTGGTGACGACCGAGCCCTCGGGCAGCTCGTCCTCGTTGCCCTGGAATACGGCGACGCCGCTACCACTTCCCACCGGTACCTCCTCGCGCGTCGCTGCCGTCCGCCGATGCGTGCGCAGCGTCGTGCGCCGCGCCGGCCGGGTTGGCGATCCAGAACAGGGGCTCGTACGGCCACGCGTCCCCCGCCGTGTTGCGGGAGCGGCCGCTCCGGCTGCGCACTGCGATCCATCCCCAGATCGCGAAGTACAGAACCACCGGCGCGACCACGTAGACCAGGAGTGTCTCGACGACGGTCACGGGGCCAGAACCTAGCCGATGGCGCCGCCCGGCACCTGCCCAGGTGTCCGATCCGACAGGCGTCCGGAACGGATTGCGCGCAGCAAGGAGTCGTGATCGGCCTCGGTCTGGTCGGCGTAGGCGCGGGCGAAGGCGCACAACGCGTCCGCCACCCGCCCGCCGCCGCCCAGGTAGCCGGCGATCATCGACGCGCCGGACGTGCGGGCGTGTCCCTTCGCGAGCAGCTGGCCGCAGACCGCGGCGTAGTCGGCGAGTGCCGGGCCGTCCAGCCGGTCCGGGACGATCGCCCCCTTCATGTCCCGGAACTGGCGCACGTAGAACTGCTGGAGGCCGTGCCGGCTGCTGTGGATGCTGGTCCAGCCGAGCAGCGGATCGGACACCGTCTGCAGTGCCTGCTGGTACTCGACGACGCGCTGTCCCTGGTGGTCGTGCCACGCCTCGGTGCCGTGCACGAACGGCGCGACCACCGATCGGCGGGCCTGCTTGAGCTGCAGGAACAGCACGTCGTCCGGGCTGGAGCCCTCGCACAGCACGAGATAGGCGCGCAGGCCGACCGAGCCGACGCCGACGACCTTGTGGGCCACGTCGACGGCGTGGTAGCCGCCGAGGATGCGCGCCCAGTGCGGCGGCAGGGTGGCCAGGTAGTCGTCCAGCGCGGCCAGGATCCGCTCGGTGTGCTCGTCGTCGGGATGGGTGATCAGCGGCGGCTCGGTGACGATCCGGCGCTCCCCGCCGTCGTCGGTCACGAACCGGGGCAGCGCGCGGTCGCTGGTCCGGGTGCGGGCGCGTTCGGCGGCCTTGTCGACGGCCCGCCGGGCCCGCTTGTTGCCGGTGTCCGAGCGCAGCGTGTCGACGTCCATCACGTCGAACGAGCGGCCCAGCAGCGGCTGCTCGGCCAGCGCCCGCAGGTGCTCGGCGTAGGCGCGCACACAGCGGCGGACCGCCTCCTCGCACTGCCGCTCGGACGCCCCGGAGTCCCGCCCGGCCGTCCAGGTGGAGGCGACCAACCTGCGCAGGTCCCACTCCCAGGCACCGGGATGGGCCTCGTCGAAGTCGTTGAGGTCGAAGACCAGCTCGCGCTCCGGCGAGGCGTAGAAGCCGAAGTTGCCCAGGTGCGCGTCGCCGCAGATGACCGGATGGATGCCGGTGGCGGGCAGCACCGCGAAGTCGGCGGCGTGCAGCGCGGCCGCCCCGCGCAGGAAGGCGTGCGGGGAGGCGCTCATCCGCTGGATCCGCAGCGGGACGAGCTCGGGCACCCGGCCGGCGTTGGTGGCCTCGACCAGGTCGACCGGATCGACCCGGCGCAATGCCGTCGCCCAGGATGCCAGCGTCGACCGCGGCGCGGCCGTGCGCAGGCTCCGGCCGATCCGGTAGCGCTCCGCGCGCGGTGTGGATCTACGGTGCAGCGAGTCGTAGGGCTCACGATCGGCGCCGGCCAGTACCGGGTGCGAGGTCACCCCCTGTTCCTACTGCAGCCGAGCCTCGGTGGCCACGGCCGGCCGGTGCCCGAGCAGGACCGCGGCGCCGAGCACGAACAGGACCGCGCAGGCGAGGTAGAGCGCGCTCGGGGTCCATCCGGCGTCGAGCAGCGCACCGGCCGCGGTCGGTGCGCCGACGGCTCCGATCCGGCCGATCCCGATCGCCGCGCCGACGCCGGTGGCTCGGATGCCGTCCTCGTAGCCGGTCGCGGTGAGCGCGTACATGCCGCCGACACAGCCGTTCACCACGACCCCGATCACGATCCCGATCGAGAAGGCCACCGCCAGCCAGCCCAGGGCGGGCAGGAACGCAGCGAGCAGCAGGCCGGTGGCGAGCATGTACCCGATGAGGACGGCGCGTAGCGTCCAGCGGGCGGCCAGCAGGCCCAGCAGCAGGGTGCCGAAGATTCCGCCGAGATTGAGCAGGGTCCCGCCGGTGAGGCCCTGCGATTCGGACAGACCGGCCTCGACCAGCAGCGTCGGCGTCCAGCTGGTGACCACGTAGAAGCCGGCCATGACCAGGAAGAACAGCGCCCACAGGCGCAATGTGGTGGCACGCACACCGGGTGCCAGCAGGGCGCGGAAGCCACCGCCGGCGGCGGCCGCACCGGCGACCGGCGGGGGCAGCTCGGACAGTACCGGCGCCCGCAGCCCGGCCAGCAGGCGGTTGACCCGGTCCAGGGCTCCGGAGGGACGGCGGGTGAGCAGGAACTGCAGCGACTCGGGCAGCGCGAGCAGCACGACCGGCACGGCGGCGAGGGTGGCGATCCCGCCGGTCAGGAACACCGCCCGCCAGCCGAGTGCCTCGATCATGGTGACGGCGAGCAGGCCACCGATGGTCGCGCCGCCGGCGTAGCCGATCCCGACCAGGCCGACCGCGAGCGGCCGCCAGCGGCGCGCGGCGTACTCGGTGGCGATCGTGGTGCTGCAGGCCAGCACCCCGCCGACGCCGAACCCGGTGAGCACCCGCAGCGCACCCAGCGCGACCGCGGACGGCGCGAGCGAGGACAGCAGCATCCCGCTGCCCGCCACGAGCAGCCCGATCAGGATCACCGGGCGGCGGCCGATCCGGTCGGCGACCGGGGCGAGCACGAGCGAGCCGGCCGCCATCCCGACCAGCCCGGCGGAGAGCAGCAGGCCCAGCTCGGCGCCGCCGAGCCCCCACTCCTGCGCGACGGTCCGGCCGGTGAACGCCATGACCAGCACGTCGAAGCCGTCGAGCACGTTCAGCAGCACACAGATCGCGATCGCCCGCCATTGGAAGGCGCGCATCGGGGCATCGTCGATGACAGCACGGAGATCGGTACTCACGCGTCGGGCCTCCCGCTCGGATGCGGCCGTCGAGCCCACCTCTCGTGCCGCTGCGCAATCAGTCGATCACGCTCCGCCCACGCGAGCCACCCTTTCGTGGCTGATTCGATCCGATCCGACCCCGGCCCGGGCGAGCCGCAGCAGCCTGCTCGCCGCCTCCGGAGCGTCCTCGGTGACCCGGGAGATCCCGGTGACGAGGGCGAGCAGGTCGTCCACGGTCGCCTCCGGATGCACCGCCCCGGATCCGGCGGCCCGGGCCCGCAGCGGCCCGAGGACGTCGCGCAGCCGGTTGCTGTGACAGACCGGCAGTTCCGGCCCGGGCGGCTCGGCGAGCAGGACACCGACCACGCCGCGGGTCGCCGAGGCGAAGCGGACCAGCTCGTCGAGCCAGCCCCACAGGTCGGCCGCGGCGTCGCCGTCGCCCGCCGCGAGCTCGCCGGCCCGCACGCAGAGCTGATCGATCCCGTCGGCGCACACCGCTTCGAGCAGGTCCCGGCGGGAGCCGAAGTGCCGGTGCAGGGTCGCCGAGCCGACCCCGGCGCGGCGGGCGATCTCCTCCAGCGGGGCGGCCGGCCCGTCCCGCCGGAACACCTCGGCGGCGGCCTCGATCAGCCGCTCCCGGTTCCGTCTGCGGTCGGCGCGACCGGTGGCCGGGGACATCGGCGGCTCCTGCTCCTCGACAAACGGGGGGGCTCTCCATATCGTAGCGGTCGCGAAACGGAGACTCTCTCCGTTTCATCGACGGAGGAGACGAACGAAATGGACGACGCGGTACTGGTGACGGGTGCGACCGGCAAGCAGGGCGGAGCGGTGGCCCGGGCCGCGCAGGCGGCCGGGCTGCCGGTGCGCGCCCTGGTCCGCGATCCCGGCACCCAGCAGGCCCTGGCACTCGCCGACGCCGGGATCGACCTGGTCACCGGCGACCTCGACGACCCGGCGTCGGTGGTCGCGGCGGCCCGCGGCGCGCGGGCGGTGTTCTCGGTGCAGATGCCGGACCTGGCGAACCTGCTCGGCGACCGCGAGGTGCAGCACGCCCGCGCGATCGCGGAGGCGGTCCGCGCGGCCGGGATCGACCAGGTCGTGCACACCTCGGTGAGCGGGACCGGCACGTTCGGGCCCGCCGGGGTGGTCGACCCGCAGGAGTGGGGCCCGCTGCTCGCGCACTACTGGCGGACCAAGCTCGCGGCCGAGCGGCTGCTCACCGGCAGCGGCGCGACCCGGGTCACCGTGCTGCGCCCCTCGGGGTTCATGGAGAACTTCCTGCAGCCCTCGATGTACCACGCCGAGGGAGACCCGGAGCGGATGATCCTGGCCGGCGACGCCGACGTCGCGTTGCCGTTCGTCGCGCTGGCCGACATCGGCGCCGCGGCGGCCGCCGCGTTCGTCGAGCCGGACCGGTTCGACGGCGTCGTCCTGGAGCTGGCCGGTGAGCGGATCAGCTTCCGGGCCGCCGCGGCCGCCCTGTCCGAGGCCTGGGACCTCGCGATCACGGTCTCCGACGATCCGGAGGTCGCCCGCGCCGCGGGGCTGCCCGAGGTCTTCGTTCGGGCGCAGGAGTTCGGGTCCCGCCATCCGTCCCCGGCCGTGCCGCAGGCCGCCCGGGACCTGGGCCTGCCCACCACCGGGTTCGCCGAGTGGGCGCTCGCGCAGCGTCAGGCGTTGCGCCTGCCCAGCGCGCGGTAGGTCCAGCCGGCGGCCTCCCACGCCTCGCGGTCGAGCGCGTTGCGGCCGTCGAGCACCCGGCGGGTCCGCACCACCGCGCCGAACGCGGCCGGGTCCAGCTCCTTGTACTGCCGCCACTCGGTGAGCAGCAGCACCGCGTCGGCACCCTCGGCGGCCTCCTCGGGGGTGTCGACGCAGTCGAGCTGCGACCACTGCCGGCGCACGTTGGGCAGCGCCTGCGGGTCGGTGACCCGCACGCTCGCGCCCTGCAGCTGCAGCTGGGCGGCGACGTTGAGCGCCGGGGAGTCCCGGATGTCGTCCGAGTCCGGCTTGAACGCGGCCCCCAGCACGGCGATCCGCTTGCCGAGCAGCGAGTCGTCGCACACCTGTCGGGCCAGCTCCACCATCCGGATCCGCCGCCGCATGTTG
The DNA here is from genome assembly GCF_040645415.1 of Pseudonocardia sp. NPDC046786. Taxonomy (NCBI): domain Bacteria; kingdom Bacillati; phylum Actinomycetota; class Actinomycetes; order Pseudonocardiales; family Pseudonocardiaceae; genus Pseudonocardia; species Pseudonocardia sp. NPDC046786. The sequence continues at coordinate 370,602 of NZ_JBEYYF010000002.1, read as the reverse complement.
ATGTTGTCGACCTCGCGCAGGAAGGTGAGCGCCTGGTCGGCGCCCAGCTCACCGGCCCGGGCCATGAACGCCCGGATGTCCTTGGGCAGGCAGCCGCCGCCGAACCCGAGCCCGGCGTTGAGGAACTTGCGGCCGATCCGGTCGTCGTGCCCGATCGCGTCGGCGAGCTGCTTGACGTCGGCGCCGGTGGCCTCGCACAGCTCGGCCATCGCGTTGATGAAGGAGATCTTGGTCGCCAGGAAGGAGTTGGCGGCGGTCTTCACCATCTCGGCGGTCGCGTAGTCGGTGACGACCTTCGGGGTGTCGTCGGCGACGATCCGCGCGTACACCCGGTCCAGCAGGGCCTCGGCGTCGACCGGTCCCCCGTCCGCGACGCCGTAGACGAGGCGGTCGGGGTGCAGGGTGTCCTGCACCGCGAAGCCCTCGCGCAGGAACTCCGGGTTCCAGGCCAGCGCCGCCTCCGGCACCCGCTCGGCGACCAGCGCGGCCAGCCGGGCCGCCGTCCCGACCGGGACGGTGGACTTGCCGACCACCAGCTCGCCGGGGCCCAGCACGTCGAGCAGCGACGACGTCGCCGCCTCCACGTAGGTCAGGTCGGCCGCGTACTCGCCGCGGCGCTGCGGGGTGCCGACGCACACGAAGTGCACCGCCGCCCCGGTCGCCGCCTTCATGTCCGGGGAGAAGCTCAGCCGGCCGGACGCCAGCGAGCGCCGCAGCAGCTCCTCGAAGCCGGGCTCGAAGAACGGGACCCGGCCCGCTGCCAGCGCCTCGGCCTTCTCGACGTCGACCTCGACCCCGACGACCTCGTGCCCCAGCTCGGCCATCGACGCGGCGTGCACCGCGCCCAGGTAGCCGCACCCGATCACCGAGATCTTGAGCGCCTCCGGGGCCTGCGGTGATTCGGCAAGCTCGTTGCTCTGCGCCATGGCCGCAGACTAACCATCCGCCCGGAGCTGCTGATACCGGACGTCACAGAGTTCGCGAGAGGGCAACATCCCGGTGTCCAGCGCGTGCCGCAGGATGGGGGCGGCCCGGTCCTTCGCCGACAGCACCGGTGTCACGCCGTCCGCCCAGGGCAGCCCCAGCTCCGGGTCCAGCGGGTCGATGCCGTGCTCGGCCGCCGGGGCGTACGGGGTCGAGCACAGGTACCCGACCGTCGCCCGGTCGCTCAGCGCCTGGAACGCGTGCCCCAGCCCCTCCGCCAGGTACAGCGCGCGCAACGACCCGGCGTCGAGATCGACGACCTCGAACCGGCCGAACGTCGGCGAGCCCACCCGCAGGTCGACCACGACGTCGCGGACGGCGCCCTCGGCGACGTGCACGTACTTCGCCTGGCCCGGCGGGACGTCGGCGAAGTGCACGCCGCGGATCACCCCGCGCCGGCTCACCGACTGGTTCGCCTGGGCCACGGTCAGGTCGAAGCCGAGCGCCTCGCGGAACGCCGGCCCCTGGAACGGCGCGGTGAACGACCCGCGGTCGTCCGGGAAGACGGTCGGCTCGAACAGCCACAGCCCGTCGATGGAGAGTTCGCTGGCCTTCACGTGCGCAGTGCCTCCCACCAGTCACGGTTGTCCCGGTACCAGGCCACGGTCGCGGCCAGTCCCTCGTCGAACGGCACCCGGGGCGCGTACCCCAGCTCGTCGCGGATCTTCGTCCAGTCCACCGAGTACCGGCGGTCGTGCCCCTTGCGGTCGGCCACCCGCTCGATCATGTCCTCCCCTGCGCCGACCTCGGCGAGCAGCCGGTGGGTGAGCTCGCGGTTGCTCAGCTCGGTGCCACCGCCGATGTTGTAGACCTCGCCGGCCCGGCCCTTCGCCGCCGCCAGCGCGATGCCGCGACAGTGGTCGTCGACGTGCAGCCAGTCGCGGACGTTGCCGCCGTCGCCGTAGAGCGGGACCGGCCGGCCGTCGAGCAGGTTGCTGACGAACAGCGGAATCACCTTCTCCGGGAACTGGTACGGGCCGTAGTTGTTCGAGCAGCGGGTCACCACGACGTCCAGGCCGTGCGTGCGGTGGTACGAGCGGGCCAGCAGGTCGCTGCCCGCCTTCGCCGCCGCGTACGGCGAGTTCGGCTCCAGCGGATCGGTCTCCGGCCACGAACCGTCCTCGATCGAGCCGTACACCTCGTCGGTGGAGACGTGCACGAACCGGCCGACGCCCAGATCGAGCGCCGCCTGCAGCAGCACCTGGGTGCCGACCACGTTGGTGGTCACGAAGTCGGCGGCGCCGGTGATCGAGCGGTCCACGTGCGTCTCGGCGGCCAGGTGCAGCACCAGGTCGGCGCCGGAGAGCACCTCGCGGACCCGGGCGGGATCGCGGATGTCGGCGCGCTCGATCCGCAGCCGCGGGGAGTCGCGCACCGGGGCCAGGTTCTCGATCCGGCCGGCGTAGGTGAACGCGTCGAGCACCACCACCTCGGCACCGGCCAGCGACGGGTGCCGGTCGGTGAGGACGGTGCGCACGAGGTGCGAGCCGATGAAGCCCGCTCCGCCGGTGACCACGACCTGCATTCGCCCTCCCCGTCGCCGGTGTCCGCAGGCCAGCGTGTCAGAGTCGCTCCGAGCGACCACACCGAGGGCGAGGGAGGTGACCGGCGTGCGCGCGTGCGTGCTGGGTGCGGACGGACAGCTCGGACGGGCCCTGACCGCGGCGTTGCCGGATGCGGTCGCCCTCGGCCACGGCGCCCTCGACATCGGCGACCCGGGCGCCGTCGCAGGCCACGACTTCACCGGCGCCGACGTGGTGTTCAACGCGGCCGCGTACACCGCGGTCGACCGGGCCGAGCACGAGCCCGCCGCGGCGTGGCGGGTCAACGCGCTCGGTCCCACACACCTGGCGGGGGCCGCCGCCCGGTACGGCTTCCTGCTCGTGCACGTCTCGACCGAGTACGTGTTCGACGGCTCCGCTTCCGGCCCGATGCCCGAGGACACGCCGCTCTCACCGCTCGGTGTCTACGGGGCGTCCAAGGCCGCCGGGGAACTCGCGGTGCGGGCGGGCGCCCCGGAGCACCTGGTCGTCCGCACCAGCTGGGTGGTCGGCGACGGAGGCAACTTCGTCGCGACGATGGCACGGCTGGCCCGCGACGGCGTCTCCCCCACCGTCGTCGAGGACCAGATCGGCAGGCCGACCTTCGCCGCCGACCTGGCCGCGGCGCTGGTGCTGCTCGCCGGGCGGGAGCGCGGAACGGTGCACGTCACCAACGACGGCGAGCCGGTCAGCTGGCACGGGCTGGCCGCCGAGGTGTTCGCCCGGCAGGGCCGCGACCCGGCCGACGTCCGCCCGGTGTCCACCGCCGAGTACGCCGCGGGACGACAGCAGGCCCGCCGGCCGGCGAACTCGGTGCTCGACCTGAGCCTGCTCACCCGGGCCGGCGTCACGATGCCGTCGTGGCGCGACGCCCTCGACACCCACCTGGGAGCCCGGTCGTGAAGGGGATCATCCTGGCCGGGGGCACCGGCAGCAGGCTCTTCCCGCTCACCCGGGCGGTCTCGAAGCAGCTGCTGCCGGTCTACGACAAGCCGATGATCTACCACCCGCTGACCACGCTGATGCTGGCCGGGATCCGGGAGATCCTGCTGATCTCCACCCCGCACGACCTGCCCGGCTTCCAGCGGCTGCTCGGCGACGGCGCCGAGCTCGGCCTGGAGATCGGCTACGCCGAGCAGCCCAGCCCGAACGGCCTGGCCGAGGCGTTCGTGATCGGGGCCGAGCACGTCCGCGGCGGGCCGTCGGCGCTGGTGCTGGGCGACAACATCTTCCACGGCGCGTCGTTCGGGAGCATGCTCCGCCGGCGGGCCGCCGACGTCGCGAGCGGGCGGACCGGTTGCGTGCTGTTCGGCTATCCGGTGCGCGACCCGGAGCGCTACGGCGTCGGTGAGGCGGACGCCGACGGCCGGCTGGTGTCCATCGAGGAGAAGCCGGAGAAGCCGCGCTCCGACCGCGCGATCACCGGGCTCTACCTCTACGACTCCCAGGTCGTCGACATCGCCGCCTCGATCACCCCGTCCGCCCGCGGCGAGCTGGAGATCACCGACGTCAACCGGGTCTACCTGGAGCAGGGCCGGGCCGAGCTGCAGGACCTCGGCCGCGGCTTCGCCTGGCTCGACACCGGCACCCACGAGTCGCTGACCGACGCCGGCCAGTACGTGCGGGTGCTGGAGAACCGGCAGGGCGTGCGGATCGCCTGCGTCGAGGAGGTCGCCCTGCGGATGGGCTTCATCGACGCCGACGCCTGCCACGCGCTCGGCGCCCGCCAGGCCGGCTCCGGTTACGGTGAGTACGTGATGGGTGTCGCAGAGCAGTTCCGGGGCTGACAGGCTGGTGGCGTGACCGAGGCGACGGCGCCCGTGCGGCGCTTCCAGCACGCCCTGTTCCGGCTGGGCCAGTGGCTGCTCGGGCATCGCGGCGGCCCGGAGGGCGACATCGAGCCGGGACTGCTCGTCGTCGGGAAGGACGCCGGGACCCGGCAGGTGCGGCTGTGGATCGGCGCGCTGGTGCACGGCTGCGCCGCCGACACGCTGACCGCGACCGTGCGGGTCGATCTCGGCACCGGCGGGCCGGTGACCACCGAGCTGCTGCGGTTCGGGTTCGACTCCGAGCGCCCGGTCACCGGCTGGCGGTCGGGCACCCGGTTCTTCCACGGCCACGTCGTCGTCGACCGGCTGGAGCCGGACAGCTGGGGCGAGGCGTCGGTCGAGCTCGCCCCGGTGGCCGGGCTGCGCGAGGAGCACCGGCGGGCGTCCTGCCGGGTGCGGACGCTCCCGCACCGGATCGGGATCGGCGGCGAGCTGACCGCGCTGGTCGGATCCTGCTACGACGCCGACACCGACACCACGAACGCGCTCGACGCCGCGTTCCGCAGGCTGCGCGACGGGATCGCGGAGCCGGACCTGACGCTGCTGACCGGCGACCAGGTCTACGCCGACGCGCCCGCGAAGTTCTACGGCACGATGGCCCGCAGCACCCCGCGCACCTACGGGCTGCTGGAGTACTGGACGTCCTGGGGGATGCAGCGCTACGGCGAGCACCGCCATCTCGGGATGCGCGCGCTGCTCACCCACGGCCCGCACTGGTTCCTGCCCGACGACCACGAGTTCTGGAACAACTGGCCGCAGTCCTCGGTCACCGCCCGGCACTCCTACGCCAACATCGCCCGCGCGGCGATCGGCGCCGTCCGCAGGCAGCTGGCGCTGGCCCGGCGGCGGCCCGGCGATCCGGTGCCCGTCCCGGCCGATCCCGGCCCGGCGCCGGACGATCCGCTGGTGCAGAGCTACCACCCGCCGCACCCCGACGAGTGGGACGCCTGGGGGCGGGCCGCGTTCGACCTGTACGGCTCGTTCCAGACGCCGAGCGTGCGCGACCGCGACACCGGCCGGATCACCCGCGGCGAGCTCGACGACGATCCTGCCGCTGATCCGCACCGCCCGCCCCGGCACGACCCGCCCGGCCGGGTGCACCGGCCGCTCAACCAGGTGGTGCAGCGGATCGACCTCGACGACGTGCAGATCGTGCTGCTGGACACCCGGACCCGGCGCACCCGGCGGACCGACGACCCGCAGCTGTCGGCGTTCGTCGACGCCGCGGCGCTGGAGCAGGTGCTCGCCATCGCCGCCGAGGCGCCCGTGCTGGTGCTGGTCACCCCGCAGCCGCTGCTGGTGCCGCCGTACCGGACGCGGCTGCGGGACCGCCCGCTCGGTGCCCGGGTGGAACGCGCGATCGACCTGCAGATCGCCGACTACTCCGACCAGTACGCTCGGCTCTGGGACGGCCTGGTCACCGCCCGGGCCGGACGCCCCACGGTGACCGTCGGCGGCGACATCCACGCCAGCTACGTCGGGCACGCGCCGTCGCTGCCGCTGCTGGAGCTGGTGTCCTCGCCGATGTCGCTGGTCGCCGGATCCACCCTGTTCGAGACGCTGTTCGCGGTGCCCGCGAAGCTGCTGCGGGCGCTGTCCGGCGGATCGGCGGTCCTCGATCCCTACGCCCCCGGCGCCGAGCTGACCCGGATCGGTGACCTGCGCAGCCGGGCGGTGATCCGCCCCGGCCCGGACGACGACGACATCGCCGTCGCGCTGACCGGGCTCGGCCGCGGCAATCCGGAGGCGCTCGGGCTGCTGCGGATCGGGCGCACCGCCGAGCACGTGTACCGGGTGCGGGCCGCGCTGCACACCCGGTCGCCGCACGGCGGGTCCCGGGAGGTGACCGTGGAGCTGCGCACCGACCGGCGCGGGCCGGACGCGATGGGTCCGCCGGAGGTGACGGCGACCCCGTAGGACTCGTCCTCGCGCAGGAGGTGCTCCGGGCCCGGCCCGGCTACGGTCGTCCGGCATGGGGGAACTGCTGCTCAGCGAGGAACTGCTGCTCATCGGACTGCACGACGAGACCGGGAAGGCCGACGGCTGGTTCGACCCGTCGTGCCTGCACGGCGCACTGGTCTGCGACCTGATCGGGAGCGGCGCGGTGACCGTCGACGACCGCAAGAAGCTGCACCCGGGCGAGCGGGCGCCCGAGCATCCGGCGCTGCGGAAGGTCTACGACGTCGTCGCGGCCGACAGCAAACCGCGCACCGTCTCGCACTGGATGAGCACGCTGCCGTGGAAGCACACGAAGCCGGCCGAGCTGGTCGCCGAGCGGCTGGTCGACGACGGCGTGCTCAGCCGCGAGGAGGGGAAGGTCCTCGGGCTGTTCCGCACCACCCGGCTGCCCGCGCTCGATCCGGCGCCGGAGCGCGCGCTGCGGGAACGGCTGCGCGGCATCCTGGTCACCGGGATCGAACCGGGGGCGCACGACGCGCTGCTGATCACGCTGCTGCACTCGACGTCGCAGGTGAAGGCGGCGCTGGCCGGGGTGGACACCGCGCAGCGGAAGATCGGGACGAAGCGGGCGGCGGCGATCGCGAAGGGGCTGAAGGACAACCCCGTGGTGAAGGCGCAGTACGACGCCGTGGTAGCTGCCGTGGTGACGGCCACCGTCACCACGGTGGTCGTCACGTCGTCGGGGTCGGGGTGAGACGCCGGCAGTACTCCGCCTGTGTGAGCACCTCGCACCGACCGGCGTCGCGCATCCGGGCAACCTCCCGGAGCAGGGCGCGCAGCAGGCAGAGCGTGGCCGGCGCCGTGGCGAGGTTCTCCGGATGGGTCCACAGGTGCACGACCCCGCCGGTGTCCGCGGCCCGAGTGAGCAGGTTCCGGACCCGCGCGACGCTGATCCGGCGCGGCACGGCCCGGCGTGGGCCGGAGAGCCAGTTGACGAAGTAGCCGGCCGGGACCCGCACCGGCCACGACGGCTCGAGATCCGGGTCCGGCGGCGCCGTCAGGTCGAACTCCGACAGCAGGCTGCCGATCCGGGAGTGTCTCCCACGTGCGGTGCGGTAGCCGACGATGCCGAACTCCTCGAGGACCTCCGGATACGCCACGGCGTTCCGCGGGTAGATGTAGGTGGTCGCCTCCGAGGTGAGCGGGATCCCTGCGTCGTGGATCAACGCGAGTTCACGGCGGGCGAGATCCGCCGTCATCGCCGGGTGGTCCCACGGGACGTGGGTCGCGCCGTGCAGGGCGAGCTCGTGCGGCATCCGTGCACCACGCGTCGCCTCGATCGCCCAGTCGCCGTGCCAGCCCTGCGCCGCCGGCGACTCCAGCTCGGCCAGTGCCGGTCCGAGGTAGTCGGGGAAGTGTCGCGCCAGCTCGCGCACACCGGGGTGCAGTTCCCGCATCAGCCGCGGATCCAGCGAGAACAGTCCGACGAAGGCGAACGTCGCCGGCATCCGGAACTCGTCCAGCAGATCCAGCAAGCCGCGGTAGGCCTCGCGCAGCGGCTGGTCCGACAGTGCATCGCGCAGGCCGGGCGTGAGTCGGTCCGCCATGCCCCAACGGCCCTCGCAGTCCAGGGACAGCACGAATCTCGCGGTCATGACGTCACCTCCGCGCCGACCGGCGCACCGAGCAGGCCCGCCAGGTACTCGACGTGGCGTCGTTCCACCAGCTCGGCGCCGAACTCCTGCTCCACCCAGTCCCGTGCCGCCCGGCCCATCCGCGCGCGCAGTTGCGGGTCGTCGAGCAGGGGTCCGAGCGCGTCGGCCAGCGCGTCCGGGTCGCCCCGTCCGACGATCCGTCCGGTGTGCCCGTCGAGCACCGAGTCGACGGCGCCGGTCGCGTCCGTCGTCACGGTCGGGACCGCACAGGCGGACGCCTCCAGACAGACGTTGGGAAACCCCTCGCGCAGGCTGGGCAGGCAGTGGACGTCCATGACCTTATAGAGCGGTGCCGTGTCGGTCACCCGGTCGACGACGAGCACCGGTAGCCCGGCGGCCCGCTCGACGGCGATCCGGTCGGTGACGGCCAGGTCCTCCGCCGCCCCCACCAGCAGCAGGCGCACCTTCTGCCCCCGGCCACGCAGGAGCCGGACGGCATCCAGCAGGGTCGTGATCCCCTTGTCCGCGGTGAGCCGGCCGACGAAACCGACGACCGGGCCGGCTCCGAGCTCTGCCAGACCGGACACGACCGCCGGCGGCGCCGGGGCACCCTCGCCGGCCGGCCGGAACCGCGCCAGGTCCACCCCGTGCGAGCTACCCGACCCGATCACCGTCACCGTCCGCGGGTCCACCATGCCGAGCCTGCTCAGCTCCGTCGCGAGGCTGGCGCTGTTGGGCACGACCGCGTGCGAGTAGCGCGTCGCCACCCCCTCCAGGAGCCGCACCAGACGCCCACGCCGCCCGGCCAACGTCTCCGATCGCAAGCCCCACATCAGGTGCACGACGACCGGCACCCGCCGTCCCCGGGCGACGAGCGTCCCGAGCAGGCCTGCCTTCGGCGTGGCGGTGGCAACCACATCCGGCTCCGTGGCACGCATCGCCGACCACAGACCGCGCGCCGCGCGCAGATCGGCGACCGGGCTGGGATCGCGACGCATCCCCACCCCGATCACCCGGGCACCGGGCACCGACGGCACCGCGCCGTCCGGGGCCGGTGAGCAGGCGATCGTCACGTCCCAGCCGGACCGGGCCAGCCGACGGACGAGGCCGGGCAGGAAGGTCTCGACCGTGACCGCGCTGGTGACCACCAGCATCAATCGCGGCCGCCTGGCCGCACCGTCCCGGCTTGTCATGCCGGCGATCCGGTTCCGGCCGTCGACGGCATCGATCCCGCCGTTCGGGGACCGGGGCTGGGCCGCGGCGGCACCGTCGGGGTCGGGGTCGGGTTCCGCTCCTCGTCTTGTGTGTGGGTCAGTACCGTCCCGAGCAGCGTGGCGGACGCGTCGTCCAGCACGGTGAGGGCGGCCGCGACCTCCCGGCTCGTGGTGCGCCCCGACCGGCAGCACAGGACCGCGCCGTCGACCTGTGCGGCGAGCACCGCGGCCTCCGGCCCGTCGAGCAGCGGAGACGCGTCGAAGACCACGATCTCGTACTCGATCCGGAGTTCCTCGATCAAGGTCCCCATCTGCGGCGACCGCAGGAACTCGATCGCGCTCGGCGGCGAGGTGCCGGCGTCGAGCACCGAGAGCCCCGGGCCGCCGCTCCAGGTGCGCATCGCACGCCCGAAGGGCGTCTGGCCGGTCAGTACGGCGGTCAGCCCGCCCACCGACTCGATCCGCATCGTGGTGGCGATCCGCCTACCGGCCAGGTCCGCGTCGATCAGCGCGACCCGGCGGCCCGTCGCGGCGAGCGCGACCGCCAGGTTGCAGGCAGTCGTGGTGGCACCGGTGGCGGGCCGGGGACCGGTCACGACGATCGCTTTGTGCTCGTGTGCGAGATCGACCATCTGCAGGTTCGCCGCCAGCCGGCGGAAGTCCGCAGCATCCGCCGCGGGCATCCCCACCGGTGTGCCCGTGTCCGGCTCCGGGCGGTGCAGGGTGCTCCCCAGATGTGCGGCCGGGGCGGCCTCGGCGAGCGCCGCGGCGGTGCGGATCCGCCTGCCGCGGGTGTCCATCGCGAACGCCGCGGCCACGCCGAGGATCAGGCCGGCGACCAGGCCGAGACCCATCGTGGTGCCCGACTGCGGCGAGATGGGATCGATGGGCGGGTTCGCGACGTTGACGATCCTGGCGCTCACCACCGGTGGCCGTCCGGCGACGGTCGGCGTGTCGAGCGAGGAGGCCACCCCGACGAACGACCGGGCCACGCTGTTGGCCACCGCGGCGGCGCGGGCCGGGTCGCTGTCGGTCGCCGAGAGCTTCAGCAGGAGGCTCTGCGGCTCGTTGTCGACCACGAGCCTGCCTCGCAGGTCGTCCGCCGACTCCGCCATGCCGAGCTGCTCCATGGCCCCGTCGAGCACCGGGTCCTCGGTCAGCAGCTGACGGTACGACGGCATCCGGGACAGGGTCGCCTCGACCACCGCCACCGGGTACTCGCCGTCCGCCTGGCCGGACACGTAGATCGTCGTCTGTGCCTGGTAGGTCGGCGGCAGCACCACGGTGGCGACCGCCGCCGCTCCGACGCAGAGCAGGAGCACTCCTGCGATCCACGGCCACTGCCGTCGCAGCACCGCGACGTACGCGCGAGTGGTCATCCGGTCGCCCCCTCCAGCACCATGGTCGGTTCCACGCCCGTTCACCGGACGGCGCTCCTCGGACGCGAGACGAGCTCCTCGTAGAGACGAACGTAGGTGTCCAGCATCTCGGCGTCGGAGAACGGCCCGGCCGTCAGACGTCGCCCTTCGACGCCCATCGCCGCCCGTCGTCCGTCGTCCCGCAGAAGCGCCTCGACCGAGTTGCTCAACGACTCCGCGCTACCGTCCACGATCTCCCCCGCGCCGCTCTCCAGCAGCACCCGCATCCCCTGGGAGGGGGTGGAGACGACCGGGGTCCCGCAGGCGAGCGCCTCCAGGGCGGCGATGGAGAGCCCCTCCCAGCGCGACGAGAACACCAGCAGATCCGAGCGGGCGATGATGTCCCGGGCGTCCTCCCGGTAGCGGGTGAAGACGACGTCGTCGTCGATACCCAGGACGCGGGCCTGTTGCTGCAGCTCCGCGCGCAGGCTTCCGTCCCCGACGATCGCGAACCGGGTCCCGGGTAGCCGGGCCGCGACCCGGGCGGCCATCTCGAGGAACATGTCGTGCGCCTTCTGGCTCTCCAGTCGGCCGACGGCCGCCACCAGCCGGGTCCGCCGGCCGTCGATCGCGGGCCCCATCCCCAGGTCTGCGTCGAGCTCATCGAGCCGGTCCGTGCTCAACGGCTCGGGTGTGGCGATGCCGTTGTGCACCAGGTACGCCCGCCCGGGTGGAAAGCCTGCCTCGACGAGTGAGTCGAGCAGGTCGCCGGACACGCAGGCAACCACGTCGGCCGACCGGAAGAGCCGGGCAGCGAGGCGGTACTCCCCCGGCTCCACACCGTGGAAGGTGGTGAGGATCCGGGCCCGCGAGCCCGGGACGAGCCGCACGGCGAGTGCGCTGAGGGCTGCGTGGGTAACGTTCTGCGCGTGGATGACATCCGGCCGGAACCTGGAGACCGCGGAGCGCATCGCGTTCAGGGTGGCGACCAGCTTGCCGGGGGACCTGGTCGGCGGAGGCAGCGGGAACCGCCGGTGGTCCACCCCGGCCAGCGCCGGGTCCAGGTCACCGTGGCCCGCGACCAGGCCGACCGTGTGGCCCCGTTCGACCAGGCCGGTCACCATCCTGAGTGCGAACCGCTCGGCGCCACCCATCGCGACCATCTCGGGAGAGGTAACCAGGACTCTCATGTGGACCGCCTTTCGCGGTTGCTCAGCAGGATTCCCAGACAGAGACCGGGCAGGGCCCAGATCCAGGCGGCCGAGTTGTAGCTGATGGTCAGCGAGGCGACGACGATCCAGGCGGATGCCGCCAGCACCCCGAAGAACGGCGATGTCGAGTGGGCGAACGCCCACACGATCGGGACGAGCAGCACCGCCAGCATCGCGGCTCCCGCGATGATCCCGTTGGACATGACGATGCCGCCGGAGACGCTGAAGATGTCGTCGAGCGGATAGGCGACACCCAATCCACTCAGCGGGATCAACCGGTGTTCGTAGAGGGCGGTGGAGCCGCCCACCCCGATCCCGGTGAACAGGAAAGGTTGATTGTCGAGCAGGTACCGGCCGCCGCCGATGATCGACGCCAGGCGGTCGTTCCAGGACGCGTTCGGAGTCGAGTACCGCGACTCGAGCAGGTCCGTGGCCACCACCGCCCACAGCACGATGCCGGCGAGCACGAAGGCGACCTGCCTGCGCACCGAGGAGAACGGCAGGACCGCCAGCGCCGCCAGGACCGGCAGTGTCGGCAGGGCGCTGCCCGACTGGCTCAGCGCCATCGCCACCGCCACCATGCCGACGGCGAGCAGGTCCGGGGCGCTGGGGCGGTTCCGCTCCCGGTAGCCGAGCAGCAGCAGCCCGATCGACGCCAGTACCAGCGTGCCCGCCATGAAGGACGGTTCCGGGAACCAGCCGAACGGGCGTCGGACGTAGGTGACGATCTCGTGCAGGTTGTCGGGCACGCTCCAGTAGCCCGGGAGGTCGTACATCCACACGAACGGAAGCACGCCGCTGTCGAGGAAGAACTTCTGCACGACGGCGTAACCGGCGGCCGCGATCAGCGCCACGCGCAGCGTGATCCGGACGGTGTGCGCCGAGACGACGACGGCGGCCGCGACCGCCACGAACGGCAGCACCTGGATGAACCAGACCCCGGCGGGGATCACCCAGCCCAGGCTCCGGCCGAGCAGGAACTGCACGTACAACATCAGGATCGGCCCGAGCGACAGGACCAGGAACGGCACCAGCAGCCGTGGCCGGCCCATGATCTCCCGGACGAAGGCGAGCGCGAACAGCGACGCGAGGGGGAGGTTGGTGCTGTCCCCCACCGGAAGCGCCAGATAGGGGAACAGGGTCAGCACGATCAGGATCGCGACCCGCGGCGAGAACGGCACCGGCGCGGCCGGCGCGACGGCGGCCGGGTCGAGGACCGGGACGGTGGGCCTCATGCGATGACCTCGCCGTCGGTGGGTGAGCCGGGTGGACCGTTCCGGTGCCGCAGCGCTCCGGCGTCGTCGACCCAGAGGTGGTGCGTGCCGAGCACGAGATGGCCCTGGTCCCAGCCGCCGCTCATCGCGAAGGCCTCGTTGGCGGCGTAGACCGGGCCGGGCGCGAGCGCGTTGCGCGGGCCGACGTTGCCCACCCGCCAGCTCGTCCTCGGTTCGGCGTCGGCCATCTGTAACGCGGGGTCGACGGCGTTGAACACGTGCATGCCGTCCACGACGAGGCTCTCCGTGGTGGCCACCTCGAAGAGCCACCGGGGCACCGGCCGTCCGGAGTCCCCCACCGCGGCAAGGTTCACCCGGGTACTGGCGAACGACGCCGACCGGCAGTTGTCGAGCCGGATCATGCCGCGCCCGGCCGCACCGACGTCCTCGAATGCGCAGTCCCAGGTCGCGACCACCATCGCCGAGGTGAGCTCGAGCGCGTACCCGGGGATGTTCTCGAATGCGCATCCGCTCAGGCTCACGGTGAAGTTCAGCGACTCGTGGTCCGCGGCCACCAGCGCGCCGGCCGTCCCCCCGACGGATCCGACGATCCCGCCGTGGGTCAGGTTCACGAAGTAGCAGTCCTGGATGCGCAGGTCCGCGTGGTTGCGCACGTCCTGCCGGCCCACCTGGGTGACCTCGTACCCGAGGGTCCCGTCCCCGGTGGTCGAGGCGACGTAGCCGTAGGCGTTGTCCGCGATGCGCAGACCCTGCACGTAGACCAACCACGCGCCGACACCACGGATCGCTGCACCCTGCCAGCCGCCGATCACCGAGTCGCCATAACCGATCACCCGGCTGTTGTCGTCGGTCTGGACCAGCCGGACCGCGTCGTAGACCGGCTCCCGGTCGGGTGGGTCCGACCGGTCGGACGGGTACAGCTTCCCCAGGCGCAGCTGCCCGGCCTGACCGACCCGGATCCCGCACCAGGAGGCCCTGGCCGTCGACGGGTAGTCGAAGTAGAGGGTGGCCGCGGCGGCGTCCAGTACGACGCCCGGCGGCACGACCAGGCTCGCGTCGTCGTCCGGGGCGCTGATCAGGTACTGCCCCGGGGCGAGGGTCACGGTGGTGGACCGTCGCGTGACGTAGTCGAAGTAGCCGGTCCCCGAGAGGTCGCTCGCCGCGTCGAGCGCGGCCTGGATGCCGGCGCGGCTGTCCGTGCCGGTGCCGGGCGATCCGAGCCGGCCGGTGTAGTCGGCCCGGGCGCCGCGGGCGACGGGATCGATCACGGTCGGAGTCCCTCCCTCGGTTCCCGGGCCCGCGGCCAGTGGCGCGGGTCGTGCGGCGAGCACCCCGGTGGCGGTGGCGGTCCCGGTGGCGAGTACGCCGAGCAGCAACCGGCGGCGGTCCCGGTCGAGATCGGGACCGCCTGCCCCGGGGCCGGCCCGTTCGCCGTGCAGCGCCGCCGCCACCAGCAGCATCACGAGATCGACGGCGGGAACGACCCACAGCACGCCGAGCGCCGACGTGGTGTCCGTCGGGATCGGCGAGCGAGCGATCGCGACCAGGGCCACGGTGGCGAGCAGGCCGGCCCACACCGCGTGGAACCAGGCGGGGATCCGTGCCGGGTACACCCGGCTCAGCTGCCACACCACGACGGCGTGCAGCACGGCGACACCACCGACGACCAGGACCAGGTAGGTCAACGGAGACCTCCCCGGGCTGCCGGTGTCCGGCCACGGGACAGCACGCGGCGGTACTCCGCGACGGTGGTGGCGGCCATGCCACCCCAGGTCAGCGTCTCGGCCGCCCGTCGCATGCCGTCGGCGAGCGCGGCGACGCCGTCCTCGGGCAGTGTGCAGAGCTCGTGCACCGCCGCCGCGATCGCCGACGGGGTGGCCGCCGCTGCCAGGACGCCGATCCGGTGATCGGTCATCAGCTCGCCGAGTGCACCGGACCGGGTGGCGACGATCGGCAGCCCGTGCGCCAGCCCCATGAACGCGGCCCCGCTCTGTGCGACGAAGTCCTCGGTGTAGGGCAACACCAGCACGTCGTGTGCCGCGCAGAGCGCCGCGACCTCGTCGTCCGGCACGAACTCCGGTCGCAGGTCGATCACGACGCCTGCCGCCCGGGCCTTCTCCACCAGCGGGACGATGATCTGATCCAGGTGGTCGGGCTCCGCGACCTCACCGGCCACGGTGATCCGGTACCCGGCCAGGTCCCCCCGGGCTGCCGCCTCCAGCAGCAGGTGCAGGCCCTTGTTCCGCCGGATGGTGCCGAAGAACAACAGCCGACGCCCGGCCGGCCGCTGCTCGCCGATCCGCTCCGGAACGGCGGTCGTGCTCCATATCCCGTGCGGGACCACCCGGATCGGGGGCACCGTGCAGGCTCCACCCGCGGTCAGGAACCGCTCCAGCTCGTCGGCGAGTCCACGGCTGTGCACGAAGAGGCAGTCGCTGTCGAGGTAGGTGCGGCGGAGCCAGCGGTCCACCGTGGCCGGCCGCAGGAACGGCGGGTAGTCGTGTCGGCGGACGTTGTGCACGGTCACCAGGACACCGGTCCCGCGCCGCCGCAGCAGCCGGACGACCAGGTGCGGAAGCAGCGTGGGCGTCTCCTGCACGTGCACGGCCCCGATGTCGGCACGGGACCGGACCCAGGCCAGGAACCGCCGGTCCCGCCGAACGTGATGCAGCACCCGGCTCACCACGTAGCCGATCCTGGTCCGGAACTGAGAGGCATCCCGGATCGCCGGCAGGACGGGGTGCACCACGTACCGGCCGTCCAGGAAGCGTCGGTCCAGGTCGGTGCTGGAGAGCCACTCGACCGACGGACCGCCCTCCCCGTCGACCGATCCCGCCGCTCCGGTGATCGCGCCCAGCAACTCGGCGACGTAGAGCGGCATCCCGCCGGTCGGGTAGGGGGAGTAGACGCAGACACCCTCACGCATGGTCCGCTCCCAGCGCCCGCCGCAGCAGCCCGCGTACCCCGAGGAAGTTCAGCGCCACCAGGACGATCCCGTAGACGAGGACACCGGCCGTCACCTGGACCGCGAGCACGAGCACGCCGGTCGACTCCCGGAAGGGTACGAGCGCGCAACCCATCACCGTCCCGGCGAGCACGACGATCGCGGTCTCGCGGAGCGGGAAGGGCAGACGGAAGTGCCTCCGTCCCCACCAGGCGGTGAACAGCAGCGCACCGAGGAAGGTCAGCACCGACGCGAGGGCCGCACCGGTCAGTCCGAGTGCCGGGATCAACAGGAGATTGAGCCCGCCGTTGGCCAGGAGCGCCCCGAGCACGATCCAGACCTGCTGGACGGTACGCCGGGAGAACTGCAGGGCGGTGTCGAAGTGGTAGGCCTTCAGCCCGGCGAGCAGCGCACCGAGCGCGATCAGCGGAATGATGCCGGCCGACGCCGCGTACGCCGGGGCGAAGAAGACCGCCGCGATACCCGGGGCCAGCACGCCTGCTCCGATGGCGGCCGGGACACCGATCGCCAGCAACAGCGAGGCGTTCACCGCCATCGGCCGACGCGCCGCGTCGGCACCCCTGGTCTCGAGCTCGCGGACCGCGATCGGGAAGGCCGCCATCGACACCGCCACCATCAGCAGGGTCACCGTCTGGGTGGTGAAGTCGAAGGCCACGGAGTAGATGCCCGCGGCGTCGTTGCCGATCAGCAGGGCGACTAGCAGGCGGTCGGTCAGGAAGATGAGGCCGGCCAGTGCGACCGTCACCGAGATCGGCACGCCGTAGGCGAACATCTCCACGGTCCGGGCGCGGTCAATCGGCGGCCCGGTGGTGATGCGGGTCCTGCGCCAACCGGCGGCACAGGCGATCGTCATGCCCACCGCGACCGCGATCAGGGGCCCCGTCCATCCGGCGCCCAGACGCAGCAGCAGGTACCCGAGGCCGACGAAGGAGCTCGCCCTGATCACGTGCAGCACCATGAAGTGCCACGGCCGCAGATCCGCACGCAGCACCTCGGTGACGATCTCGAACATCGACTGTGCGAGCAGCACCGCGACGGCGAGCGCCAGTACCTGGCCCACCGGCCGGACCTGAGGCACCGCGAGCGCCACCGCCGCCGTCACGACGACGAGTGTCGAGACGCCGAGCCACAGCCGCACCACGGTCGACACGAACGACCGCCGGCCGAACTCGTCGACCGGCATGCACCGGACGATCGACCAGCGGATCCACTCGAACAGCAGCGAGTTCGCCGTTCCGATGGAGGTCATGGCGACCGCGTACAGGGCGTACTCGCCGGGCTCGAGCAGACTGGTGAACAACGGGATGGCGAGGAACGCCATCAGGCCGGGAACGCCCCGGGCGAGCAGGTACAGCACGGTGTGCGAGCCGACACCGGCGCCGTCGTGACCAGGACCGGTCGAGGCCTCGACCGTCTCCGTGGGACGCTCGTTCATTCCGCCCCCTCGATCCACGTGCTCGCGCTCAGAGGTCCGACTGCTTCCGCTCCACGAGATCCGCGAGCGCGCCGACAGTCGAGAACACGTCCATGCTCACGTCGTCGTCCTCGAACTCGATTCCGAATCGCTCCTCGAGCGCCGTGACAACCTCCATCACGGCGAGTGAGTCCAGCTCCGGCACACTCCCGAAAAGGGCGCTGGCCGACGTGAGGTAATGCGCATCGCCAGAAAGTCCGAGTACATCCGCGAGGACAGCCACGACCGCATCCGGCACCGAGTGCGCGGCGATCTCGTCCATTCCGTTACTCATACCAGTACCTCAGGGGGTCGGGGGTGGCTCAGGAACTCCGCGGGACTCGCGGTCAGGCCGTAGGCGCCGGCCTGGAACACCACGACCAGGTCGCCGACGCCCGCGGGCGGCAGCGCGACGTCGTCCGCGAGGACGTCGAGCGGCGTGCAGAGCCTGCCCACCACCGTCTGACTCCGGAGATCGGCCGGGCGCATCCGGTTGCCGACGGCCACCGGGTAGTTGCGCCGGATGACCTGGCCGAGGTTTCCGGAGGCGGCCAGCTGGTGGTGCATCCCGCCGTCGACGACGAGATAGTGCTGCCCGCGGGACGACTTCCGGTCGAGCACCCGGGTCACGTACACACCGGCCTCGCCGACCAGGTAACGGCCGAGCTCGATGACCAGCCGGACGTCCGGGTACACGGCGCGGATCACCTCGCGCACCACCTCGTCCAGCCCCTGCCCGACCAGGCTCAGGTCGAGCGGCCGGTCGCGCTCGAAGTACGGAATCCCGAATCCGCCGCCCAGATTCAGGTAGCGCAGCGGAAGATCCGCGTCCTCGGCCAGCCGGACCGCCAGCTCGGCGGTACGCCGCTGGGCATCGCACAGAATCTCCGCATGCAAGTTCTGCGATCCGGCGAAGATGTGGAAGCCGGCACAGTCGAGACCCCAGGACACGATTCGCTTGAGCAGCATCGGGACGTTCTCGGAGTCGACACCGAACTGCTGCGGGCCACCTCCGAGGCGCATTCCCGAACCCTTGACGCGGAAATCCGGGTTCACCCGGACCGCCACCTTCGGCCGGATGCCCAGCGCCGAGCCCGCTTCGGCGACCCGCTCCGCCTCGAGCTCCGACTCGAGCTCGATCGTGACGCCCGAGGCGACCGCCTGCGTGATCTCCCCGATCGACTTGCCGGGACCGGCGAATCCCACCCGGGCGGCCGGCGTCGGTGTGTCGAGGGCGACCTGCATCTCCCGGGCCGACGCGACGTCGAACCCGTCGACCAGGGTGCTGAGGTGCTGGACGACCGCCGGCATCGGGTTCGCCTTGACCGCGTAGTTCAGCTCCACCCCGGCCGGGAGATGTTCCCGGACGTGGCCGACCCGAGCGGTGAGCCGCTCCCGGGAGTAGGCGAAGAACGGCGTACTGCCGACCCGCTCGGCGAGCAGCTCGACCGGCACACCGCCCACCAGCAGCGAATCGTCCTCCACCCGGAAGGTCGCCACCGTCGGATGCGTGGGAGCGGGCTCCGCCGTCATCGCGCTGCCCCGTCCGGGGCCTCGGCCGCACCGGCGGCGCCCTCGAGCTCGGCCCGCAGCACGGTCCGGTCGAACTTCCCGTTCGCCGAACGCGGCATCTCCGTCCGGACCACGATCCGTCCGGGGACCATGTACCGCGGCAGTGTCTGCCGCATGTGTGTTCCCACTGCTGCCCCGTCCGGCGCCACGTCCGGCCTGAGCGTCACGATCAGGACGATCTGCTGCCCGAGCCGCGGATCGCTGAGCCCGAGTGCCACCGCGTCGCGGACCACCCCGGACTCGTAGGCGACCTCCTCGATCTCGGCCGGGCTCACCCGGTACCCGGAGGTCTTGATCATCTCGTCGTTGCGCCCGACGAAGTAGAGGAAGCCGTCCTCGTCACGGACGACGAGGTCGCCGGACCAGACAGCGAGCTCGGGTGTGCACAGCTCATCGGCGCGGCCGGGCGCCGGCCGGAAGCGTCGCGCGGTCCGCTCCGGGTCGTTCCAGTAACCCATACTGACCAGCGGTCCCCGGTGCACGAGCTCACCGGGCTCTCCCGCATCGCACAGCGTGCCGTCCTCCCGGACGACCATGATCTCGGCGTTGGGGATCGCGCGGCCGATCGAGTCCGGCCTGCGGTCCACCTCACCCGGGTCGAGGTAGGTCGACCGGAACGCCTCGGTCAGCCCGTACATGAGGAAGGGCTGCGCGTTCGGGAAGATGGACCGGAGACTGTCCAGAGTGGTACGCGGCATCCGGCCTCCGGTGTTCGCGAAGAACCGCACCCCGGACGCCGCGTCCGGGGGCCACTGCTGGTCGGCGACCTGGATCCAGAGCGGAGGGACTCCGGTGATCCCCGTGATGCGGTGCCGGGCGCAGACCCGGACGACCTCCGTCGCCAGCAGGAAGTTGATCAGGACGACCTGCGCTCCCACCAGGAAACTGGTCGTGAGCTGGCTGAGCCCGGCGTCGAAGCTGAGCGGAAGCGCGGCGAGGATCCGGTCGTCCGGCCCGATGCCGAGGTAGCTGCTCACGCTCTCCGCACCGACGATCAGATTCCGGTGCGAGAGCACCACGCCCTTGGGCAGTCCGGTGCTCCCGGAGGTGTACAGGATGGCGGCGACATCGGTGTCGACCGCGGCCTGCCGGGGCTCGGCGGCGCCCACGCCCGCGGCGAGGAGCGCGGTCCAGTCCTGCGTCCGGAGCCGTTCGTCGGTGTACCCGCCGGTGTCGGAGCCGACGAGCACGACCGTCTGCAACGACTTCGCATCACCCGCCTCGGAGCCGATCGACCGCATCCGGTCCGTGGTGGTGACGAGAACGCTCACCGCGCAGTCGTCGAGGACATGGCGCACCTGCCGGGCCCGGGACAGCGGATTGATCGGCACGACCACCCCTCCGGCGGCGGACACGGCGAAGATGGTGATCACCGTCTCGAGGCGCTTCTCCATGTAGACGGCGACGCGGTCGTTGCGGGCCAGCCCCGCGGCGACCAGTCCGCGAGCGGCCAGATCGACCTGCTCCCGCAGCTCCCCGTAGGTCAGCGTCGAGTCACCGAAGGTGAGTGCGGGCGAGTCCGGCCGTCGGCCGTCGGCGCCGGCCAGCAGATCGTGCAGACGGGTACGCACCGGGGCCGTCACCACGGCACCGCGACGAGCTCGGAGTACAGGTAGTCGATCTCGCTCGGCCGCAGTGTGCGGCTCCGGTACATCTTGCGCCGGAAGTTGCGGAGCAGGATCGAGCCGGGCGGCCGGTAACCGATCACCCTGATCTCGGCGAGCATCGCGACGACACCGTGCCGGAGCAGCAGGTGCCCGAGGAAGGGCAGCAGCATCGACCGGAAGACAGTGCGGTCGCCGACGTGCAGCACGGACGCGACCAGCCCGGTCGGCGAGGTCCTCCGGTCGACCCGGAAGACGACGTGGCAGGAGCCACGGTCGTTCCGGAGCAGGATCTGCCGTGCCGCAGGAGCCCGGCGATGGTCGTCATGAATGCGGCGTTCGGGTTCCGGCAGGCCGTCCGCGAGCTGATCCGGGTCGGCGGTGATCGTCCCCCGCTTCCGGCCCCACGGCACCGTGGGGACCAGAACGGACCGGCTGTCCAGGAACGTGAAGCCCAGTCGCCGGTTGATCGGTACGACGTTCCCGGTGGGCGTCAGATCGGTGAAATGGTATCCGGGCTGATCCAGCAGCGCCTTGAGCAGGCGGACCCCCTGAACCCGTTGTGCGGGCTGCACGAACCAGGACCCGAGATTGCACATCTTCTCGACCCGGCCGTCTCCGAAGTCCCGCTCCGAGTAGTAGGCCGCGTGAACCCCGACGAGTTCGTCACCGGCGAGCAACATCATTCCGTGGTTCGGCGGCGAGAACCGCCGACCGACATGGAACGACTGCCGCCACGCTGCCTGTGGAACATGACGATCCATGTGCCGGTTCAGGAAGCTCGAGACCTCGTCCAGGTCCACGTCGGATATCGGCACAACCCGTGATCTCATGAAGACTCTCAGCCGTCCCGTTCCTGGCGGATCATGCTCGTGTACTCGCCGGTGCGGGTCCTGCCGTTAGCCCGGCCCGGGTCCGGTGCACGATCCGACCCATCCCGGACAGCGTCGAGAACTCTTCGGAAAGCAGATCGTCCTCGGCGATCTCGACCGCGAATCGGCTGTCGACGAACGCAAGGATCTCGACGAGCCCGACCGAGTCGACGTACCCGGCCTCGAAGACGTCGACGTCCCGGTGGAAGCCCGGGTCGTCCGCGCGGATCGCGAAGGACTCGCAGACGAACTGCTCGATCTCCGCGGTGATCTGTTCGACGGTCATGCGTTCTCCTCGGGGACGGCGGAGCGGTAGCGCCCGGCGCGGATGAAGTGGTCGAGGTCGGCGAGCCGGTCGAGCTTGTGCAGCTCGGCGAAGCGGTGCCGCAGTGAGGCCTGGTCGATTCCCTGGTCGATGCAGGCGGCCAGGACACCGCCACCGATGTCCGGGTCACCGACCTGCGCCCTGGTCTTCTGCCTGGTCAGCACGTAGCCGGGCAGAAGGTCGCGGAACACCTCACGGCAGAGCTGCTGCTTGGCGTCGTCCCGGGCGAGGAAGCTCCCGGGCAGGCTGAGGTAGTGCTGGGTGGCCGCCGCGTAGGGCTGGACCACGGGCAGACCCCAGGCACCGAAGACCCCCAGCTCCCGGTGGGTGCTGTCGAGGCCGGCGACCAGCCATCGGCGGAGCGCCGAGGGGCCCAGGCGGGGAAGGCGGTAGTACGTCTCACCCCGGTACCGCTCCTCGTGGTAGTCGGCGAGGAACTCGTTGGCCAGGTCGCCGGTGAGCACGAGCGGGCTCGCACCCGCGGCCCCGGCGATCGATTCGGCCAGCACCGCGTTGACCAGCGCGGCGTGCACGTTGAAGTCGCGCCAGTCGGCGCCCTCCAGCAGTACGACGTCGAGGTGCTCGAGCAGGCCGCTCCGATCCACATCGGTCTCGAGCAGCTCGACCCCCAGGTCGTCGCAGAGTCGCCGGGCGATCACCCGGTCCTCGCTCGGCCGGGCGTCGGGCCGCCGGAAGTCGAAGCTGACGCCGAGGACCCTCCCGAAGTGCCGGTTCGCGAGCGCGAGGATCCCCGAGCTGTCCAGTCCGCCGGAGCAGCAGACGACCGCGGTGGCGTCCGGGGCCGCCGACGCCACGGCAGCCAGGTAGCCGTCGAGGGCGTGCCGGATGTCCGCGGCGATCTCGTCGAGCGGGCGCCCCGCGTCCTCCTGGTGTGGGGGCACGGTCATCAGAGCGTGCCGCACCCCGTCGGGACCGATGTCGATGACGGCGCCGCGTGGGACCGCGTGCACGGCGTCGAAGGAAAGTCCCTCCGCCCGCAGCAGGTGCGGCCGGGGTGCGAGCACGACGGAGCCGGGTGCGTCGCGGGCCCAGAACAGCTTGTTGAGGCCGAGCGGGTCGCGGGCGATCCGCCAGTCGTCGCCGTCCCGCCGGGCCGACGCGAGCGTTCCCACCCCGTGCGCGGGGACGTCGGCACCCGGCCGCAGCGAGCTGTCCGGCATCAGCTCCCCGTCGACCAGACCGAACGAGGGGTCCGGACGCCCCACCACACGAACCTGCATCAGGCCACCGCTCCCGTCGTGACGTCGGCGGGCGCGTGCCGCCGGAACACCTGGACCGCGCGTTCGAGAACGGTGTCGTCGCCGGTGACGGCGAGCCGCACGTAGCCCTCGTGGTGGAAGCACTCGGCAGGCAGGACGAGCACTCCGTCGGACGCCAGCCGCTCGGCGAACGCCGCGTCCGTCAGCCCGTCCGGTGTCCGCAGGTAGAGGAACAGCGTCGACTCGGACGGGACGAGGGTGAAGCCGAGCCCTTCGAGCTCCGCGCGCAGCCGGGCCCGGGCGCGGTGCAGTGCCTCGGTGTGCAGCGGGATCTTCAGCAGGCCGTGTACCGCGCGCTGCATGACCGCGGTCGGGGTCGCCGTGCCGGTGATCCTTGTCCAGCGCACGAGTTCGGCGCCGGTCTCGGCGCGCTCCGGGTGTGCCGGCGACACCGCGACGTAGCCCAGTCGCTGCCCCTGCATGAAGTGTCTCTTGCCGAACGAGTAGACGATCAGGGTCCTGGCCACGGTCGACGCGATCGAGGTGAACAACCCGTCCGGGCAGAAGTCCCGGTGCGTCTCGTCGGCGATCACGGTGATCCGCCGGCCGGTCCGACGTTCGTGGGCGACGATCAGGTCACGGAGCCCTTCGGCGAGCTGTGGGGTGACCACGGTGCCGGTGGGATTGTTGGGGTTGCTGAGCAGGACGGCGGACGTCCGCTCGCCGAACGCGGCTCCGATCGCGTCCAGATCCAGCGCGAAGTCGTCCGTCCGCATCGGGACCGGCCGCACGGTCATGCCGAGGCTCTGCACGTAGAGCGGGTGGTCGAGCCAGCAGGGCACCGGCACGACGACCTCGTCCCCAGCGACCCCGGCGACCCGGAGCGCGAGCTGCAGGCCGGCCATCGCACCGGGGGTGAGGATCACGTCGGCGTAGGTGGTCGGCAGGCCCTGGCCCACGCGGAGGTCGTCGGCCACCGCGCGCCGGGCCAGCGTCTGCCCGCCGAACGGTGCGTACTGCATCCCGAGTGCGCGATCGTCGTCCAGTGCGCGGCGCAGCACCCCGAGCGCGTCCGGCTCGACGCCGCCGGCGAAGTTGGCGTAGGAGAGGTCGCACGCCCGGTTGCCCAGGCGGGCCACCCGCCTGCGGACGGTCTCGAACCGCTCCAACGGCCCCAGCAGCCGGTCCAGCTCGTCGTCGATCATGTCGTCGCCTTCGCGGAGGATCGCCTCAACAGAACTCGCCGTCCAATCGGGTGAAGAAGGCGTCCCCGGCCACGAGGGCCTGGGCGATGCGCGGATCGGTGGAGTACGCGAACGTCCACGGGCCCGGGGTGAGCGTGGCGCCGCGGTCGGCCACGGCACCGAGCAGGTCGGCGTCGAGTCGGCCGACCGTCCTCTCCGCGGCACCGCTCACGTGTGCGTCGCGCAGCAGCCCGGCGAAGGTCTGCCGGGCCCCGCCCGGGACGGCGCGCAGTGCCAGCACACCGTTGTAACCGTCCGGATTGGCGTGGTAGACGAACCAGCCGCGGGCTCCGCCCCGCTCGTCCAGTACCTCGCGGCAGCGGAGCGTGCCCCGGTAGTCGGCCGCCTCCAGGAAGCCGGTCAGCCAGCCCAGCGACTGCTCGTCGTAGACCGGCGCGAGCGCGTACGCCGCGGCCGAGGACCGGATGCGCTCCAGCAGCGCCGCGGTGTCCAGTGCGTGATCGGACCCACCCGGGTCCGGCCCCGGACCACCCGTGGTGCTCCACGAGATGCTGCCGAGCGGAACGACGACGACGCCGGGGGTCCCCTCCCACACCCGGCGGGCCGCGACGTTGGCGTTCTCGATCAGGGACAGGTCCTGCGGGCCCCGGAGGAACCGCCGGTGCAGCGCCGCTGCTGCCACCGCACCGGCACGGCTGGCGGGATCGACCATGAAACGCACCGACACGGCGGCCCGGACCGGTCGTCCTGCGAAGGACATCGGCCGTGCGACGACCCCGAGGAACCCGACCAGCGCGCCGTCGTGCTCGTAGACCAGGGACGGGAGGTCGGGGGCCGACCAGGGGTTGTCGAACATCGACTTGCCGTACAGGCCCTCGTGGTAGTCCGCCGCGGCCGGGGTCTGTGCGGGCATGGTCTTCGCGTGCAGCGCGAGCACCTCGGCCGCGTCGGCGGGCTCATAGCGCCGGATTCCGCCCATCACCGACGCTCCACCGGGTGCAGCGGGATCGGCTCGGTCGCGGGACTCGGCACCACGATGTCGCGGACGGGCCGGCTCCCGACGTAGTCCGGGTTCACTCCGCCGTCACCCACGACGCCGCTCGGGCGGACCATCTGCACCAACGTCATCCAGACGATCCTGAGGTCGAGCCACACCGACCTGTTCGCGATGTACCAGAGGTCCAGCTCGATCCGGGTCTCCCAGCTGATCGCATTGCGGCCGTTCACCTGGGCCCAGCCGGTGACCCCGGGCCGGACGGCCAGCCGGCCGCGTTCGTGCGGCCCGTACCGCGCCACCTGCTGTGGAAGGGTCGGCCGGGGCCCGATCAGGCTCATGTCGCCGCGCAGGATGTTCCACAGCTGCGGGAGTTCGTCCACGCTGATCGCCCGCAGCACCGACCCGAGCCGCGAGGTCCGTGCCCCGTCGCTCTCAGCCGCGGCGGCCGGCGGCCGCATCGTCCGGAACTTCAGGACGGTGAAGGTGGTCCCGTCGCGGCCCGACCGTTCCTGCCGGAAGAGGACCGGCCTCCCGAGTCCCACCAGCACCACGAGCGCGACCAGCAGGATCAACGGCAGGCCGAGCAGCACGATCACGAGGGCGACCACGACGTCCACCGCACGCCGGGTCATGCCGTCGCCTCCGTCAGTACTTTGACGGCTGCGCGGGCGACATCGGCCACGTCTGCCGGTTCCAGCGTCGGCTGGACCGGTAGTACGAGGGAGGTGGAACCGAGCCACCGTGCGACGGGCAGCGGCGACGGCGGACGCCCCGCACCGTCGAACGCCACCTCACGGTAGATCTCGGTGCATCCGCCCGGTCCGCACGGCACGCCTTCCGCCGTGATCGCCGCGACGACCCGGTCCCGATCCCACCCGGTCCGCAAGCGCTCCGGCCTGACCTGTGCGTAGAAGCGGTAATAGGCGGGCTCGACGTCATCCGGCACGACGGGCAGCCGCAGCGCCGGTTGGTCCGCGAGCGCCGCACGCAGTGCGGCCGCGTTGGCTCGCCGGCGGGCGACGTAGCCGTCGAGCCGCAGCAGCTGGCGCCGCCCGACCGCCGCCTGCAACTCGGTCATCCGGCCGTTGGTGCCGAAACTCTCGTGCAGCCAGCGGAACCCGGGAGCGTGCTCCCGCTCGTGGACCGCCGCGAAGCCCTTGCCGTGGTCCTTCAGCTCCCAGCACCGACGGGCCAGTCCCGCGTCGGCCGTCGTGATGGCACCGCCCTCACCGGCGGTGGTCATGATCTTGTCCTGGCAGAACGACCAGGCGGCGATCCGGCCGAGGTGCCCGACCGGTCGCCCGGCCCGGCGGGCACCGTGTGCCTGGGCGCAGTCCTCGACCAGGTCGAGCTTCCGGGATGCGCACAGCGCCGCGAGCGACCCGACATCGGCCGGGAACCCGCCGACGTGCACGACGACGACGGCCACCGTCCGCGGACCGATCACGGCCGCCACGGAGTCGGTGGTCAGTCCCTGGGAGTCGGGGTCGACGTCCGCGACCACCGGGCGGGCCCCGCAGGCCGCGACCGCGCTCGCGGTCGCGATGAAGGTCGCCGACGGCACGACGACCTCGTCGCCCGCGCCCACCCCGAGCGCCTTCAGCGCGAGCTCGAGTGCGACCGTCCCGTTCGACACGGCGACGGCGTGCGGTGCCTGCGCCCACGCGGCGAACTCGCGCTCGAACTCACGCCCCTGCTCGCCGGTCCAGTAGTTGACCCGGCCGGAGCGCAGTACGGCTGCCGCCGCGGCTACGTCGTCGTCGCCGAACACCGGCCAGCCCGGCAGCGGGACCTGCCGCACGGGGCGGCCACCGTCGGAGGCGAGCGCGTGCTCGCTCGTGCTCGCGGCCGTCATCGCTGACCACTCGACACACGCACCGATCGGAGCTGGCGTGGTGCGCGTGGCAGGACGCTCGCGATCGCGGCCGTCGCGGCGTCGAGCATCTCGGGTTCTGCGACCGCCAACGCGTGCATCAGCTCGGCGGCCAGGCCGGCCTGCTCCGGACCGGTGAGCCGGATCGGATCCAGCGGCGGGGCGGACACGTGCGACACCGAGGGGTGGATCGGCCGGTGGTCGGCCTCGCCGTCGCCGAAGAGGTCCTCGTGCAGCTTCTCGCCGTCCCGCAGCCCGGTGTAGAGGATCTGGACCGGGCGTCCGGCGAGCACCATCAGCTGGCGCGCCACGTCTATGATCTTGATCGGCTTACCCATGTCGAGCACCAGGACCTCACCGGGACGGCCGATGGCGCCGGCCTGGATGACCAGCCGGACCGCCTCCGGGATCGTCATGAAGAACCGGGTGATGTCCGGGTGGGTGACCGTGACCGGTCCGCCCGCTCCGATCTGGTCGACGAACGTGGTCAGAACCGATCCCCGGCTACCGATGACGTTGCCGAAGCGGACCGACAGGTAGTCGCGGTCGCCCGCGGCACCGGCGTGAGCGACGAGCCGCTCACCGATCCGCTTGGATGCACCGAGCACGCTCGTCGGGTTCGCCGCCTTGTCCGTCGAAATGTTCACGAACGTGCGGACACCGACCGCCGTGGCTGCGTCGAGCACGTTCGAGGTGCCGACGACGTTGGTGAGCCACGCCTCGTGCGGGTACTGCTCCAGCATCGGGAGGTGCTTGAGCGCGGCGGCGTGGAACACGACGTCTGGGCGGCGCTCCCGGAACAGTCCGGTGATCGTCGCAGCGTCCCTGATGTCGGCGAGGATCGTGTCCGGGGTGTTCAGCAGGGCGTGGCCGTGCAGGGACAGCTGGAGCCCGTGCAGGGCCGACTCGTCGCGGTCGAGCATCAGGAGCTCGGCGGGGTCGTAACGGTGGATCTGCCGGCAGAGCTCGGAGCCGATCGAGCCCCCGGCCCCCGTCACCAGGACAATCTTGCCCTTGACGTAGTCAGCGATCGCCGCGATGTCGACGTCGACCGGTTGCCGCCCCATGAGGTCCGCCAGGTCGATGTCGCGCAGGTCCGCGAACCCGATCGACGGCCGCAGCAGATCGGTCAGCACCGGCACGACCTTGACCCGCAGGCCCGCCGCGATCGCCGCCGTGCTGACCTCACGCAGGACGACCAGGTCGAGATCCCGGATGGCGACCACCAGGACCTCGGCCCCGGTCCCCTCGGCGACCTGGGCCAGGTCCGCCCTCGACCCCAGAACCGCGACACCGGAGATCCGCCGGTTGCGAACGGACCGGTCGTCGTCGAGGAAGCCGACCGGGAGGTAGCCGCTGCGACGGTCACCGAGCATCGAGCGGACGATCTGCTGACCTCCCCAGCCCGAACCGAAGACGATCACACGCTGCGCGGATCCGGCATCGGGACGGGCCCGCCACTCCCGGACCGCACGACGCACCAGACGGGTACCGAGGATCAGCGGAACGACGGTGAGCGTGGCGATGACCGCCAGCGAACGGGGCACCTCGATCAGCCCGGTGAGCCCGACCACGAACAGCAGCACCCCGACCGAGGCAGCGACAATACAGACGTCGACGGCGTCGTCGAAGGCTCCGATCACGTGGTTCCCGCGGTAGTGCCACGAGAGCAACCCGACCGCCAGGTGCAGCGCGACCGCGAGCAGCGCGAACCACACGACCGGAGCCGGCTGCACACCGGCTAGATCACCGTCGAAGCGGAGCCAGGTCGCCACAGGTACGGCGAGTGCCCACCACGCTCCGTCCAGGAGCGGGGGCCGCATCCTGGTGCTGGCCGTCTCCGCAGACGATTCCGACATTCACGATCTCCCTTGGGGCATAACCGACACGGAAGGCTCCGAGCCAGGCAATTCCGGGGTTGTCCACCTTCGCACGCAAGCGACGGGTGCACCGATGAGAATGCGCCCTCGAGGGCCTCAGCCTCGCTGGACATCGACGGCGCCAGCATCGTCACGATTGGTGATACCGGCCCGTAACAGCCCGGTCATGTACTCCCCGGACATCGGCGACGAGAGCCATCCCGAACACGACCGTCACAGCGACGAGGAACCCGGTGACCGCGTCGCTCACGTAGTGCAGACCATTCGCCACCAAGGCGACAGCGACGGTTCCCGCGATAGTCAGGGAAAGTACTCCGGCGATGACGGCGACAGATCGGCGATACCGGCCGGCCAGGCTCACCGCGAGGAGGGCCGCCACCAGCGCGACCGAGGTGGCTCCGGCCGTGTGACCACTGGGGAGCGCGACGTGACCGTCCAGTGTCCGGCCGATCAGAGGCTGGAGGATGAGGACGAGTCCGCCGGTCAGGGGTGGTGCGATCGCCGCGACGAGGGCCATCCTGGACTGCCCGGCGATCAGCGCGACCACCGCCATCAGCAGCGCGGCGAGGATCACCGTGCTCGGACGGCCGAGCACGACGAGCGCCCGCAGAGCTCCCGTCCAGCCGCCCAGGGACTCCCGCAGTGCGACCGCGAGAACTGCCTCGAACGGTCCGGGTCCGACAACTCCCCGGTAGTGGACGGCAAGCGCGACCAAGCCGGTACCGGCGATCAGGACGGCCACCGTCGCCGGTATCCGGCCAACTCTGCCGAGCACCGTCGGAGACACTCGTGAACTCGGTGACACGCCCGGCACGGACAGCGCCCCCATTCGTCGGAAAGTTATTCACGTCATACACGCTCGACCGAGTTCTGGGACATTCCGGAAAAGCGGTGGAACATTGCTACCGCTTCTAACTGGGAATTCACCTGCAATTTCACCAGGATCGACCTGATCTGAGACCGTACCGTGGGCATGCTCACAACGAAGTGCATCGCGATCGCGGACGCCCGCATTCCTTCGGTCAGCAGCGCGAGCACCTCCTGCTCGCGCGGGCTGAGCCGGGACAGCCGGGTGACCAGATCGTGATCCTGCACCGCACGGCGGCGATGCAGTTCGAGCCACTCGTGCCGCTCCGGCTCGGTCATCACCTGCTCGCCGCGGAGCACCGCGGACACCGTCCGGACGAGCTCGTCGAGCGATCCGGCCTTCGCCACCGACCCGACCGCTCCGGCTGCGATCGCCGCCGCGATCGCCGTCGGATCGGTGGAGCCGGTCACCACGAGGACGGTCCAGCCACGCTGCCGGAGCCCTTCGACCAGGTCCGCTCCGTTGATCCGGTTCCCGTCGGCGTCCTCCCCGAGATCGAGATCGAGCACGACGAGCCCGATATCGCCGATCGGCAGGGTGGGCAACACGTCCCACACCCCCGCGAGGGGCAGCGCGACGGCCTCGATCCCGCGTGCACAGAGCGTGAAGGTGAGCGACGTGCTGAAGAGCTCGTGATCGTCGATCACCACGACGGGCCGGCCGGTCCGTGGCGACAGGGTCATGCGATACACCTCCCCACCGCAACCGAGTCCGGAACCTTCGATGCGACCGTGGTCGGCGCAGCAGGCAGCATCACCGTGACCGTGCAGCCGGGACGACGCCCGTCGGCCGGACCGATCGAGATCGTGCCCCCCTGATCCGCGAGCAGCTCCCGGCAGATGTGCAGACCGAGACCGAGGCCGGTGCCGCTGTTCGCACGCACTCCCCGGTCGAACACCTCCGACTCCGCTCCCGGCGGCAGACCCGGCCCCGAGTCGCTCACCTCGATGATCACCGTGCCCTCCCGGACCAGACCGCGGACCAGGACCGGACTGCCCGGAGCGTGGCGGGCCGCGTTCGCCAGCAGATTGGTGATCACCTGGGCGAGCAGGCTCGGCGAGCCGATCGCCCGGAGGTCCGGCGCGACGTCGGTGTCGATGTCCATTCCCGACGTCCTGCGCAGCGCGGCGAGGCCTCTGAGCACCGGAGTGACGGCATAGGCTGCGGGCCCGGGACGACGCGGGACATCGATCGGCGAGCGGAGCAGGTCGTCGAGTCGCCGGAGCTCGGAGACCACGACCGTCTCGAGCAGGGCCGACTGTGGATCCTGCTGCGTTCCCAGGAGGTCGGCTGCTCCGGCCAGCCCGGCGATCCCGTTGCGCAGCTCGTGGTCCCGCTCCGCGGCCCGGGCGAGCCGGATCTCGGCGAGCCGCAGCTCCTCCTCACGCTCCGCGCGCTGGTCGTCGAGCCCCCGCACTGCCCCCCACACCAGGAGGGCTGCTCCGACGGCGATGACGACGGCCCCCGCGGTACGCAACAGGGAGAAGATCAGGCCGCCTCCGAGCAACGGGACACCCTGTCCGGCGGCCATCACCACGTGCGCCGCACCGACGGTCGCGAGTCCCGCTCCGATCATCCACCCGAATCGGTCCCTCGCGCGCGATGCGACGAGGACGCCGATACCCGCCAGCGCGACCGCGACGACGAAGACGAGCGGACGGAAGGCAGTGACCGCCTGCACGGCCATCGGGAACATGACGCCGAGGCGGACCACGAGGGCGACGAGAACGGCGGCGACCGCGGCCGCGGCGATCACCGACGCTCCGGCCGGCGGCGGCACGGAGGTCGTGGCCGCCGCGAGTGCACCCACGCCCACGGTCAGTGCGAGCAGGACCACCCCGCTGACCGTCGGGCCCGGAACGAAGTCGATTGCGCCGACCAGACCGGTCGGGACGGCGACGAGGCCGTAACAGGCCAGGGCCCATCCGATCCAGGCGAGACGTGCGTCGCCGGCTGTCACGATGAGTAGTGCGGCGGCAGCGCACGCCGACGCGGCGAGCAGCGCCAAGAGAACGGTGAGTACCGGAGCCGGGGCCCGGTCGGTGAGCAGCAACCCGAGCAGTGCGGGCAGCCCGACCACGATCGCAGTACACCCCAGATCACGGAGGGTACGGACGAATGCCGGATCGAGGCGACCGAACGGCCCGCCGCGATCGTCTGTCTGCATGCGCGCCACCCCCCGACGTCGGTATATACGTCCTGGGTCTCGGTGCTCACACAAGCATCGTTAGCCCGGCTACCACCGGATTCTGATCACTAACCGACAATCATCAATTGTGATGACGCCGAGCAGAGCAGAGGTCTCGTCTGGTCGATCCACTGAACACGAAGCGTGACAGTCGGCACGCGCCGCGCCTGCGACCGGTCACGCCCCGTCGTCGATGCGATCCGGTCACGCGAACAGCTTCTCCTGCTCCTCCCGCAGCACGTCGATCAACCGCCCCGGCGGCAGCGTCACGTCGTCGTAGGTGAGTACCTCGTCCTTCGCGACGTCCCGGGTGAGCACCCCGCCCTCGGCGACGCCCATCGGCAGCAGCCGCTCCGACCGGGTCACCGGCGACGCCTCGGCGACGCCGTAGCTGTCGTAGCCGCCCAGCCCGTCCAGGGTGTGCCCGGCCTTCAGGTCCCGCTTGGCGGTGGCGACGACGTCGACCCGCTGCGCCCCCGGCGGGGTCAGCGCGGCGTCGGCGAAGTCGACGGCCCGCACGATGGTGTTCGGGACCTCGAAGTGGCACAGGTGGTACGGGGTGTAGAAGCTGTACAGCGGGCCCTCGCCGAGCTTGTACAGGTTCAGGTAGTGCCGCTGCTTCGGGTCGTCGTGGGTGCCGAGCACGTAGATGCCGGGGCCGGGCTTCGCGCCGACCACGTAGTCGACGACGCCGCCCAGCTCGCGCAGCTCCTCGACGTCGTAGACGCCCGTCAGCTCGTCGACGTGGCCGGCGTGGTCGCGGCCGTACATCCCGCGCTCGCCGACGGTGAAGCCGAACGCGTTCGCCACGATCGCCTGCTCGAACGACACCTTGGTGCCGTCGGCGAAGCTGGTGACCATGTAGGGGTCCTGCCCCCACTTCTCGGCGAAGCCCTGCTGCGTGGTCGGGTTGCGGTACTCGTCCTGCAGGCCCTTGATGTTGCCGGCGACCAGCGGCGTGATGCCGATGCCCTTGACGAACCGCAGCAGGTTCGCCTGGACGCCCGGCTGGTCGCCGTCCGCGCCGGTCAGGACGACGCCCGCCTGCCGCGCCTTCTCGGCGAGCAGCGGGCCGACGGTGCCGTCCAGCTCGGCGTTCATGGTGACGACGGGCAGGCCGCGCTCGATCGCGGCGACGGTGACCCGGGCGCCGAACTCGACCGCGCCGGTGACGTCGACGAGCACGTCGATGTTCTCGGCGGCGAGCAGCGCGAACGCGTCCCCGAGGACGGCCGGGGTGCCCTGGGCGATCGCGGCCTCGACCTCGCCGGTGGTGGACACCTCGACCGGGGTGAGCCCGGCCTCGGTGTAGGCGCGGACCGCGGTCGGCACGGTCCGGTTGGCGATCGCGACGACGTCCATCCCGGGCGTCGAGTTGACGATCTGGTTGACCAGGCCGCGGCCCATGAACCCGGCGCCAACCAGGCCGACCCGGATCGGGCGGTTCTCCGCGGCGCGCTTGGCGAGCGCGGTGTCCAGGATCAGCATCAGCGGGCCCCGCTCGTCACGGCCGGGAAGTCGGCGTTGTCGGCCAGCAGCGGCCAGTTCGCGTCCTTGTCCGAGATGTGCGCGATCTCGACCGGCCAGTCGACGTCCAGCGCCGGGTCGTTCCAGCGCAGCCCGCGCTCCGCACCCGGGGTGTAGGGGGTGGAGACCTGGTAGATGGTGGTCGCGTCCGGGGTGAGGGTCAGGTAGGCGTGCGCGAAGTTCCGCGGCACGTACATGGCCCGGTAGTTGTCCTGGGACAGCTCCGCCCCGAACCACTGCAGGTAGGTCCCGGACTCGGGCCGCAGGTCGACGATCACGTCGTAGACCGCGCCGCGCACGCAGCGGATGACCTTGACCTCCGCGTTCGGCTCCAGCTGGTAGTGGAAGCCGCGCAGGGTGCCCGCCTCGTGGTTGTACGAGAGGTTGCACTGGCTGATCGTCGGGTCCAGCCCGGCGTCGACGAACTCCTGCTCGCAGAAGGAGCGGGCGAAGAAGCCGCGGTCGTCGGAGAGCTTCTTGAGGTCGATCAGGGCCGATCCGGCGAGCGGGGTCGGGTGGATGTCCATACCTTCAGCGTCGCCCATCGGGGTCCCGGGGTTGCGTCCGGCCTCCCCATCGTGACGGGTGCAACGCTGCCTGTCGGCTCAGCGTGGTCGCTGCGACACGGAACGTCGCCGGCCGCACCACGCACCGATCTCACGGGGCCCCGGCTACGGTCGGCCGAAACCGGACAGAACGCACCGCAGGAGCAGCATGAGCCGGAAGGTCCGTTACCTCGTCGGGGCCGGGGTGCTGCTCGCGCTGCTGGTCGTCGCCGTCCCGTTCGTCTACGCCCGCTGGATCGCCCCGGACGCGGCGGCCCCCCTCGCGATCACCCCGGGCTCCGGTACCGCGGCCGGCGAGCTGGCGGGCAGCTACACCGTCGGACCGGGGTCCGAGGCCGGCTACCGCGTCGGTGAGCTGCTGTTCGGTCAGCGCGTCGAGGCGGTCGGCCGCACCTCCGGGGTCTCCGGCCCGGTCGAGCTGTCCGGGACCGAGGTCACCTCCGGCGAGGTCACCGTCGACATGAGCACCGTGACCAGCGACGACGGCCGTCGCGACGAGTACTTCCTCGGCGACCTCATGGAGACCGGCCGGTACCCGACGGCGGTGTTCACCCTGACCGGTCCGCTGGATCTCGGCCCGGAGTTCGCCGACGGCACCCCGGCCGAGGTCACCGCCACCGGCACGCTCACCGTGAAGGACGTGACCCGCGAGGTCACTTTCCCGCTCACCGCCGCGCGCGACGGCGACACCGTCAACGCCTCCGGCGCGATCCCGATCACCTTCACCGACTTCGGCATCGAGCCGCCCGCCTTCGGCGACGTCGTGACGGTCGACGACACCGGCGAGGTCGAGTTCCTGCTCGCGCTGACGCCCGCGGGCTGAGGCCGGGCCGGAGCACCGGCAGCGTGACCTCGGGACGAGCCGCTCGGTGCCCCGCGGCTCGACGGGTCCGGCGCTGCAGGCGGGCGGGCAGAGGTCCGTCCGCAGCGGCCGGCTGACGAGCACCCCAGACCCGGCTACCTCGGACCTCCGTCGTCCTCGGCCCGGTGCGCACCCGCCCGGCTGCGCGCCGCGCGTTCCTCCTGGAACGTCCGCACGGTCACCACCGCGGCGATCACGGCGGTGACGGCCGTGAGCAGCTGCAGCATCCTGCTCAGCGTCTCGTCCCCGAGCAGGCCGAACGCGAGCAGCGCCAGCGCGATGGTGGGCAATACGAGCAGCGAGGTGCGGACGTAGTCGGCCGCGGCCGCGACCGCGCGGCCCATCCAGCCCGGGAGCCCGGAGGGCAGCCGGGACCGGGAGACCAGCCACACCAGGGAGAGTCCCCCCGTCAGCACACCCGTGACGACCAGCGGCACCTGCCACGGTTCGATCATGCGGCCCTCCCTACGGTCAGCTCAGTGTGGCGCGGAGCTCGTCGACGAACTGCGTGGTCAGACCGCTGCCCTGGTCCAGCAGCGCTCGCATGTGGCGGTCGAGGACCTCCGAGTACGCCGGATAGCGGGGATGCACCGGCCGGAGCCTGGCCGTCTCGACGGCGCCGCGCACGTTGCGCAGGTGCGGGATGAACGCCTCCAGGTTCCGGTCGGCGTAGACGGCCGGGGACGTCGAGGGGAGCCCGTGGGAGGCGAGGATCTTCTGCGACGGCTCGCCGGTGAGGTATGCGATGAAGGCCTCGGCCCGCTCCGGGGCCACGCAGTCGCGGCTGACCGCCAGGCTCTGCCCGCCGAGGATCCCGGTGGGCAGGGCACGGACCAGGACGCTCGACGAGTCGATCCCCGGATCTTCGGCGACCTGCAGCTCCCGGTACTTGACCGGCCAGTTCCGCATGAACCGCAGTGCGCCCTTCCTGAACCGGTCCCGGCTGTCGTCCTCGCCGTCGCACCGCACGATGCGACCGTCGGAGCACGCGGCCTGCAACGGCTCGACCGCCTCCAGCCACACCTCCAGCTCGGCCGGCCACCCGTTCCGCTCCTCCTCGACCACGGCCGGGTTCCGGGACAGGACGTGCTCGAGGACGTTCACCACGAACGCCTCCAGGGTGCTGGTGGACAGTGGCCCCAGTTGCCCGGCGAACTGGCCGGACCCGGGGGGCACGGACCTGTCGATGACCGTCCGGAGCGGCACCGCGGGGGCCGACACGGTCGCCGACCCGGCTGCTCCCCGGGCGAAGAGCATGCCGACGTCGGCGGTGAACGGCGCGGCCCAGAACTCCCCGTCGTCGGTGCTGGGGACCAGCGTTCTGGGGAGGAAGTCGTCGGGCCGCAGCGGCAACGGCCGGATGTGGCCCTGCTGCCGGAACAACGGGATGTTGATGATGTCGAGGTTGAGGACGTCCGCGGCACCGTCGGCGACCCGGCTGAGCATCTGGGTCCGCTGGTCCGCGGTGGACCCGCCGACCTGGTCCACCTGGATCCGGGTCTCCGGGTTGGCCTGGTTCCACATGGCCACCAGGAGGTTCCGGGCTCCGGTCGGATCCTCTCCGGTCACGAAGTTCAGCGTGACCGAGGTGCGCGGCCTGCCGCCGGGCGCGTAGTAGGTGGCCGCAGCGGACAGTGTTCCGGTGATCAGTACACCGGCCAGGAAGTCTCGCCTCGAGAATCGCACGGGTTCGCCCACCACCCCGTCGTAGGTCCGGGCCCGGGCCCGCACCGGCGATCGTTCCACTGTGCATCGACCCGGCGCTAGTCCGATCGCGAAGCCGGTTGCGGCGAGCGGCGACGGAGTCGGGACTCCCGATCGCCTCGGAACACGACCTGCACCGCGCTCACCGAGCCCGGCTTGCTCGTGTGCGCTGCGAAGACCCCGCACACGGCCTGGTCCGGCCCTGCATCCGGCGCAACAGATCGCCCGAACCGTCCCGACCGGGCGCGGCTCACACGCGGTGACGACGGAACCGCCGGACAGGAACGCCCTCCCACCACAGCACCGGAGAACGATCGGCAGCCGGCACGATCCAGCCACCCGACGGACGCCCGCCCGGCATGCGCCCGTCTGGACACCGCCGACCGCCTCAGACGAACGGCCGCGCGTGCCGCTCCAGCTTCTCCCACAGCGCCCGGTACTCGGCGACGTCCTCCCGGGCGTACACCTCCTGCGTCCCGTGCACCAGCTCGGCGGTGACGTACGGGGCGCCGTCCACCGGCGTCCAGATCAGGAAGTTGTGCCAGGGCAGCAGCGGGACCTCCTCCGGCAGCACGGCGATCGAGACGGTGTCGAGGCGGGCAAGCGACCGGGCCCGGTCGAGCTGCGCGGCCAGTACGTCCGGTCGCCCCAGGTCGGCACGCAGCACGTGCTCGGTCAGCACCCAGCTGAAGCGTGTCGTGCCCTCGAAGAGCACCTGCTGGCGGGCGATCCGGGCGGCGACCGCGCCGTCGACGTCGATGGTGTGCCCGGCGGAGAGCACCAGCCGCGCGTACTCCGGTG
This sequence comes from Pseudonocardia sp. NPDC046786, assembly GCF_040645415.1. Lineage (NCBI taxonomy): Bacteria > Bacillati > Actinomycetota > Actinomycetes > Pseudonocardiales > Pseudonocardiaceae > Pseudonocardia > Pseudonocardia sp. NPDC046786. Next base: position 333,194 of record NZ_JBEYYF010000002.1, on the reverse strand, counting down.
TCTGCAGCAGGCCGGGCCACACGGTGGGCTGGAACGATACGACGGCGAGTGCCTCGGCCTCCCGCTCGCGGACGTCCGCCTGCAGGTGCCCGGTCCGTTCCAGCAGCTCGCGCCACGGGCGTGTCTCGCCGGTCGCGCGCTCGGCGAGGCCGAGAATGCGCTCCCGCTCCGCACCGCCGACCGTGCAGGCGTCGAGCCACGCCTCGACCCGGTCGAGCGGGAGCATCCCGCGGCCGGTGTCGAAACGCTGGACGATGCCGCGGTTCAGGCCGAGTGTCCGCGCCATCCCGCGCGCCGAGATGCCGGCCAGGTCGCGGACCCGGATCAGCTCGCTGCGGAGCCGGCTACGGGTCGGGCTCTCGTCGACCACGCGGGCGGGTCACCTCATCCTCACCGGCCAGGAACTCGTTCAGCGGGACGGCCGCGGCCACCGCGCGGTCCCGGATCCGACGCAGCATACGTAGCTCGTCCGGATCGTCGACGGGTTCGCGGACGGCGACACGCCCGCCGGCGTCGTAGTGCGTGCGGAACCCACTGGGCTCGGCGGTGTCGGCGTCGAACAGCCAGAAGTCGCCACCGCCCCCCCCCCCCCCGGACCGCGCCGGCCGCGGCGAGCAGGATCCGCCCCCCGCCGCCTGCGACTCCACATAGCTGAGCAGTTCCCAGCGGGTGTACTCGGTCAGCGGCCGCTCCACCAGCCGGACCCTGGACCAGTCCTTGCCCGACACGGTGTCCGTGGCGATCCTGGCCAGCCACGGCGATGTCCGCACGCTCCGTTCCGGACGCGCGGTCCCGGCGCGGAACGCGGCCGGCGACGCGTCCTCGGCGTCGACGGCGTAGGACTGCCGGGTCTCCAGCCGGAACGCGCTGCGCCGGGAGCGTCGATCCGGAATGCCGGACAGTCACCGCCGACGCATCCGCCTTGCGCAAGAACCTTCCGCATAGCCACCCGCACTTATCGACATGAAACGACACGCCAGCTTCCCACACGTCCGAGCATTTCAACAGCATGCTGCCTGACACCTGGCATGTCGTGACACGATTTGGCACATGCCCATCGGAGGCGCGGCGCCCGACCGCCTCACGCCGGCCTGCCCGGCCGTCGGGCAGTGGTGCGAGTTCTGCGGCGACGGCGACCGGCCACGGTCCGCCGTCCTTCGCCAGACCCCGGCCGGCCCGCTCTGCGCCACGGCGTGCGCGAGCTGCGAAGCCGCCGCACAGCCGTGGACCGCGGCCGCGATGCGGTTCCTCGTGCTCGACCACCGCCGGCACGTCGAGCGCGCGGCCCGCCGTGGCACCGGGAGCACCGCCGAACCGGACGACCCCGACAGACATGACGCTTCGTGATCATCCCTGCGCAAACCGTGCCCGGAAGGGTCCGCTGTGACCTGTTTCTCGGTCGGTGTGGGATAACAATGCGGTAGTGGTGAGCGGTTGAACCACTAGCGACGTAGCCGCCCCACCACGCTCCCCGTAGATCGAGAGGACCGCATGAACCCCGAGACCCCCGTCGTCATCCTCTGCGGAGGCAAGGGCACGCGCATCCGGGAGGCGAGCGAGAGCCTCCCGAAGGCGATGGTCGAGATCGGTGGTCGCCCGATCGTCTGGCACATCATGAAGATCTACCGGGAGGCCGGCTACCGCCGCTTCATCCTGTGCCTGGGTTACAAGAGCTGGGCGATCAAGGAGTACTTCCTCGACTACCGCGCCCGGTCCGCGGACTTCACGCTCTCCATGTCCGAGAAGCACCGGATCGACTTCCACAACGGCGTCGACGAGGACTGGGAGATCACCTTCGCCGAGACCGGCCTGGAGGCCGCGACCGGCTCCCGGATCCGGAAGATCGCGCAGTACGTCGACACCGACAACTTCTTCCTGACCTACGGCGACGGCGTCGCCACCGTCGACATCAACGCCCTGGCCAAGGAGCACGAGGAGTCCGGCCGGATCGGCACCGTCACCGGTGTGCACCCGACCTCGAAGTTCGGCGAGATGCACGTCGACGGCAACCAGGTCGTCGAGTTCAACGAGAAGCCCACCCAGGTCACCGGGTTCGTCTCCGGCGGCTTCTTCGCCTTCAAGCGCGAGTTCCTCGACACCTACCTCGGCGAGCCCGGCGACGACGACGTGTGGCTCGAGCACGCCCCGCTGCAGCGGCTCGCCCGCGACGGCCAGCTCGGCGTCCACCAGCACGAGGACTTCTGGTGCGCGATGGACACCTTCAAGGACTACGAGTTCCTCAACGGCCTGTGGTCGGCCGGCGAGGCGCCCTGGAAGACCTGGGCCTGACCGACCGGGCCGCCGCCGCGGCGGACGATCGTCGGGCACGCGCCCGCACCGCAGCGGCGTCGGTCCGGCCACGGCCCGATCAGGCCGGGGCCGAGCGACCCAAGGACCGGACATCCCACCCGGCCGCCCGCCATGCGGGCAGCGGCAGCACGTTGCGCCCGTCGACCATCCGGCGGGCACCGACGAGCGAACCGAGCCACGCCGGGTCCAGCTCCACGTAGTCGCGCCACTCGGTGAGGTGCAGCACAACGTCCGCGTGCTCGCACGCCTTCCTGATGTCAGGGGCGTAGTCCAGGGTCGGGAACTGGGCGCGCGCGTTGTCCATCGCCACCGGGTCGTGTACCCGGACCTGACCGCCCTGCAGCTGGATGGTCGCCGCGACGTTCAGCGCCGGCGAGTCCCGTACGTCGTCGCTGTCCGGCTTGAACGCCGCGCCCAGCACCGCCACCGACCGCCCGAGGAACGACCCGCCGACCAGTCCGCGGGCCAGCTCCACGGTCCGCCGTCGACGCCCCATGTTGATCTCGTCGACCTCGCGCAGGAAGGCCAGCGCGTCGGGCACGCCGAGCTCGCCCGCCCTGGCCATGAAGGCCCGGATGTCCTTGGGCAGGCAGCCGCCGCCGAAACCGAGCCCGGCGGACAGGAAGCGCGATCCGATGCGGGCGTCGTGTCCGATCGCCGTCGCCAGCGTGGTGACGTCCGCGCCTGCGGCGTCACAGACGTCGGCGATCGCGTTGATGAACGAGATCTTCGTGGCGAGGAACGCGTTCGCCGACACCTTGACCAGCTCGGCCGTGGCCAGGTCGGTACTGATCCACGGGGTGTCGCCCGAGTCCAGAATCGGTGCATACACCTCGCGCAGGATCTCCTCGGCCCCGGTCGACGTCACCCCGACGACCAGGCGGTCCGGATGCAGCGTGTCGTTCACCGCGAAACCCTCGCGCAGGAACTCCGGGTTCCACGCCAGCTCGGCCGGCGATCCTGCGTCGCGCAGCACCGCCGCGAGCCCGGCCGCCGTGCCCACCGGGACGGTCGACTTCCCGACGACGAGTGCGGGCCGCTTCAGGTGCGGGGCCAGCCCACCGACGGCGGCTTCGACGTGGCGCAGGTCGGCCGCGTTGGACCCGGCCTTCTGCGGGGTGCCGACGCACACGAAGTGCACGTCGCCGAACTCGGCCGCCTCCTGGAGAGACGTGCCGAACCGCAGCCGTCCCGACTCGATGGTCCTGGCCAGGACCTGATCCAGGCCGGGCTCGTGGAACGGCGGACGCCCGGCCGACAGCGCGTCGATCTTCGTCCGGTCGACGTCGACGCCGAGCACCTCGTGCCCGAGGTCGGCCATACAGGCGGCGTGCACGGCACCGAGGTAGCCGGTGCCGATGACGGTGATGCGCACTGTGGACTCCTTCTCCGATACTGCCGAGGGGGGGAGCGGTCAGAGGGACTGGTAGCCCCGCGGGTGGGACTGCTGGAAGCGCCAGGCGTCGGCGCACATCTGTCGAAGATCACGGGTGGTGCGCCAGCCCCACGCGGTGGCGACCCTCGACGGGTCCGCGATCAGCACCGGCACGTCGCCGGCACGACGGCCCTCGACGCGGTGTGGGATCTCCCGGCCGACAGCCCGGGAGAACTCGGCGAGCAGCTCACGTACCGACGCGCCGCTGCCGGTCCCCAGGTTGAACACGCTCAGGCCGGGTTCGTCGAGGTGGTCGAGCGCGACCCGGTGACCGTCGGCGACATCGACGACGTGGATGTAGTCGCGGACGCACGTCCCGTCCGGGGTGGCGTAGTCGGTGCCGAACACCGGCAGCTCCGTGAGCCGTCCGACGGCGACCTGTGCCATGTAGGGCAGGACGTTGTTGGGCACCCCGGTCGGGTCCTCCCCCAGCAGACCGCTCGGGTGTGCGCCGATCGGGTTGAAGTACCGCAGCGCGATCACCGACAGCTCCCCGTGACGGGCACAGGTGTCGGCGAGGAGCTGCTCGCACAGGTGTTTCGTGCGCGCGTACGGGTTCGTCGGCCCGGCCGGTTCGTCCTCCGCCAACGGCACCGTGGTGGTGTCGCCATAGATCGAGCAGGACGACGAGAACACCAGCCGGTGCACGCCGTGGTCGTACATCGCGCGCAACAGGGTGATGGTGCCGCCCACGTTGATGTCGTAGTACTCCAGCGGGATCCGGCTCGACTCACCGACCGCCTTCTTCGCCGCGAAGTGGATCACCGAGTCGATGTCGTGCGCGGTGAATACCGCGTCCAGTGCCCCGCGGTCGCGCAGGTCGGCCCGGTACACGGCGGCCAGCGGCCGTCCGGCGAGCTTCGTGACGGCGTCGAGGGCGTACGGGGAGCTGTTCGAGTGGTCGTCGAGCACGATCACCTCGTGGCCGTGGTCGAGCAGCTCGACCACCGTGTGGCTGCCGATGAAGCCGGCTCCGCCAGTGACGAGGACGGTGTGGGGCATGGAGTGGTCTCCCGGTGGTCGAGGGGTCAGATCAGGACGTCTAGGACCGAGGTCGTCCCGAAGGTCCGGACGAAGTACGCGGGGAACCGGGCCACCGCGACGACGACCGGGAGCGCACAGACCACGGCGAGCGTCAGCGCCGGGACGGCGGTCCGGACGACGGCAGCCACGAACGGCACGCGGTTCGCCCGGCCGGCGTCGCGTGCGTGCAGCAGCGGCAGCGCGAGCAGGACGATCGCGTAGGTCGATGCGCCGAGTAGGCACAGGAACGTGTAGCCGGGTGAGACGGTGAAGGACTCGGCGTAGTTCGCCGCCACGGACAGGACGAGCACGATCGTGGCGAACGGGATCAGCAGTCGGGTCGGGAACTCCTCCATCCCGCCGCCACCCTTCGGCGTGACCTTGAAGGTGACCGGCCGCGGCCGGATCATCTGCATGAAGGCCGAGCACACCCCCCAGGCGTTGAGGGGCCAGCGTGTCAGTGTGTAGAGCACCCCCTCCCACGACACGACCGGTGCGCCCGGCGGCCGCAAGAGGCCCTGCCGGCGCAGCAGCACCACGATGGCTATCAGCCAGATCGATACCGCCCACCAGCGCAGCAGGAACTCCCCGTACTTGACGTCGAGCCACGGCGAGCCGGTGACCGCCGCGATCGGCGCCAGGAGGAGTCCGGTCACGGTGGTGACCGCAAGCAGCGGGTAGTAGGACAGCGCGAACAGGAACCGGAACCGCACCCGCCGGGGGAAGCGCCCCAGGTGTCGCGGCACCAGGCCGAGCATTACCACGACCAGGCTGCGAGCCCACTGGAACTCCTGGACCAGCATCGCTGCGAACGTCGGCGGTCCGTCACCGTGCGCCTCCGCATCGATCGCGAACGCGCCCTCCCACCCCGCCGAGGTGATCAGGAAGCTGGTCGAGAAGTCCTCGGCCAGCTCGGGGCCGACCCCGCCGGCCTCCCGCAACGCCTGGGCTCGCACCGCATAGTGCGAGCCGATGCACACCGGCGCGAGACCCGCGCTGTGCCCGAGCTGATTCGGTCCGTGGAAGGTGCCCTCCCGGTGCAACCTGCCGCGCACGGCCCACGAGACGTCCGCGTTCGCATCGCAGACGCTTGGCGCGGCGACGTAGCCGACGGCAGGGTCCGCGAAAGGGCGCACGACCTCGGACAGGTAGGTCGGCGCTGGAACGTGATCGCAGTCGAGCTGTGCGACCACGTCGTAGTCGGCGTACCCCCACCGGTCGTAGAAGTAAGCGAGGTTGCCCTCCTTGCACTTGGTCCGCCGGGGCCAGGTGAGGCGGTGGTAGCCGTCAACGTCCTCGCGGGTGGAGATCCGGACGCCGTTTCCGGCACACCAGGCACGGATCTCGTCCGTCGTCCGCTCGTCGCAGATCCACACGTCATAGGGGGCCGGGAAGTCCTGGGCCAGCATCGCCTCGAGCGTCGTGCGGGCGACATCCCAGGGCTCGGACGGCGCCCGCGTGACGACGAACGCGACCCGAAGATCGGTGGGGATCCGAACCTTCCGGGAGACCCGACGGAGCCGGTTCACCGCGACCACGAAATAGCACGGCATCAGGGACAGGTAGAGCAGGAGCAAGCCGTTGAGGGCGAGTGCGCTCCAGCTGACCCGATGCTGCGGCTGGAGCAACCAGATCCAGAACAGCACCAGCGCCACGACCCAGCCGAGCGAGAGCACTGCGACGGTGATCCGTGCTCCGGTCCGGAGTGCCGGCGCGAAGGAACTGCGACGCAACCGGCGACGCCGACGGAGCCGCCGGTCGAACGCAGGCCCCGAGGCCCGGACGTCGGTGACCATCCCGCCGGACAGATCGTGTATCTGCTCGGTGAGCACCGCACCCTCGGCCGCCGGGAACGCAGCACGTACCGGCTCCAGCAGCACGGTCGCGCCCATCGAGGGCAGGACGGCGGTCGGCTCCTCCATCGGCCTGTACAGGCGGACGGTCGGTGCCTCCATCGGGTGCGGGTGACGGTCGGGATCGAGTGGATCACGGCCTGGTGGGGCCAGTTGCTCCATCCGCGGGGCCCCCGGGGCGAGCCCGCGGCCGGCCGCCGGGAAGCCCTCGTGCGTGCCGATCTGCCGGTGCCCGGATCGCAGCCTCCCTGAGGAGGGCGCATGCCGTGCGTGCGCGTGCAGACCGTCACCGAACCGGGTCACGGCTCTCCGCTCGGACTCAGGCGACCGCGGACGCCGACTCGGACGTCTCGCGCATCACCGGGACCTGGCCACCGTCGAGCTGTCCCCCTACCAAGGCGACCCGGGCCGCCGCGACCTCGTCCGCGGCGCGGGTACGGAAGTACTCGACGCACCGGCGCAGCCCCTCCTCGGTGCCGATCTCGGGTGCCCAGCCGAGCGTCCGCCGGGCCCGCTCGATCGAGGGCCGGCGGCGGGTCGGGTCGTCCTGCGGCAACGGGTGGAACTCGACGGGTGACGACGAGCCGGTCAGCCGCAGCACGAACTCGGCGAGCTCGATCATCGTGTGCTCGTCCGGATTGCCGAGGTTGGTCGGCCCCGGGTCGTCGGAGTCGGCCATGGCGACGAGTCCGCGGACCAGGTCGTCGACGTAGCAGAAGCTACGGGTCTGCGCGCCGTCGCCGTAGATCGTCAGTGGATCGCCGTTCAGCGCCTGCGCGATGAAGCTCGTGACCACCCGGCCGTCGTGCGGCCGCATCCGCGGACCGTAGGTGTTGAAGATCCGGACGATGCCCGTGTCGACCCCTTCGGTCCGGCGGTAGGCGCTGGTCAGGGCCTCGGCGTAGCGCTTGGCCTCGTCGTAGACGCTGCGCGGGCCGATCGGGTTGACGTTGCCCCAGTAGCTCTCCTCCTGTGGGTGCACCTGTGGGTCGCCGTAGACCTCGCTGGTCGAGGCGAGCAGGAAGCGGGCGCCGTGCGCCGCGGCGAACTGCAGAGCGTTCTCGGTACCGCGGCTACCGACGACCAAGGTCTCCAGCGGGCGCCGGTGGTAGTCGGGGGGCGATGCCGGACTAGCCAGGTGGGCCACCACGTCCACCGGCCCGTCGACCGGGATGCGCACCGACACGTCGGCCTCGACGAAACTGAACCGTGGATCGGTGATCCGGTGCTCGACGTTGCGGAGCCGGCCGGTCGACAGGTCGTCGACGCAAAGCACCTCAGCCCCGCGGTCGAGGAAACGATCACAGAGGTGGGAGCCGAGAAATCCGGCGCCGCCGGTGATGAGGACACGCACAGGGAACCTCCAGAGGGGTCGGACTGGACGATCCGCGGGGGCACGGCCGATAGGCCGCCGGACCGACACTGGCCGCGGGGGATGGCCACGGAGATGGTTGGCAACTCGGGAGGTTGTGACCGAACGTTACGCAGGGTGGGCCGCCGAGAGGTACATCACAATGCCGACACGGACGTGTTCCGGGCCGTGCTCAGAGGCGACGGGAGAATGCGCAAATGCAGCCGGAACCCGTGTTGCACAGCAATTGGCCGGAGGTTCCATGATTCCTCGACGCACCGTTCTGACGCTGCCGATCGTCGGCGCGGCAGTACTCGCGTGCACAGGTAGTAACCGAACCGCGTCCCGACGGCGGCTCGGCGGCGTCCGCGGAGCGGATCTGTCCTTCACCCTCCGCATGGAGTCCGCGGGGGTCTCGTATTCCGACGGCCGTCGCACCGCTCCGGTCGAGCAGCTGCTCGCGGACCGAGGCGCTGATCTCGTCCGGCTCCGGGTCTGGGTCGGGCCGGATGCAGGCGGCAGCGACCTCCACACGGCGCTCGTTCTCGCCCGGCGAGCGGCGGACGTCGGCTGCGCCGTCCTGCTCTCATTGCACTACTCGGACACCTGGGCCGATCCGGACAACCAGACGATCCCGCGCTCCTGGGCGGGGCAGGATCTGGCCACCCTCGCGAACACGGTGCAGGCCTACACCCGAGATTGTGTCGGCGCGTTCGCGGCCCAGGGCACGCCGCTCAGGGCGGTCCAGATCGGCAACGAGGTGACCCGCGGAATGCTCTGGCCGGTCGGAGCGGTGCGGCACGGATCCGCCGAGGGCTGGGGCCCGTTCACCCGGCTGCTACGGGCCGGGATCGCCGGCGCGCGGGAAGCCGCCCCCGATCTGCCGGTCCTCATCCACGTGGACCAGGGCGGGAACACCGACGTGTGCCGCCACTTCTTCGACCGGATGGAGGAGCACGACGTCGCGTTCGACGTTGCGGCCCTCTCCTACTACCCGTTCTGGCACGGCTCGCTGGAAGGACTGCGCCACAACGTCACCGAGCTTTCCTCCAGGTTCGGCTGCGACGTACTGGTCGTCGAGACCGCCTACCCGTGGTACCTGCCGGGTCCCGCTGCGCCGACGACGGCCGGAACGGTCGAGTTCATGGTCACCGACCCCGATCAGCTCCCGGACGTGGCCCGCCTCCCGGCCACCCCGGCCGGCCAGGCCGACTACTTCGACGCGCTCCGCGACGTGCTGCGATCCGTCCCCGACGACCGCGGGATCGGCTTCGTCGCCTGGGAGCCGGGCTGGACCGGTCAGTTCGTCGACGTGCTTCCGGAGGGTGGCGGAAACCCCTACGCCAACCTCTCGATGTTCGACGAGTCCGGACGGGGCCTTCCGGCGCTCTCCGCATTCCGCCCGGAGAGGACGAACTAACGCACCGGCCCTTCGGTTCGATGTAGGGCAGGAGGGTGGCGCGGCGGCCCCGGATCGGAGCGGTGTGCACGTTTCACGACGGCGGTTTCTGGGCGGCGCGGCCGCCACGCTGATGGCCTCCCGGCTGCTGGGCAGCTGCACCGCAGACCAGGTGGCACCCGTACACGCGCCCGAGCCACCACGCGTCCTCTCACCCTTGACGTCGATCCGGGGCGCCGACCTGTCCTTCACCCCCGAGCTCGAGGCGATCGGCCTGACCTTCCGGGACGGCGTGCGGGAGGACACCGTCGAGCAGCTGCTCGCCGCCCGCGGCGCCAACCTCGTGCGGCTGCGGCTCTGGGTCGATCCGGAGCCGGGGCACAGTGATCTGGAGTCCACCCTCGCACTTGCCCGCCGTGCGAACGCCGCCGGCTGCCACGTGCTGCTCAACCTGCACTACTCCGACTTCTGGGCCGACCCGACCCACCAACCGACCCCAGGCGCGTGGGTGGACCAGGACCTCGGCGCGCTGGCGGCCACCGTGCACGACTACACCCGGGATGTGCTGCGCGCGTTCGCCGCCCAGGGAACCGTGCCGGCGCTGGTCCAGGTCGGTAACGAGATATCCCGTGGCCTGCTGTGGCCGACCGGCGAGGTGACCGGCCGCAGCGGCCCGGACGAATGGGACCGGGTCGCGCGCTTGGTGCAGGCCGGACTGTACGGCGTGCGTGACGTGGGAACCACGGCCCGCACCGTGCTGCACACCGATGCCGGCGGCAACCCGGCCGACAGCCACCGGATGTTCTCCGAGCTGACACAGCGCGGGATCCGATTCGACGTGGCGGCCGTGTCGTACTTCCCGTGGTGGCACGGCACGATCGCCGACGTGCGGGAGAACCTCGAGATGCTCGCCCGGCGCTTCGACTGCCAGGTGATGATCGCCGAGACCTCCTACCCGTGGACCCTCGAACGGCCCGGTGCGGCAGAGCTGCACGTCGAACGGCTGGAGGATCTCCCGGAGGCCGACCGTTTCCCGCCGACGCCGGACGGCCAGCTGGCGTTCCTGCGCACGGTACGGGAGACCGTGGCGTCCCTCGGACCGGCCGGGCTCGGATTCGCTGTCTGGGAGCCGGCCTGGCTGCCCGAGATCGCGGCCGGCGGCGGCCAGCAGAACCGGTTCGCCAACCTGACGATGTTCGACTGGGAGGGCACTGCCCTGCCGTCGGTCGAGGTGTTCGGGAACAGGTGACCGCCCGGGCCGGTTAGGACGGCGTCCCGCTCAGTGCCTCCCCCGGGTTCAGGTCCGCGTACTGCTGCACCGACCCGTTCCGCACCGCCCCCCACAGCTCCTGCCCGCGGGCCTCGTCCAGGTAGACGACCGACTGCGCCCCCTCCCGGCCCAGCCCGGCGACCGGCGCGGTCACGAACGCCACGTCCGATCCGCGCAGGTTCCGGTTCTCCAGGGCCAGCGTGACGAGCCCGGTGTTCGTCAGCGAGTCGTCGATGCTGACCGCGTCGCCGACGCTCGTCGCGAACGAGTACAGCGTCGACGGGTCGGTGGTCGCCGCCGCCTGCACCTTCTCCAGCAGCGCCTTGATCGCGTTCTGCTGGCGGGCCGCCCGGTCCAGGTCGCCGCCCGGGAGGTCGTAGCGCTGCCGGACGTAGGCGAGCGCCTGGGTGCCGTCGAGGTGGTTCTCGCCCGCCGTGAAGTCGACGCCGGCGTTGCTGGTGGCCCGCGCGACCGTCACGTCGATCCCGCCGACCGAGTCGACCAGCGAGGTGAACCCGGCGAAGTCGATCACGCCGAAGTGGTCGACCCGGACCCCGGTGAGCTGTTCGACGGTCTCGATCAGCAGCGGCGCCCCGCCGTAGGCGTACGCGGCGTTGGCCTTGTCCATGCCGCGGCCGGGGATCTCCACCCAGGAGTCGCGCGGGACCGACACCACCGACGCGCGCCGGCCGTCCGGGGCGAGCGTGCCCAGCATGATCACGTCGCTGCGCTCGGAGCCGCCGTCGGCGTCCGGCGCGGCACCGGCACCGGTGATCGGCTCGTCGGCCCGTGAGTCGGTGCCGACGAGCAGGAACGTGGTCCCGCCGAAGGTCGCCGGCCGGTCGGTCGCCTCCAGGCCGCGGAAGGCGTCCGGGATCCGCGGCACGTCGTTGCCGACGCTCGACACCAGGTAGGCGACCGCGCCCGCCACGACGAGCAGCAGCACCAGCAGCAGCGTCAGGAAGGTGACCAGGAACCGGCGGCCGGTACGGCGCCGCGTCACGGGGGGCGGGGGGACGGCGTTGCGCATCGGAATCCTTCCGGGACCGCTCGATGGTCCGGTTGTCTCGTCGTAGTAGGACGTCCGGCGTTACCGAAAGGTTGACGCCCGGCGTTCGCGATCGAGATCACCGTTACGCATAGTTGCAGGTCAGGGCCTGGCGAGTACCCATCGTGAACGTTCTGGAAAAGCCGTCATCAGTTCTGGGGAACCAACGGGGGAGTCGCTAATGGGCCACCCGGAGTAGGCGAAGTACCGGGCAGAACGGCCACCCGGTCGTAGCGGACCCGACAGGAGCCCCGATGAGCGTCACCCCGGACACCCCGACCGCCGTCTCCCCGGCCGGTGCGATCCCGGCCCCGCGGTCCGCCGCGGACGACGCCGCCGCGAACCCCGCAGCCCCCCCGGTCGCGCCGCAGGCCCCGGCGGTCGTCGACCCGTGCCGGTGCGGGCACGGGCGCGACGCGCACGAGCACTACCGCCCGGGCACCGACTGCGGCGCCTGCGGCACCGGCTGCAGCGCGTTCCGGGCCCGCGACGCCCGCCCGGTCCGGCGCCGGGTGCGGCTGGCCTCCCGGCTGCTCCGCCCCTGATCCGGCCCCTGATCCGGCCCCTGATCCGGCGCCGATCCGCGCCCGTGCGGCGCGCTCCGGCGCCCGTGCGGCGCGGGCCGGCATCCGTACAGCGCTACGCCGCCGACAGCCAGGGCTCCCAGGCCGGCAGCGGCTCGACCGCCAGCACCAGCACGCCGGCCCCGCTGCGCGACGGCGGCCCGGGAACGGTCGCCAGCGTCCAGCCGAGCTCCTCGACGAGCCGGTCCGCCTTGCGCGAGTTGCACGCCCGGCAGGCGGCGACGCAGTTCTCCCAGCTGTGCGCACCGCCGCGGCTGCGCGGGACCACGTGGTCGATGGTGTCCGCCCGTTTGCCGCAGTAGGCGCAGCGACGGCCGTCCCGGCGCAGCACGCCGGCGCGAGTCATCGGGACCGCGCGGCGGTACGGGACGCGCACGTAGCGGGACAGCCGCAGCACCGACGGCGCGGGGAGCGAGAGGTTCTCGGACCGGAACGCCGTGCCCTCCAGCGCCTCCTGGAGACACTCGGCCTTGCCGGAGAGCAGCAGGCGGATCGCCCGCTTCGAGGTGACGACGGCCAGCGGTTCGAAGCTGGCGTTGAGGAGCAGTACCCGGGCCCCAGTCGGCACCGGCACCGCCGTCGGCGGCTCGGTACCCGGTGCGGGAGGGTGATCGTCGGGGAGCGGATCGACCGCTCTCAGGTCGGGGGTGACGACGGTCCCGGCACCACTGGGGACGGGTTGTCGGTACGGCACGCGACCACCTCCGCGAACGCTCGAGGTCCGTGATGTAGTCGACCATACGGAAGCCGGGTTACGCGAGTGTGATAGCAGTACCGACGACCGGTGTACGCGGTGCCCGTCCGGCGCCGCCGACCGCCCCGGCCGCCCACCGGCCATCCCGGTGTAACCAGCGGAAACGTCTGCTTCACACCCGGCGTGCGGTCGGCCACAGCCCGGTGCCGGGCCCGCCCCGGGCGGCTATACACGGGCCATGGACGAGAACAGCGAGCACGCCGACCCGGAGGTGCGGGACTCCACCTGCACCTGCTGCGGTCGCCGCGGGGCGCGCGAACGGTTCCAGGTCTCCGGTCCGGGTGCGCCGACGTTCGTCGCCGTCTGCCCGTACTGCGACCTGCAACCGGCGGAGATCCAGGGCTGGCTGGGCGAGATCGCCCGGGACTGATCCCGGCCGCTACCCCAGCGCGCCGATCACGTCGGCCACCAGGTCGGCGGTGTCCTCCACGCCGCAGGACAGCCGCACCAGCCCCTCGGGCACCGCGTCGCCCCAGCGGGCCCGCCGGTCCGCTGCGGTGCGCAGGCCGCCGAAGCTCGTCGTCGAGTCGACCAGGGTGGTGCGGGCGAGGAAGTCCGAGACGGCGTGCACGTCGGGCAGGGTGAACCGGAGGATGCCGTTCCAGCGGCGCATCTGGGTGCGGGCGAGCGCGTGCGCCGGATCGTCGGCCAGCCCGGGCCAGCGGACGTCGCGCACCGCGCCGTGCCCGCGCAGCGCCACCGCGAGCGCCCGGGCGTTCTCCGCCTGCCGGGCCAGCCGCAGGTCCAGAGTGCCGAGGCCGCGCAGCGCCAGCCACGTCTCCATCGGGCCGGGGATCGCCCCGCCCCGGGTGCGGGCGGCCCGGATCCGCTCGGCGTGCACCGGATCGGCCGCGCTGACGTGCCCGAGCAGCAGGTCCCCGTGCCCGGACAGCGCCTTGGTGTCCGAGGCGACCACCAGGTCCGCGCCGAGCTCCAGGGGGCGCTGGCCGAGCGGCGTGCAGGTGGTGTTGTCGACGGCGACGACCGCGCCGGTCCGGTGCGCGGCGGCGGCGATCGCGGCGATGTCGCACACCTCCAGACCCGGGTTCGACGGCGTCTCCAGCAGCACCAGCCCCGGCCGCGTCTCCTCGATCGCCGCGGCCCAGTCACCGGCCGTCGCGCAGTACCCGACGCCGACGCCCAGCGGAGCCAGCTCCTCGTCGGCCAGCAGCCGGGCCACGTAGTAGCCGTCCGAGGGCAGCAGCACGCCGCGGTCCGGCCCGGTGAAACCGCGCAGCACCGCCGCGATCGCCGCCATCCCGCTGGGGAAGGCGACGCACGGCCCGCCGTCGAGCTCGCCGACGGCGACCTCGAAATCACGCCACGTCGGGTTGTCCGCGCGGGCGTAGAAGTCCGCACCCGGCTCCGCCTGCTCGGGCCGGCCGAGATGGAAGGTGCTGGTCAGCACCGGGCCGTGGTGCGCCGGGGCGCCGATCTCCGGCGCACCGTGCCCGCCGCCGCCCCGAACGCATCTGGTCCCGTCGCCGCTCATCGGGCGACACGCTACCCGGGCCCCGGCGGCCCGCGATCGGCTCCTCCGCCGCCCCACCGGTGAAACGGACATGCTATCCGCTAAGTCCCGAGGTGCGGGACGGAGGGCGGTATCCGATGACGGTCGACGACCGGGTCCGACACGGCAGGCCCCGAGCCGCGACCCTGAGCGACCGCGGCGCGCTACTCGGGCTTCGGCGCCCGCGAGATCAGCTCCTTCGCCATCTGCGGCGCTGTCATCCCCTCGTGGCAGACCCGGCGCACCGCGTCCGCGATCGGCAGCTCCACGCCGTGCCGCTCACCGAGCTCGCAGATCGACAGGCAGGACTTGACGCCCTCGGCGACCTGCCCGTGGTTGGCCCGCTCGGCCTCGGCGAGGGTCGCGCCGCGGCCGATCTGCTCGCCGAAGGTGCGGTTGCGCGACAGCGGCGACGAGCACGTCGCCACCAGGTCGCCCATCCCGGCGAGCCCGGCGAAGGTCAGCGGCGAGGCGCCGAGCGCCATCCCGAGCCGGGACATCTCGGCCAGCCCGCGGGTGATCAGCGACGCCCGCGAGTTGTCGCCCAGCCCCATCCCGGACGCCACGCCGACGGCCAGCGCGATCACGTTCTTGCCGGCGCCGCCCAGCTCGGCGCCGATCACGTCGGTGTTGGTGTAGGCGCGGAAGTAGCCGGTCGCGCACGCCGTCTGCAACGCGACGGCGCGGCCGTGGTCGGTGCAGGCGATCACGGTGGCGGTCGGCTGCTCGTGCGCGATCTCGGCGGCCAGGTTCGGCCCGGAGACCACGGCGAGCCGGTTCACGCCGACCCCGGTGACGTCGTCGATCACCTCGGTCATCCGCTTCAGCGTGCCCAGCTCGACGCCCTTGGCGAGGCTGGTCAGGGTGACCCCGTCCGGGATCAGGTCGCGCCAGTGCTCCAGGTTGGCGCGCAGCGACTGGGACGGCACCGCCAGCACCACCGCGTCCACCCCGTCCAGCGCCTCCGCCGGGTCCGAGGTGGCGCGCAGCCGGTCCGGCAACTCGACGCCGGGCAGGTAGTCCGGGTTCTGCCGGGTCCCGTTGACGGCGTC
Source organism: Pseudonocardia sp. NPDC046786 (assembly GCF_040645415.1). NCBI lineage: Bacteria > Bacillati > Actinomycetota > Actinomycetes > Pseudonocardiales > Pseudonocardiaceae > Pseudonocardia > Pseudonocardia sp. NPDC046786. Next base: position 317,605 of record NZ_JBEYYF010000002.1, on the reverse strand, counting down.
GGCCACCTCTCCGCGACGGGCCCACAGCCGCACCTCGCGGCCGGCGTCGCCGAGCACCTTCGCGAAGGAGGTGCCCCAGCTCCCGGCACCGAGCACGGCGACCCGGGCGATGTCGTGCACCGGTTCGTTCACCGGACGCGCGCTCATCGCCCGGCCTCCCGCTCCGGCCCGCGCCGGAAGAACTCGGCGGGGGCCGGCTCGTCGCGCACCTGGGCCAGCAGGTCCCGCACCGCGGCCATGATCAGGTCGGTGACCTCGCGCAGCACCACGGCGTCGACCGGGCGGCCGCGGTGGCCGGACAGGTCCACCGGCTCCCCGGCCCGCAGCACCAGCTCGGTGCGCGGCAGCGGCCGGAACCGCTTGCCGTAGTGGTCGTAGACCTCCCGGGTGCCCCAGTGGACCATCGGCACGACCGGGACGTCGGAGGCCAGCGCCATCCGGGCGACCCCGGTCCGCGAGCGCATCGGCCAGCCGTCCGGGTCCCGGGTGATGGTGCCCTCCGGGTAGATGATGACGATCTTGCCGTCGGCGAGCGCCTGGGTGCCGGCGGCGAGGCTCTGCTGGGCGTCGGCGGTGTCCCGGAAGACCGGGATCTGCCCGCTGCCGCGCAGGATCGACCCGAGCACCGGGACGTCCCACAGGCTGTTCTTCGCCATGAACCGCGGCACCCGGCGCGCGGTGTGCACGAACAGCGCGGTGTGGATCGGGTCCAGGTACGAGATGTGGTTCCCGACGAGCAGCGCGCCGCCGGTCGCGGGCAGGTGCTCGCGGCCCTCGTAGCGTTGCCGGCCGGTCAGCCAGCCCAGCGGGTAGAACACGGTCGCGGCGAGCCCGACCCAGAATCCGCCCTTCTCGCGGGCCACCGGCGGCCTCCTCACACCCGCGTCGAGGCGGGGTCGTCAGCGGTCCCGGACCGCGAGTGATCCGGATCGTCCGGGTGGAGTCTCCCCACAACGGACCGTCCCGGTAAACCCACCCCCGGTGCCGCCCGCCCGCCCGACCCGGTCCCGTGACGCCTCCGTGACACGGGAACGGCCTCCGAGGTGCGACGATGGTCGGTGTGACCCTGCGGGCGGACCTGGTCGTGCCGGTGAAACCGCTGCCCAAGGCCAAGACCCGGCTGCGCGGCGCCGCAGACGGCGGCGTCGGCGAGCTCGGCGCGCACCAGCGGCTGGCGCTGGCGCTGGCCCGGGACACGGTCGCCGCGGCCGTCGCGGCGGCCACGGTCCGCCGGGTGCTGGTGATCTCGTCCGACCCGGCGGTCGCGATGGAGGTCGGCGCGCTCGGCGTCGAGGTCGTCACCGATCCCGGCCGCGGCCTGAACGGGGCGCTGCGGCACGGCGCCGCGCTGCTGCGCTCGGCCGACGACGACGTGATCATCGGTGCCCTGCAGGCCGACCTGCCGGCGCTGCGCCCGGCCGAGCTGGACGACGCCGTCACCATCGCGGCCCGGCTGTTCGGCTCCGGGGTGCACCGCGCCTTCCAGCCCGACGCACCCGGCGAGGGCACCACGCTGCTGCTCGCCGCCCCCGGCCGGCGGCTCGATCCGCACTTCGGCGGCGCCTCGGCGGCGGCGCACCGGGAGTCCGGGGCGGTCGTGCTGCCCGGGGTGCGGCCCGGGCTGCGCCGCGACGTCGACACCGTCACCGATCTCGACGAGGCGGTGCGGCTCGGGGTCGGCGCCTGGACCCGCGCGGTGATCGACGCGCGGGACGCCCTACCGCAGGCCGGACCGGCGGGCAGTCCCCCGCCCGGGGCGCTCCGCTGCCCGAAGGTGTGACACATCTCCGCCCGAGGCACCGGGAATTCACCGACCTCCCGCGGTGTCACCCTTGGCCGACCCGCGCGAGGTGCGAAACAATCGCCGGGTGAGTGACGACGCGGCAGCACCGAACGGGCGGAACGGCTCGTCCCAGCGCGGTGGCCCCGCCCACTCCGGGGCGCGCCCGGGCGGGCGCCGCGCCCCGCGCCCCGCCTCCCGCCGGATGCACACCGCGAGCCGGGCCGTCGCCGACCAGGTCAGCCCGGACCAGCCGGTGCCCGCGGAGATCCCGGCCCAGCAGGCGCCGCCCACCGCGCCGCCCCCGCCGCCGGGTGCGGCCCCGATCGCGCCGCCGGCCGGGGCGACCACGCCGGCGTCGGCGGTGCCGGACGTGCTGCCCGAGGACCGCTACCTCAACCGCGAGCTGTCCTGGCTCGACTTCAACGCCCGGGTGCTCGCCCTGGCCGAGGACGCCAGCCAGCCGCTGCTGGAGCGGGCCAAGTTCCTCGCCATCTTCGCGTCCAACCTGGACGAGTTCTACATGGTCCGGGTGGCCGGCCTGAAGCGCCGCGACGAGACCGGCCTGAGCGTGCGCAGCGCCGACGGCCTCACCCCGCGCCAGCAGCTGGCCCGCATCACCGAGCGGTCCCGGGCGTTGTCCCGGGCGCACGCCGAGGTGTTCATGGACGAGTTGCGCCCGGAGCTGGACGCGGCGGGCGTCTACATCCGGGCCTGGGACGACCTGACCGACGCCGAGCGGCTGCGGCTGTCCGACTACTTCTCCGAGTCGGTCTTCCCGGTGCTCACCCCGCTCGCCGTGGACCCGGCGCATCCGTTCCCCTACATCTCCGGGCTGTCGCTCAACCTGGCGGTCACGGTGCGTGACCCGGAGGGGCGGACCGAGCGCTTCGCCCGGGTGAAGGTGCCGAACAACGTGCCGCGCCTGGTGACCGTCGACCCGCCGGACACCGACACCCGCTCCGGCAACCGGACCGTCACGTTCCTGCCGATCGAGGACCTGATCGCCGCGCACCTCGGCGACCTGTTCACCGGGATGGACGTCGCCGAGGTGCATCCGTTCCGGGTCACCCGCAACGCCGACCTGGAGGTCGAGGAGGACCGCGACGAGGACCTCCTGCAGGCGCTGGAGCGCGAGCTGGCCCGGCGCCGGTTCGGCCCGCCGGTGCGGCTCGAAGTGCTCGACACGATGTCCGAGCACGTCCTGGAACTGCTGCTGCGCGAGCTCGACGTGGACCCGAACGACGTCGTCACGGTGCCCGGGCTGCTCGACCTGACCGGGTTGTGGCAGGTGCACGGGGTGAACCGCCCCGACCTGAAGGACGAGCCGTTCCGCCCGGCCACCCATCCGGCGTTCGCCGAGCGGGAGACCCCGCGCAGCGTGTTCGCGACGCTGCGCGAGGGCGACGTGCTGGTGCACCACCCCTACGACTCGTTCTCCACCAGCGTGCAGCGGTTCATCGAGCAGGCCGCCGCCGATCCGAACGTGCTGGCGATCAAGCAGACGCTGTACCGGACCTCCGGCGACTCGCCGATCGTGAACGCCCTGATCGACGCCGCCGAGGCCGGCAAGCAGGTGGTCGCGCTGGTCGAGATCAAGGCCCGGTTCGACGAGCAGGCCAACATCCGCTGGGCCCGCCAGTTGGAGAAGGCGGGCGTGCACGTCGTCTACGGCCTGGTCGGCCTGAAGACGCACTGCAAGACGGCGCTGGTCGTCCGACAGGAGGGCTCGGAGATCCGCCGGTACTGCCACATCGGCACCGGCAACTACAACCCGAAGACGGCGCGGCTCTACGAGGACATCGGCGTCCTCACCGCCGATCCGACGATCGGCGCCGACCTCACCGACCTGTTCAACTCGCTGACCGGCTACTCCCGGCAGACGTCGTACCGCAGCCTGCTGGTCGCGCCGTACGGGGTGCGCCGCGGCATCGTCCGCCGGATCGACGACGAGATCGAGGCGCACCGCACCGGGGAGCCCGGCGCGCGCGTCCGGATCAAGGTGAACTCGCTGGTCGACGAGGCCGTGATCGACGCCTGCTACCGGGCGTCGCAGGCCGGGGTGCCGGTCGACATCGTGGTCCGCGGGATCTGCGCGATGATCCCGGGGCGCCCGGGGCTGTCGGAGAACGTGACGATCCGCTCGCTGCTCGGGCCGTTCCTGGAGCACTCCCGGGTGCTGCACTTCGGCGCCGCCGACGAGTACTGGATCGGCTCGGCGGACATGATGCACCGCAACCTCGACCGCCGCGTCGAGGTGATGCTGCGGGTGACCGATCCGAAGCTCGCCGACCAGCTCGGCGACATGTTCGACTCCTGCCTCGATCCGGCGACCCGCTGCTGGACGCTCGGGCCGGACGGGATCTGGTCGCCCTCGCCCGCGCCCGGGTCGTCGAACATCCGGGTGCGCGACCACCAGGTGGAGATGATGAACTCGCGCCGCGGGTCGGTCGAGGACTGACCGGCCGATGACGTTCCTCTCCCCGGTGCGCACCGACGGTGCCGAGGTCGATCCGGCGGGCCTGGCCGACGTGGTGGCCGCCGGGACGGTACCCTACCGGCGATCCCCCGGCGGCGGGCTGCAGATCGCACTGGTGCACCGGCCGCGCTACGACGACTGGACGCTGCCCAAAGGCCACCAGGACCCTGGCGAGTCACTGACCCTGACCGCGCTGCGCGAGACCACCGAGGAGGCCCGGCTGGACTGCCGGCTCGGTGCGCGGCTCGGCCACACCACCTACCGGGTGCCCGGCCGCGGCCGGAAGGTCGTGCACTACTGGGCGGCCGAGGCGATCGGCGACCACGGCTTCACCCCGAACGACGAGACCGACGCGCTGCGCTGGGTCTCCCCGGCCGAGGCGGCGTCACTGCTCACCCACGGACACGACACGCGGCTGGTCACCCGGCTCGCCAGGACCGGCGTGCCGTCGTCGACGGTGGTGCTGGTCCGGCACGCGAAGGCAGGCAGCCGCACCGCCTGGGAGGGCGACGACGACCTGCGGCCGCTGTCCGGCACCGGGCACACCCAGGCCGACCGGCTCGCCGGGTTCCTGCCCCGGTTCGGCCCGGACCGGCTCTGCACGGCGCCGCCGCTGCGCTGCGGGCAGACGATCGCGCCGTTCGCCGGGAAGAGCGGGCTGGGTTCCGGGCGGGTCGAGGACCTCCCGGTGGAGCCGCTGCTCGGCGAGAACGGCTACTGGGTCGATCCGGACGCCGGGCGGGCCCGGTTCCGCGAGCTCGCCGCCCAGCCCGGGGTGACACTGATCAGCAGCCAGGGCGGGGTGATCCCGGACGTCGTGGAGGACCTGCTCGACGAGGCGGGCGCCGCCGCCGAGGCCCCTTCCCACAAGGCGAGCACCTGGCTCCTCGGCCTGGACCCGGCGGGCGCCCTCCTGTTCGCCGACTACTACCGCCGCCCCTCCCCCTGATCCCGCCGAGCGGTACACCGGTGCCGAGGGGTGCCCCTCACCGGTCGTGCCGGGGACGGAGGATCAGGTGGCGGGGGGCTTCTTCGCCGCGGGCTTCCTCGACGCGGCCGTTGCGGGCTTCTTCGACGCGGCCGTTGCGGGCTTCTTCGCCGCGGCGGCGGGCTTCTTCGCGGCAGCGGACTTCGCGCCGGCAGCGGGCTTTCCGGCAGCAGCGGACTTCGCGCCGGCGGCGGGCCCGGTACGGGCAGCGGCGGGCTTGGCGGCGGCCGGCTTGCGCGCCGCGGGCCTGCGTGCCCCGGGCGCCGCGGACGCGGCCCGCCCCACGGCTGCACCGGCGGCCGCGCGTTCGCGCGGGGCGCGCTTCGGCGCGCTCGTCGCACCCGCGGCGGCGGCCTCGCTCCCGGCCACCCGGTCCTTGAAGGCGGCGCCCGGCCGGAACGACGGCACGATCGTCTCCCCCACCGGCACGGTCTCGCCGGTCCGCGGGTTGCGAGCGGTGCGGGGCGCGCGCCGGCGTGGCTCGAACACGCCGAAGCCGGTCAGCGTGACCGAGCCGCCCGCACCCACGGTCTCCACGATGACGTCGACCATCGCGTCCACAGCGGCGGTGGCGGCCCGACGGTCACCGAGCCGGGTGGTCAGCGCATCGACGAGCTGAGCCTTGTTCATGGTCACGAACGGTAGGGGTAGGCCCTGCAACGCACCAGATCTGGCGGCGAGTCGAGGTCGCATACCCACCGGTCGGGCAGGGCCGTACGGGTGGTCGCGGGCCGACCGGTGACGGCCCGCGACCACCCGGTGCGATCTCACACCGTGGTGCGTGGCATCCGATCGGGGCGGGTTCCCTCGAACGCGGTGATCGCGTCCTCGTGACGGAGGGTGAGGCCGATGTCGTCCAGTCCCTCCAGCAGCCGCCACCGGGCGTAGTCGTCGATCGTGAAGGCGACGGTCAGGTCGCCCGCCTGCACCGACCGCTCCCGGAGGTCGACGGTCACCTCGGTGCCCGGCTCGTTCTCCAGCTTCTTCCAGAGCAGCTCCACGTCGGGCTGCTCCACCTGAGCCGCGACCAGTCCGGCCTTGGCCGAGTTGCCGCGGAAGATGTCGGCGAACCGGGACGCGATGACGACCCGGAACCCGTAGTCCATCAGCGCCCAGACGGCGTGCTCGCGGGACGATCCGGTGCCGAAGTCCGGGCCGGCGACGAGCACCGAACCGCGGTCGTAGGGCTCGTTGTTCAGGATGAACGACGGGTCCTGCCGCCAGGCGGAGAACAGGCCGTCGTCGAAGCCGGTGCGGGTGACCCGCTTCAGGTAGACCGCCGGGATGATCTGGTCGGTGTCCACGTTGGACCAGCGCAGCGGGACGCCGATCCCGGTGTGGGTGTCGAACTTCTCCATCAGTCCAGGTCCTCCGGGCTCGACAGGGTGCCGCGGATCGCGGTGGCCGCGGCGACCAGGGGCGAGACGAGGTGGGTGCGGCCGCCCTTGCCCTGCCGCCCCTCGAAGTTCCGGTTCGACGTCGACGCGCAGCGCTCGCCCGGGGCGAGCTGGTCCGGGTTCATGCCCAGGCACATCGAGCACCCCGCGGAGCGCCACTCGGCGCCGGCGCTGGTGAAGATCTCGTGCAGGCCCTCCTCCTCGGCCTGTTTGCGCACCCGCATCGAGCCCGGGACGACGAGCATCCGCATGCCGTCGGCGACCTTGCGCCCGTCCAGGATCCCGGCGACCGACCGCAGGTCCTCGATCCGCCCGTTGGTGCAGGAGCCGACGAACACCGCGTCCACCCCGACCTCGCGCAGCGGGGTCCCGCCGGTCAGACCCATGTAGGTCAGCGCCTTCTCGACGGCCGCGCGCTCGGCCTCGTCGGTGATCCGCTCCGGGTCCGGGACGGACTCGGCCAGCGGCAGCCCCTGCCCCGGGTTGGTGCCCCAGGTGACGAACGGGGTGAGCTCGTCGGCGTCGATGTCGACGACGGCGTCGAAGGTGGCACCCTCGTCGGTCCGCAGCGACCGCCAGTCGGCGACGGCGGCGTCCCAGTCCTCGCCCGAGGGCGCGTGCTCGCGGCCCTTCAGGTAGGCGAACGTCGTCTCGTCCGGGGCGATCATCCCGGCCCGCGCGCCCGCCTCGATCGACATGTTGCAGATCGTCATCCGGGCCTCCATCGAGAGGTTCTCGATGACGTTGCCGCGGTACTCGAGCACGTAGCCCTGTCCGCCGCCGGTGCCGATCCGGGCGATCACCGCGAGGATGACGTCCTTGCTGGTGACCCCGGGCCGCAGCGTCCCGTCGGAGGAGTTGACGTTGATCGCCATCGTGCGGAACCGCTTGAGCGGCAGGGTCTGCGTCGCGAGCACGTGCTCGACCTCGGAGGTGCCGATGCCGAAGGCCATCGCCCCGAACGCGCCGTGCGTGGAGGTGTGCGAGTCGCCGCAGACGACGGTGGTGCCGGGCTGGGTGAGACCCAGCTGCGGCCCGACGACGTGCACGATGCCCTGCTCGGCGTGGTTCATCGGGTAGAGCCGCACGCCGAACTCGGCGCAGTTGCGGCGCAGCGTCTCGACCTGCGTGCGGGACACCTCGTCGGCGATCGGCGCGAGGACGTCGAGGGTCGGTACGTTGTGGTCCTCGGTGGCGAGTGTCAGGTCGGTGCGCCGCACCGGCCGGCCTGCGAGCCGGAGCCCGTCGAAGGCCTGCGGGCTGGTGACCTCGTGCACCAGGTGCAGGTCGATGTAGAGCAGGTCCGGCTCGTCACCCTCGCCCGCCCGGACGAGATGCCGGTCCCAGACTTTCTCGGCCAGCGTGCGCGGCGTCTCTGCAGGGCTCACGCTCGCCTCCCTCTGTGATCTGATCGCGGGTGGACTTCCCACGATCTGGGACGTTAGTATCGGAACGTGGGACAGTCTAGCGGGATCGGCGTGCTCGACAAGGCGGTGGGGGTTCTCCGCGCGACGGCGGAGGGGCCCTGTGGGCTGGCCGAGCTCTGTGAGCGCACCGGCCTGCCCCGGGCGACCGCGCACCGGCTGGCCGTCGGACTGGAGGCACACGGCATGCTGCTGCGCACGCCGGACGGGCGCTGGCACCCGGGCCCGACGCTCGGCCAGCTGGCCGGCGGGCGGCCCGATCCGCTGCTCGACGCGGCGGCCGCGGTGCTCCCCCGGCTGCGCGACATCACCGGCGAGAGCGTGCAGCTCTACCGCCGCGACGGGGTGCACCGGATCTGCATCGCTCACGCCGAGCCGCCGTCCGGGCTGCGCGACACCGTGCCGGTCGGCTCCCGGCTGCCGATGACCGCCGGATCCGGCGCCAAGGTGCTGGCCGCCTGGTCCGATCCGCAGACCCAGCGGCAGGTGCTCGCCGACGCCACCTTCTCCGACCGGGTACTGGTCGACGTCCGCCGCCGCGGCTGGGCGCAGAGCGTGGCCGAGCGGGAGGCCGGCGTCGCGTCGGTCTCCGCCCCGGTCCGCGACGCCGCGGGCCAGGTCGTCGCCGCGGTCTCGGTGTCCGGGCCGGTCGACCGGATCGGCAGGCGGCCCGGCGTGCGCTGGGCGGCCGACCTGCTCGCGGCGGCCGACGCGCTGCAGCACCGGCTGGCCTGACCCCGGGCCCCGGCACATCCCCCGTCCCACTACCGTGTGGGGGTCCGGCACCGGGCCGGTCCCGTGACGACGGTGGAGTGCTTCCGGGGAGACTGTGCTTACCAGCAAATCGGCGGGCTACCTCCTGGGTGTCGACGTGGGCACGACCAGGACGGCGGCCGCGGTCATCCGCTCCGGCAGCCCCGGCCCGGAGATGGTCACCCTCGGTGACCACTCGGTCGACATCCCGTCCGTGGTCCACTGCGCGCCGGACGGCGCGCTGCTGTTCGGCGACGCCGCCGAGCGCCGCGCGCTGACCGAGCCCGACCGGGTCGCGCGCGAGTTCAAGCGCCGCATCGGCGACCCCACCCCGATCCCGCTGGGCGAGCACGCCTTCACCCCCGAGCAGCTGTCCGCGCTGCTGGCCGGGCACGTCGTCGACATCGTGTCCCGGATCGAGGGCGGCCCGCCGGACCGGATCGCGGTGTCCCACCCGGCGTCCTGGGGCGGGCACAAGCGGGAGCTGTTCGCCGGCGCGCTCGCCGAGCGCGGACTGGCCGTCACCTTCCTCACCGAGCCGCAGTCGGCCGCCCTGCACTACGCCGCCAACGAGCGGGTCGAGGGCGGCGCCACCGTCGCCGTCTACGACCTGGGCGGGGGGACGTTCGACGCCGCCGTCGTCCGCAAGGAGGCGGCCGGGACCACCGATACGGGTGGCACCGTCATCGGTGGGACGCTGTTCACGCTGCTCGGCCGGCCGGAGGGCGTCGAGCAGCTGGGTGGCGCGGACTTCGACCAGGCCGTCGTCGACCACGTCCGGGAGGCCGTGCCGCAGGCGTTCGAGGCGCTCGACGAGGCCGATCCGGACAGCTGGTCGCAGATGGCCCGGCTGCGCCGCGACTGCCGCGAGGCCAAGGAGGCGCTGTCCGCCGACACCGAGGTCTCGATCCCGGTCTGGCTGGGCGAGATCCGGACGACGGTGCGGTTGCACCGCAGCGACTTCGAGGAGCGCATCCGGCCCCGGCTCGACGAGTCGGTGGAGGCGCTGCAGCGGGCGATCGAGTCCGCCGGGCTGGCCGCGTCCGGTCCGTCGGTGGTGCTGCTGGTCGGTGGCTCGTCCCGGGTGCCGCTGGTCGCACAGCTGGTCTCGTCCGAGCTCGGGCGGCCGGTGCAGGTCGACGCCGACCCGAAGAACGCGATCGCGAAGGGCGCGGTGCTCGCGCTGGGCCCGGTCGATCCGGCCACCGCGACCCCGCCGGGGGCCGGCCCCGCCGCCGGCGCTGCCGCTGCGGGTGCTGCCGGTGGGGCTGCGCTGGCCGACGATCCTGGCCCGCTGCCCTGGGAGGGCCCGGACCCGGTCACCGGCCGGATCCCGGCCGGTCCGCCGCCGACCACCCAGCTCCCCGCCGGGCAGACCGCCTACCTCGACGGCGCGAACGCCGATCCGCCGACCGACCGGATCCCGGTCGTGCCGCCGCCCTACGGCGGGTACCCCGGCGACGATCCGGCCACCGCGAGCTACGGCTACGACGACGGCACCACCGTCTCGCCGCCGCCGTCGGCGATGGCGCGGCGCTCCCCGGCGGTGCTCATCGGGGCGGGCGGGGTCGTGGCCGCGCTCGCCGTGCTGGGCGCGGTGTTCTTCTGGCCGCAGGACCGCTCGGTGAGCAATGCCACGCCCGAGCTGCCCGCGCTGCCGACGACCAGTGAGGCGCCGCCGCCGACCAGCGAGGAACCCGCACCGCCGCCGCAGCGGCAGGACCCGGAGCCGACCCGGGAGCGGACCACCGTGCGGACGACATCGGAGGAAGCGCCGCCGCCCCCGCCGCCGCCCCCGCCGGTGACGACACCCGACGACCCGCCGACGACCGACCCGGTCGACCCGACCACGGACGACCCTCCGCCCACGACGACGCCGAGCAGTCCGCCGCCGCCCGTGGACCCACCGGTCGAGTAGGACCGGTCGACCAGCCGACGACGGACGATCCGCCGAGTTCGCCGCCGACCGACACCACGCCGGTGGAGCAACCCATCGCAAGCGGCCAGCCGTGATCCGGTAGCTGCGGCCTGTACCTCGGTCCGACTCCGCAACGGACCTGCTCGACGCAGTTCTCCCGGATCTGCCCGCCAGACTGGTCGTGCGGGTGTCGGGGGTTCGCACGCGTCGTGTTACGCCCGAGCCGCGGCCGGCGGCGCCGACCTTCGACGGCGCGCGCGGAGGCCGCACTGCTCCCGGAGCCCGGCGGACTCCGTTGCGGCGCGGGCTCCCCGACCGGGCACCCGGCACGAACGAAAGGCCCCCGCTCCGCATGGAGCAGGGGCCGTTCGCTGTGGTAGTCCCGACGGGATTTGAACCCGCGCTACCGCCTTGAGAGGGCGGCGTCCTAGGCCGCTAGACGACGGGACCAGGAACATCGGTATTCATCTCTGAACCGGACCACGGACGAACCGTGAACCGGACGCGACAGGCATCTCGCGTGGTAGCCCCGACGGGATTTGAACCCGCGCTACCGCCTTGAGAGGGCGGCGTCCTGGGCCGCTAGACGACGGGGCCGAGACGAGATGATGCCGATGTCAGAAATCCGGGCCTGGAACTGGATGAACCAGGAGGCGATTTCCGCTGGGGTACCAGGACTCGAACCTAGACTAACTGAACCAGAATCAGTCGTGCTGCCAATTACACCATACCCCATCGAAAATCGGGGCCCCATTTCGACCGGGCCCCGATCTCCGTGCTGCAGGTACTCTAACCCATGCCCCGGGAGTGCCGGACACCGGCCCCCAGGCGGGCCAGCGACCGCTCGCGGCCCAGCAGCTCCATGCTCTCGTAGAGCGGCGGCGACACCGTCCGGCCGCTGATGGCGACCCGCACCGGGGCGAACGCCTTCCGCGGCTTGAGGCCCAGGCCGTCCACCAGCGAGCTCTTGAGCGACTCCTCGATGGCCTGCGCGGTCCACTCGGGGAGCTCGGTCAGGCCGGCCACTGCGGCGTCGAGCACCGGCTCGGCGTCGGCGTTCAGGTTCTTCCCGGCCGCGTCCGCGTCGGGGGTGAAGCTCTCCTCGTCCCGGAACAGGAAGGCGAGCATCCGGGCCGCGTCGGACAGCACCTGGCTGCGTTCCTGCACCAGCGGCGCAGCGGCGGCCAGCAGGTCCCGCTGGTCCGCGGTGAGCTCGATCCCCTCGGCCGCGAGGTAGGGCACCACCCGCGCGGCGAAGTCGTCCGGGGCGAGCAGCCGCAGGTGCGCCGCGTTGATCGCCTCGGCCTTCTTCACGTCGAACCGGGCGGCGTTGCCGGACACCCGGGAGACGTCGAAGGCGGCGACCATCTCGTCCAGGCCGAACACGTCCCGGTCGTCGGCGATCGACCAGCCGAGCAGCGCCAGGTAGTTGAGCAGCCCCTCCGGGACGAAACCGCGGTCCCGGTGGTGGAACAGGTTGGACTCCGGATCGCGCTTGGACAGCTTGCGGTTGCCCTCGCCGGTGACCAGCGGCAGGTGCGCGTAGACGAAGGGCCCGTTGCCGATCCCGACCCGCTGCAGCGCCTGCAGCAGCGCGATCTGGCGCGGCGTCGAGGCGAGCAGGTCCTCGCCGCGCAGCACGTGGGTGATCTCCATCAGCGCGTCGTCGACCGGGTTGGTCAGCGGGTACAGCGGCGTGCCGTCGCCGCGGGCCAGCACGAAGTCGGGTACCTGGCCGGCCCGGAAGGTGATCTCGCCGCGGACCCGGTCGGTGAAGGTGATGTCGGAGTCGGGCATCCGCAGCCGGTAGACCGGGGAGCGACCCTCGGCGCGGAAGGCGGCCTTCTGCTCGTCGGTGAGGTCCCGGTCGGCGTTGTCGTAACCGAGCTTCGGGTCCCGCCCGGCGGCCCGGTGCCGGGCCTCGATCTCCTCGCCCGAGGAGAACGACTCGTAGACCTCGCCGCCCTCGATCAGCCTGCGCAGCGCGTCGGCGTAGATCTCGCCGCGCTCGCTCTGCCGGTACGGGCCGTGCGGGCCGCCCTTCTCGACCCCCTCGTCCCAGTCGAGGCCGAGCCAGTTCAGCGCGTCGAGCAGGGCCTGGTAGGACTCGGCGGAGTCCCGGCTGGCGTCGGTGTCCTCGATCCGGAACACCAGGGTGCCGCCGTGGTGGCGGGCGTGCGCCCAGTTGAACAGGGCGGTGCGGATGAGACCGACGTGCGGGATACCGGTCGGGGACGGCGAGAACCGCACCCGGACCTGGGCTGGAGTACTCATGGTGGGGTCAGGGTAGTCCGGCCGTCCGCGACGGCTCCTACCATCTCCGCACCGGCCGGCTCCGACACCGGTGAGATCCTTGGGAAGGCGGCGGATGTCGCGCGAGACAGGTCCCCCGCCGTACGTCCGGCGGCGCCCCACGATCACCGACGTCGCGGCGGCGGCCGGGGTGTCGGTGTCAACCGTGTCGTCGGCGATGAACGGCACCGGCCGGGTCGACCCGGCGACCCGGGAGCGGGTGCGCGCGACGGCTGCGGAGCTCGGCTGGCGACCGCGCCGCGCCGCCCAGGCCCTGCGGTCGGGCCGGACCGGCACCGTCGCGCTGTGCATCCCGCCCGATCGCGCGCACTGGGCCCGCTGGATGCGCGACTCGGACTATCTGCAGCAGCTGACGGTCGCCTGCGCGGCGAGCGCGATCGAGGCCGGTCTGCTCATGCTGCTGGCGCCGCGCCCGTCCGGTGCGGACGAGCTGGCCCGGCTGGACGTCGACGGGATGCTGCTGCTCGACCCGTTCCGCGACGACCCGGTCGCCGCCGCGTGTACGGCGGCCGGGCTCGCCCTGGTCACGGTGGACCGCGAACCCGGCCGTGAGGACGGTTGGTGGGCGGGCAACGACCACTCCGCCGCGACCCTGCTGGCGCTGGACCACCTCGACCGGCGGGGGGCCCGCCGGGTGGCCCTGTTCTCCGGCGCCGAGCCGTGGGCGTGGCTGGAGGACACCCGCCGCGCCTACGACGGCTGGTGCGCCGACCGGGGGACCGCTCCCGTCGTCCGGACCTTGGGCATGGACCGCACGATCGTCGACGCGGCGGACGCGGCCCGCACCCTGCCGGCCGACGTCGACGCCGTGCTGGCCCTGCCCACCGACGCCGCCCTCGGTGTCCGGCGGGCGGCTCCCGGGCTCGCCGTGGTGTCCGGCGTGGACACCACGGCGGTGGCCACCGCCGGGATCACCGCACTCGACCTGCGCCCCACCGAGCTCGGCGAGGCGGCGGTCGCGCTGCTGGTCCGCCGCCTCGCCGGGGCGGCCCCCGGACCGGTCGTGGTACCCGCGCGGCTCCGCGTCCGGGATCAGCCCAGCGACGCCGCGAGCTTCGGCACGAACCCGTCGAGCAGGTAGGGCAGCGACAGCGGGCTCGCGAACTGGAGCGCGTCGTAGTCCGAGCCCTCGATCCACAGCGTCCGGCCCTCGGCGACGGCGGGCACCGCGGCGAGCACCGGATCGCTCTCGATGCCGGCCCGCTCGGCAGGTGAGCCGACCTGGAACGCCACGACGTCCCCGTCGAGCATCCCGGCCTGCTCGCGGGAGAGATAGGCGTAGAACTGGTCGCCCGCCGCGGCGTCGATCGCCGGCGGCACGACCATCCCGAGCTCGCCGAAGAAGCGGGTGCGGGTGTCGGCGCCCGCGTGGACGGGGTACTGCCCGTCGTAGGCCGGCCCGGACAGCACGACGCTCCGCCCGGCGAGCTGCGGGTGCTCCGACCGCACCCGGGCGAACTCCCCCTCGACCTCGGCGACGATCTCCTCGGCCCGCTCCGGCTGCCCGAGCGCCCGCCCGGTGATCCGGGTCTGCTCCTGCCACGGGACGCCGAAGTCGATGTGGCCCTGCGGCGGTACGACGACCGGCGCGATCCGGCTCAGCACGTCGTACTGGGCCCGGTCGAGGCCCGCCGTGACCGCCATGATCAGGTCCGGTCGCAGGGCGGCGACGGCCTCCGGGTCGACGTCCTCGCGGGGCAGGATCGCGGGCGACGCGTCACCCGCGATCTCGTCGGCCCAGGGGAAGAAGGCGTCGTCCTCCGGACCGAAGGCGTACCGGACCCCCACCGGGACGACGCCGAACGCGAGAATCGCGTCCTGCTCGGTGAAGCCGAGGGCGACGACCCGCTCCGGCTCCTCGGGAATGGTGACGGCGCCGAACCGGTGGTCCACGGTGACGGGGAAGGCGGCCCCACCTTCGGACGGGGCGGGTTGGCCTTCCGGGTCGGCTGCGCCGGCGCAGCCGGTGACGAGGGCGCTCGCGACGGCGAGGGCCACGAGCAGACGGATTCGATGCACCCCGATGGTATAGCGGAGATGAGCCTAACCTGCCAGAACGTTTCGGCAACGAGTGACCGGCCTAACCGGCGGTGGTGCGGGACCGGCCGATGCAGCAGTGTCGACGGTGGCGCGCGCAGCGAGGCGCCGCCGTACCGACACCGGAAGGAACCGACACGTGTTCCAGTTGACCGCCCTCTACAACCACCCCGAGGACCCGGCCGCGTTCGACCGGCACTACGACGGGGTGCACGCGCCGCTGGCGAAGAAGCTGCCCGGGCTGCAGCGCTACGTGGTCTCCCGCCCGGCGCCCGGTCCGGACGGGGCGAAGCCCGACTACCACCTGGTCGCGATCCTGGAGTTCGCCGACGCGGCCGCGTTCCAGGCCGGGATGGGCAGCGAGGAGGGTCAGGCCGCCGTCGCCGACCTGGAGAACTTCGCCGGTGCCGGGGTCAGCCTGCTGACCGGGCCCGCCGACGAGGTGTGACCGACGGACGGCCGCCGGGTTCCCGGCGGCCGTCCCGCGGATCAGGGTGTGGTGACCTCGCGGCTGGACACCAGCGCGGCGAGCCGGTCGCCGATCGACGAGGTGTTGCCGGTCGCCGAGTGGTCCCGGGTGGCGAGGTCGAACGCGACCGCCGCCTCGATCCGGCGGGCCGAGTCGCCGTGGCCCAGGTGGTCGAGCAGCAGCGCCACCGACAGCACCGCGGCCGTCGGGTCGGCGATGCCCTGCCCGGCGATGTCCGGCGCCGAGCCGTGCACCGGCTCGAACATCGACGGGTTGGTGCGGCTGGCGTCGAGGTTGCCGCTGGCCGCCAGCCCGATGCCGCCGGTGACGGCGGCCGCGAGGTCGGTGAGGATGTCGCCGAACAGGTTGTCGGTGACGATCACGTCGTAGCGGCCGGGATCGGTGACCATGTGGATCGTGGTCGAGTCGATGTGCTGGTAGGCGACCGAGACCTCCGGGTACTCCAGCGACACCTCCTCCACGATCCGCGACCACAGGGCGCCCGCGTAGGTCAGCACGTTGGTCTTGTGCACCAGGGTCAGGTGCTTGCGCGGGCGGCGCTGGGCGCGCGCGAACGCGTCCCGCACGACCCGCTCGATGCCGAACGCGGTGTTCTGGCTGACCTCGGTCGCGATCTCGTGCGGGGTGTCCTTGCGGAGCAGCCCGCCGGTGCCCACGTACGGGCCCTCGGTGCCCTCGCGGACGACCACCATGTCGATCTCGGCGTTGCCCGACAGCGGCCCGCGCACACCCGGGTAGAGCCGGGCCGGGCGGAGGTTCACGTGGTGGTCCAGCTCGAAACGCAGGCGCAGCAGCAGCCCGCGCTCCAGGATGCCGCTCGGCACCGACGGGTCACCGACCGCGCCCAGCAGGATCGCGTCGTGCTGCTTGATCTCGGTCAGCACGGTCTCCGGGAGCAGCTCGCCGGTGGAGTGCCAGCGCGCCGCACCGAGGTCGTACTCGACCGTCTCCACGTCGCGGGCGACCTCGCCGAGGACCTTGAGTGCCTCGTTGATCACTTCCGGGCCGATGCCGTCACCGGGGATGACCGCAAGGCGCATGACCTCGTCCTCTCGTCGTACTGCTGGCCGCACGCTACCGCCTGCCGACGCAGGGTCATCGCCTGGCCACCCGGAGGAGGGTGACCCGGAGAGTGAACCGTGCGCCGTTCGCGGTCGGCAGGAACCCACACGGGGCGGCACACGGCCACCTCCGGTGGTTCGTGCAGCCCATCACAGGACGTCCGCGGGCCGGGCCCGGACCGCGCGGGACCGCCCGTCCGGGTGACTCGCGACCCGGTCACCCGCGCGGCGTCCACCGCCACCGGGCGGCGGCGCCGAGCACCGCGACCGCGCTCCAGGCCAGCAGCAGCAGCGGGCCGAGGACGGCCGGGGCGAGGCCGCCGACGTCGGCTCCGGGCACCCCGGTCCACGCGGTCACGACCAGGTCGGCGACCGGGGTGCCGGGGACCAGCAGCAGGATCGCGCGCAGCGGCCCGTCGATCCCGGTGGCCAGCAGGTTCGCGGCGACCGAGGTGGCGATCACCAGCGGCAGCACGGTGAACTGGACGCTCTCGGCGCCCGCGCTGAACGTGCTGGTCAGCGCCCCGGCGACGACGCAGAACGCGGCGCCGAGCACGATCGGGACGACCAGTAGCAGCGGTTGTGCCGGCGGCGGGGCGCCGAGCGCGGTGAACACCACGAGCACCAGCAGCGTCTGCAGCACCCCGACCGCGAACAGCGGTGTCCCGGTCGCCGCGACGATCCCCGGCCCGGACAGCTCGGTCGTCCGCAACCGGGCCAGTGCGCCCGACTCGCGGCGCAGCGTGAACACCGTCGAGCTGGTCGCGTAGACCGACAGCAGCATCCCGACCAGCCCGGCGATGCCGGCCAGCATCCCCCAGCCCGCCGGGTCCTCCGGTGCCACCACGACCGCGAAGAACACCATCATCAGCGGCCCGGCGAGCAGGCTCAGCGCCACGGTGCGGCGGCGCAGCAGCATCCGCGTCTCCACCGGCGCCAGCCGCCACCACCGGCCGCCGCGCCGCCCGGCCGGCGCGCTCACCGGGCCCGCCCCGCCGGGTCCGCCGGGTCGGTCCCCCTGCTGACGGCATGGAACACCTCGTCCAGCCCGGCCCCGGTGACCCGCAGCCGGTGCAGCGCGACGCCGGCGTCCAGCGCCCAGCCGGTCAGCGCGTGCGTCGCGCGGGTCAGGTCGGCCGACTCCAGCCGCAGCGCGGTGCGGCCGTGCCCGGCCGACGCGCTGCTCAGCCCCGGCATCCGCGGCGGGCCGATCCCGGCGTCCAGCTCCGCGGTGACGGCGGCGGGCCGGCTGGCCAGCACCTCGGCCAGGGTCCCGGCGACCGCGACCCGGCCGGCGTGCATGATCGCCAGCCGGTCGGCGAGCGCCTCCGCCTCCTCCAGGTGGTGCGTGGTCAGGACGATCGCGGCGCCGCCGGCCCGCAGCCGCCGGACCATCGCCCAGAGCACCCGGCGCGACTCCGGGTCCAGGCCGGTGGTGGGCTCGTCCATGATCACCAGGTCGGGCCCGCCCCAGGTGGCGGTGGCGATGTCGAGCCGGCGCCGCTCCCCGCCGGAGAGCCGTCCGACCGGCACGTCCCGCCGGTGCCCGAGATCGACCCGGTCGATGCAGCCGTCGACGTCGTCGGTGCGGCTGGAGAGCGCGGCCGTCATCCGGATCGTCTCGGCGACGGTCAGCTCGGCCAGGAACCCGGCCTGCTGCAGGACGGCGCCGGTCCGGCGGCGGACGGTGCGCCCCGCGGTGACCGGATCGAGCCCGAACAGCCGGACGGTGCCGGCGTGCGGCGCGCGGAACCCTTGGACCAGCTCCAGCGTCGTCGTCTTGCCCGCGCCGTTGGTGCCCAGCAGCCCGAAGACCTCGCCGGGGTGCACGACCAGGTCGACGCCGTCGACCGCGATCGTGCCGCCGTACCGGAAGCCGAGGCCGCGCACCTCGATCGCCGGGCCGCCCGGGGTGTCCCGCCCCCTCACCGGGACACCCCGGCGGACACGATGTCGATCAGCAGCTGCATCGGGTCCTCCCCCGGTCCGGCGGTGCCCGTCGAGCATCTCCACCGGGCGGTCCGGTCAGTAGGGTCGGAACCGCACGGGCGGGGATGACTTCGGCGGGGGCGTGGGATGACATCTGTCAGGCGGTCGGACGGGCACGGCGCAGGCCCGACCGCCGGCGGGATCCGGGCGGTGCGCGTCTACCTGCGTTCCGGCCTCGTCGTGACGGCGGTGCTGTTCACCGGCATGGCGGCGCTCGTGCTGGCCGACGGCGTCTGGCCGCACCCGCTGACCAGCCCGCCGTCGCTGCTGCTGGTGCTGGTGCTCGCCGGGGTGGCCGGCGCCCACCTGACGCTCGTCCGGCCGGACGGCGCGCCGCCCACCGTGCTCCGCCAGGGGATCGCCGTCGCCGCGCTGCTGGCCGGGACCGCCGGCCTGCTGGTGGTGGCCCACCAGGCGCCGCGGGCCGCCGCCCTGTGGCTGCTGGTGCCCGGGGTGGCGCTGTCGGTGCTGCTGGCGGTGCGCGGCTGGCGGCGCGCCGACCTGGTCGCCGCCGGGCTGCTGGCCGTCGCGGCGGCCGCCGCGGCGACGGCGGCCGGCCTGCCGCAGTACGCGACGCCGTGGCTGCGCCCGCTGGTCGCCCTGTTCTTCCTCGCGTTCCCGGCGGCGACCGATCTCGGCCAGATCTGGATGCTCCGGGTGTTCGACCGGCTGGAGGAGGCGCGGCGGTTGGCCGAGGAGCTGGCGACCACCCGGGAGCGGGTCCGGATCGCGGCCGAGCTGCACGACGTGCAGGGACACTCGCTGCACGCGATCGCCATGCACGCCGAGCTCACCGAGCGGCTCGTCGGCGCCGACCCGGAGGCGGCGGCGCGGCACGCCCGCACCGTCCGGACCCTGGCCGCCGACGCGCTCGCCGAGACCCGCGCGCTGGTCCGCGGCTACCGGGACGCCGATCTCGCGGGCGAGCTGCGCAACGCGGCCGGTCTGCTGCGCGCCGCCGGTGCCGACGCCGAGGTGATCGGCGACGCGTCCGTGGTCCCCGCGGTGCACGCGGTGCTGCTCGGCCCGGTGGTCCGGGAGGCCGCGACCAACGTGCTCCGGCACAGCGACCCGTCCCGGGTGCGGTTCACCGTGCGGCGGGCCGGTGACCGCACCGAGCTGGACGTGTACAACGACGGTGTCCCGGACGAGCCGGCCGCCGCCGACCCGCACGGCGGCACCGGGCTGGCCGGGGTCCGGGACCGGATCGGCAAGCGGGGCGGGGACGTCGAGGCCGGTCCGGACGCCGCGGGCGGGTTCCGGCTGCGGGTGGTGCTGCTCAGCGGCTCCGAGGACGGACCCGACGGCCCGGGGGACCGGACCGGCGAACAGACCGGCGACACGGCGGGGGTGGACGCGTGAGTGCAGCGGAACGGATGCCGATCCGGCTGCTGGTGGCCGACGACGAGGAGCTGACCCGCACCGCGCTGGTCGCGCTGCTCGACCTGGAGGACGACATCCGGGTGGTTGCCGAGTGCCCCGACGGCGGCACCGCGGTGGACGCCGCGGCCCGGGAACGACCGGACGTCGCGCTGCTCGACCTGGAGATGCCGGTGCGCGACGGGGTGGAGGTGTGCGAGCGGCTCGCCGGCTCCCCGACCCGGACGATCGTGGTCACCCGGCACGCCAGGCCGGGCGTGCTGCGCCGGGCACTGGCCGCCGGCGCGTCCGGGTTCCTGCCCAAGTCGACGCCCGCCCAGCAGGTCGCCGACGTGGTGCGCCGGGTGCACGCCGGGCGCCGGTTCGTCGACCCGGACATCGCGGCGATGGCGCTGACCGAGGCCGACTGCCCGCTGACCACCCGCGAGCTGGACGTGCTGCGCGCCGCGCGGTCCGGCGGCACGGTCGCCGACATCGCCGCCGAGCTGCACCTGGCGCAGGGCACCGTGCGCAACTACCTGTCCGCGGCGATGACCACGCTCGACGCCCGGACCCGGCACGAAGCCGCCCGGCGGGCCTGGGAAGAGGGCTGGATCTGACCGCGTTGGCACCGGTGTGCCCACATCCCCGGAGCCGCTGCGCCGGCTCGGTTTCCTGACGATCGGTTCCTTCGACGCCGACGACCCGGGTCCCGGCCACGAGGCCACCCTCGAGGTGATCGCGCTCGGCGAGCGGCTGGGGTTCGACAGCGCGTTCGTCCGGCACCGGCACCTGCAGCACGGCATCTCCTCGCCGGTCGCGGTGCTCGCCGCGGCCACCCAGCGGACGTCGCGGATCGAGCTCGGCACCGCGGTCATCCCGCTGGGCTGGGAGAACCCGCTGCGGCTGGCCGAGGACCTGGCGACGGTGGACGTGCTCTCCGGCGGCCGGCTGCAGCCCGGTGTCAGCGTCGGTCCGCCGATGCAGTGGGAACACGTGCGGGAAGCGCTGTACCCGGACACCGCCGACGTCGAGGACTTCGGCCGGGAGCGGGTGTCCCGGCTGCTGCGGCTGGTCCGCGGCGAGCCGGCGAGCACGTTCTCCGGGACGGTCGGGATCGAGACGTTCTCCGAGCGTGTGCAGCCGCACTCCCCCGGCCTGATCGACCGGATGTGGTACGGCGCGGGCAGCGACAGCTCCGCGGTGTGGGCCGGTGAGCAGGGGCTGAACCTGCTGACCAGCAGCGTCGTGCGGGCCCCGGCGTGCGGGGAGACCGACTTCGCGACGATCCAGCGGCAGCAGATCCTCGCCTACCGCGCGGCGAACCCGGCCGGGCGCGTCTCGCAGGGCCTGGTGGTGGTGCCGACCGACTCGGCGACGGCCGCGCAGCGGGCCCGCTACACCGAGTACGCCATGGCCCGGGACGTCCGGGTCGGGACGCCGCAGGGCCCGGCGGGCATGCTGTTCGCCAGGGACCTGGTCGGCGCCTCGGACGAGATCGCCGCGGCGCTCCACGCGGACGCCGGGTTCCGGGAGGTCGACGAGGTGGTGTTCGCGCTGCCGTTCGGCTTCCCGCCGGAGGACTACCTGCAGATCCTCACCGACATGGCGACGAAGCTGGGCCCGGCGCTGGGCTGGGCGCCGCGCGGCTGAACGACCGGCCGGGCCGCTACCGCCCGGCCCCGCACGGCTCCGGGGTGGCCTGCCGGGCGGCGAGCGCCCGGCGCGCCCGCAGCCGGCCCGGGACCTCGATCAGGACGGCCAGCCCGGCGACGACCAGGGCGAGGCCGGGGCCGATGGTCATCGTCGCCGACGGCGGCCCGGTGATCACCGACTCGACGGCGACCACCCCCGGCACCGTCAGCGTGATGCCGGTCACGAAGGCGATCAGGAACATCAGCACCAGTGCGACCGCGACCCCCGTCGCGGACAGCAGCACCGTTCTCACCAGCCACATCGCGCATCCCCCCATCCCGTGCGCGGGCCGACACGATCCCACACCGGAGCGGCGTGTGCACCGCCGAACGGCGGGCACCGCCGCGGGCCCCCGGCTCAGCCGTCGAAGGAGATGAGCCGGATGGTGCGGGCCCCGACCGAGGCGCCGATCGGCTCCAGCACCGCCGGGTCGATGTGCCGGTCCACCCGCAGCAGCATGACCGCGTCGGTGCCCTCGGTGGTCTGCGAGATCTGCGCCGCCTCGATGTTCACCGCGGCCTCCCCGAGCAGCGAGCCGACCCGGCCCATCACGCCCGGCCGGTCGGCGTACTCCAGCAGCACGACCTCGCCCTCGGCGCGCAGGTCGAAGTGCCGCCCGTTGATCTCGACCAGCTTCTGCACCTCGGCCCGCCCGGTGAGGGTGCCGGAGACGGTGATCGACTCGCCGTCGGGCATGGCGCCGCGCAACTGCACGACGGAGCGGTGGTTCGCGCTCTCCGGGGTGGTGGTGACCTCGACCGAGACGCCGCGGGCCTCGGCCAGCTGCGGCACGTTGACGAAGGTGACCTGGTCCTCCACGACGTGGGTGAACACGCCGCGCAGCGCGGCCAGCGCGAGCACCGAGACGTCCTCGCCGGCCAGCTCGCCCGCGACGTCGACGGTGACCGAGGTCGGCGTCCGCCCGGCGACGGCGTGCAGCGTGGTGCCCAGCTTCTGCACCAGCGGCAGCCACGGCCGGACCTCCTCACCGACGGTGCCGTGGACCTGCACGTTCACCGCGTCCGGTACGAACTCGCCGGCCAGCGCGAGCTGCACCGAGCGGGCGACGTCGGTGCCGGCCCGGTCCTGCGCCTCGGCGGTCGAGGCGCCCAGGTGCGGGGTGGCGACGACGTTCTCCAGCTCGAACAGCGGGCTGGAGGTGGTCGGCTCGCTGACGTAGACGTCGACGCCGGCGCCGCCGACGTGCCCGGACCGGACCGCCTCGGCGAGCGCGTCCTCGTCGACCAGGCCGCCGCGGGCGGCGTTCACGACGATCACGCCCGGCTTGGTGATCGCCAGCTGGTCCTTGCCGATCAGGCCCTGGGTCTCCGGGGTCTTCGGCAGATGGATCGAGATGAGATCGGCGGTGCGCAGCAGCTCGTCGAGCTCCAGCAGCTCGATACCGAGCTGCGCGGCGCGGGACGGCGCGATGTAGGGGTCGTAGGCGACCAGCCGGGTGCCGAACGCGGCCAGCCGCTGCGCGACCAGCTGCCCGATCTTGCCGAGCCCGACGATGCCGGCGACCTTGCCGTTGAGCTCCACCCCGCCGTAGGCCGAGCGCTTCCACTGGCCCTTGCGCAGCGCGGCGTCGGCGGCCGGGATGTGCCGGGCGGCGGCGAGCATCAGCGCGACCGCGTGCTCGGCGGCGGAGACGATGTTCGAGGTCGGCGCGTTCACGACGAGGACGCCGCGCGCGGTCGCCGCCGGGACGTCGACGTTGTCGAGGCCGACCCCGGCCCGGGCGACGACCTTCAGCCGCGTCGAGGCGGCGAGCGCCTCGGCGTCCACCTGGGTGGCGGACCGGACCAGCAGCGCGTCGGCGTCGGCGATCTCCTTCAGCAACGCCGGCCGGTCGGTGCCGTCGACGTGGCGGATCTCGACGTCCTCGCCCAGCAGCTCGACCGCGGAGGGCGCGAGCTTCTCGGCGAGCAGGACGACGGGACGGTTCTGGGTGGCGACGGTGCTCACGGTGTGACGGTGCTCCCCGGGTCGGGTCGTGCGGTGCCTGGCCGCGGCCCATCCTAGGCCGGGTCCGCCGTCCCGGCGGAACGACGTGAGCGGGGTCGTAGGGGTGATCCACACCGAGGGCCGGAATGCACGGAACCCCCGCCCGATGGTGACGGGCGGGGGTTCCGCATGCCTGATCCCGAGTGGGTGCGCCCGGGCCCCAGGCGGGCGCGGACCGTGCGGTCCGCGGGCCTCATCCTGCCGGGTCGCCCCCGGCGGTGATCATCCGGCCCGGTGCACCGGGCCGGGCGTCACTTGGCCTTCTCGCCGACCCAGCTCATGAGGCCGCGCAGCTTCTCGCCGACCTGCTCGATCGGGTGCTCCTGGCCCTGCTGCTGCAGCTTGGTGAAGTTCGGACGGCCGTTCTCGTCCTCGGCCACCCACTCCCGCGCGAAGGTCCCGTCCTGGACCTCCTTGAGGATCGCCTCCATGTTCTTCTTCACCTCGGGTGTGATCACCCGCGGGCCGCGGGTGAGGTCGCCGTACTCCGCGGTGTCGGAGATGGAGAAGCGCTCGTTGGCGATGCCGCCCTCGTACATGAGGTCGACGATCAGCTTGAGCTCGTGCAGGCACTCGAAGTAGGCGATCTCCGGGGCGTAACCGGCCTCGGTGAGCACCTCGAACCCGGTCTGCACCAGGGCGGCGGCACCGCCGCAGAGCACGGCCTGCTCGCCGAACAGGTCGGTCTCGGTCTCCTCCTTGAAGGTGGTCTCGATGACGCCCGCGCGGGCGCCGCCGATCCCGGCCGCGTAGGAGAGCGCGAGCGCCTTGGCGTTGCCGGTCGGGTCCTGCTCGACGGCGATCAGGGCGGGGACGCCCTTGCCGTCGACGAACTGGCGGCGGACCAGGTGGCCGGGACCCTTCGGGGCGACCATCGCGACGTCCACGTTCGCCGGGGGCCTGATCAGCTCGTAGCGGATGTTGAAGCCGTGCCCGAAGAACAGCGCGTCGCCGTCGTTCAGGTTGGGCTCGATGTCCTGGGTGTAGATGGTGCGCTGCTTGGTGTCCGGCGCCAGCACCATGATCAGGTCGGCCCAGGCGGACACCTCGGCCGGGGTGCCGACCTCGAGGCCCTCGTCGGCGGCCTTCTGCCGGGACTTCGAGCCCTCCGGCAGACCGATCTTCACCTCGACCCCGGAGTCACGCAGGGACAGCGAGTGGGCGTGTCCCTGGGAGCCGTAGCCGATCACGGCGACCTTCCGGCCCTGGATGATCGACAGGTCGGCGTCGGCGTCGTAGTAGATGTTGACACTCATGACTCTGGGACGGTTCCTCTCGGAGGGGTGTGTGACGTCTGTCTAGCGGACGGAGGCCGCGGTGATGGAGCGGGGGCCGCGGCCCACCGCGACCATCCCGGACTTGACCATCTCGCGGATTCCGTAGGGCTCCAGCATCCGGAGCAGGGCGCCGAGCTTGTCGGCGGTGCCGGTGGCCTCGACCGTGACGGCCTCCGGGGACACGTCGACGACCTTCGCCCGGAACAGCTGGACGGTCTCGAGCACCTGGCTGCGCACGGTCGCGTCGGCCCTGACCTTGACCAGCAGCAGCTCGCGCTGCACCGAGGCGTCCGGCTCCAGCTCGACGATCTTGATGACGTGCACGAGCTTGTTCAGCTGCTTGGTGACCTGCTCCATCGGGAGCTCGTCGACCTCGACCACGATCGTCATCCGGGAGATGTCCGGGTGCTCGGTCGGGCCGACCGCCAGCGAGTTGATGTTGAAGCCGCGGCGGGAGAACAGGCCGGAGACCCGGGCCAGGACACCGGGCTTGTCCTCGACGAGGACCGACAGGGTGTGCAGCTCGCTCATCGGTCGTTCTCCGCCTCGGACAGGGCCTTCTCGGTGTCGATGCTCGCTCCGCCTGCGCTGCGCGAGGTCACATCCGCGACCTCGTCGACCGACGCCGCCAGCTCGTCGTTGTCGAACTCGGGCCGGATGTCGCGGGCGACCTTGATCTCATCGTTGCTGGTGCCCGCGGCGACCATCGGCCAGACCTGCGCGTCGGCGCCGACCACGAACTCGACGACGACCGGCCGGTCGTCGATCTCCATCGCCTGGTGGATGACCCGGTCGACGTCCTCCTTCGACTCGACCCGCAGCCCCACGCAGCCCATCGCCTCGGCCAGCATCGGGAAGTCCGGGATGCGCAGCTTGTGCGTGTTGAGATCGGTGTTGGAGTAGCGCTCGCCGTAGAACAGGTTCTGCCACTGGCGGACCATGCCCAGGTTGCCGTTGTTGATCACGGCGACCTTGATCGGGATGCCCTCGATGGCGCAGGTGGCGAGCTCCTGGTTGGTCATCTGGAAGCAGCCGTCGCCGTCGATGCACCACACGACGGTGTCCGGCTCGCCGACCTTGGCGCCCATCGCGGCCGGGACCGCGTAGCCCATGGTGCCGAGCCCGCCCGAGTTGAGCCAGGTGCGCGGCTTCTCGTAGCGGACGAACTGGGCGGCCCACATCTGGTGCTGGCCGACGCCGGCGGTGTAGATCGCGTCCGGGCCGGCGATGGCGCCGATCCGCTCGATCACGAACTCCGGCGAGAGCGCACCGTCGGCCGGCTCGGTCCAGCCGAGCGGGTACCGGTCGCGCAGCCCGCCGACCTGCCGCCACCAGGCGGTCAGGTCCGGCTCGCCGTGCTGGGCGCGGTCGGCCCGGACCGCCTCGATCAGCTCGGTCAGGACCTCCTTGCAGTCCCCGACGATCGGCACGTCGGCCCGCCGGTTCTTGGAGATCTCGGCCGGGTCGATGTCGGCGTGCACGACCTTCGCGTCCGGGGCGAAGCTCTCCAGCTTGCCGGTGACCCGGTCGTCGAACCGGGCCCCGAGCGCGACCAGCAGGTCGGACCGCTGCATCGAGGCGACCGCGGCGACGGTGCCGTGCATGCCCGGCATGCCCAGGTGCTGCGGGTGGCTGTCCGGGAAGACGCCGCGGGCCATCAGGGTGGTGACGACCGGCGCACCGGTCAGCTCCGCCAGCTCCTTCAGCTCCGCCGACGCCTCCGCCTTGAGCACGCCGCCGCCGACGTAGAGCACCGGCTTGCGGGACTCCCGGATCAGCCGGGCGGCCTCGCGGATCTGCTTGCCGTGCGGCCGGGTCGTCGGCCGGTAGCCGGGCAGCTGCAGCTCCGGGGGCCAGGAGAACGTGGTCTGCTCCTGCAGCACGTCCTTCGGGATGTCCACCAGGACCGGCCCGGGCCGGCCGGTGGACGCCAGGTGGAAGGCCTCGGCGATCGCGCGCGGGATCTCCGCGGCGTCGGTCACCAGCATGTTGTGCTTGGTCACCGGCAGGGTGATGCCGGTGATGTCGGCCTCCTGGAAGGCGTCGGTGCCGATCAGCGGCCGGGTCTGCTGACCGGTGATCGCGACCAGCGGCACCGAGTCCATGTGCGCGTCCGCGATCGGCGTGACCAGGTTCGTCGCGCCCGGGCCCGAGGTCGCCATGCAGACCCCGACCTTGCCGGTGGCCTGGGCGTAGCCGGTGGCGGCGTGCCCGGCGCCCTGCTCGTGCCGGACCAGGATGTGCCGCACCTTCGTCGAGTCGAGCAGCGGATCGTAGGCCGGGAGGATGGTGCCGCCCGGCAGCCCGAAGACCACCTCGCAGCCGATCTCCTCGAGCGAGCGCACCAGGGACTGGGCCCCGCTCATCGGCTCGTCGACGATCCGCGGGCCGGGCACCGTGGTGTCCGGGGTCACCGCGCCGTGGCTGCGGGGGGCCGGATCGGTGCGCGGCACGGTGGGCCGGCCCGGCGGCGGGCCGGGTTTCGGGCCGGGCGCGCCGGACCTGGAGTGGGCGGTGGTCATCTGGGTCTGCCTCGCTGGAGATCGTTGTCGATCAGATGCCGGACATGAAAAAACCCCCGCCGCCCGGAGGTCCGGGCTCCTGCGAGGGTGAGCGCGTCGTCGTGCCGTTCGAAGGAGTCGAACTCAGGCGGCGACGCGCCCGGGAAGTACGATGATTCGAACGTCGAACATGGTCCGACGCTAGCACGTGTCCCACGCGCGGCGTCAAACGGCCCCACCCGAGCGGGGCCGCGGGCGTCCGTCCGGCGGTGTCACACTGGAGTCGTGAGCAGCACCGACGACCGCGAGGCCGCCGAGACCGCCCCGGCCGGGGAGCCGACCCCCACCGCCGGGCCCGTCCAGCATGTGGACGTCGGCGTCGCCTACACACCCCGGGTCCGCGACGAGGGCCGCAAGGTCCGGGAGGGCACCCGCCGGCTGGTGCTGAAACCGTCCCGGCTGACCATCGTGGTGGCGCTGTTCGCCGCCGTCGGTGGCCTGCCGCTGTACTTCAGCGTGCCGTACTTCTGGCTGTTCCTGCTGGTGCCGGTCGCGGTGACGGTGTGGGTGCTGCGGATCCGCACCACGGTGGACCCGTCGACGGTGGCGGTGCGGACCCTCACCGGGTCGCGCACGGTCGCCTGGGACGAGGTGCGCGGCCTGCGCCTGGGGAAGCGGTCGTCGGTGAGCGCGGTGCTCTCCGGCGACGACGAGCTCGTGCTGCCCGCGGTGCACGTGCGGGACCTGCCCGCGCTGTCGGTCGCCTCCGGCGGGCGGTTCGCCGACCCGGTCGGCGAGGGCTGAGACCGGATCCGCCGTTCGGCCCCGCGGGCGCGGGCGGTGCCCTACCCTCGCCGCCATGTCGTCGCCCGGGATGGACCGCTCCGAGCTCGACCGCCGGGTGCGGCGGCAGGGCGCCGACATCGACGCCCTCTACGAGATCAGTACCCGGATCGAGGGCAAGGTCGACTCGGTGGACCGGCGGGTCGGTTCGGTGGAGGTCGGGCTGCAGGAGCTCAGCAGCTCCGTGGACCGGCGCTTCGACGGGATCGACCAGCGCTTCGACGGGATCGACCGACGCATCGAGGGTATGGACCAACGCTTCGACGGGGTCGACCGACGCCTCGACGGCATCGACTGCCAGCTCGAGGCGATCCTCACGATCCTCCGCGAGCGCTGAGGACGCTCCCCGGTACGCCAGCGCGCCCGCCCGTGGGCGTACCGTGGGGACGAACGGCACGTACGGAACCCCGGGCGTCGATCCGCCCGCCCGCGCGCGCCGCCCCGGGCCGGTGTGCCCCACCACCGCGACACCACTGCGACGTGCGCGCCCGCCCGGCCGCCCGCGCCGTCCAGAACACGTCTGGAGACCCACGACATGCCCGCCCTGCGCTCCCGCGTCACCACCCACGGCCGCAACGCCGCCGGAGCGCGCTCGCTCTGGCGCGCCACCGGCATGGGCGACGACGATTTCGGCAAGCCGATCGTCGCGATCGCCAACTCCTACACCCAGTTCGTGCCCGGCCACGTGCACCTCAAGGACATGGGTGACCTGGTCGCGAGCGCGATCGTGGAGGCGGGCGGGGTCGCCAAGGAGTTCAACACGATCGCCGTCGACGACGGCATCGCGATGGGCCACGGCGGGATGCTCTACTCGCTGCCCTCGCGCGAGATCATCGCCGACGCCGTCGAGTACATGGTGAACGGGCACGCCGCCGACGCGCTGGTCTGCATCTCGAACTGCGACAAGATCACCCCGGGGATGCTGAACGCCGCGATGCGGCTGAACATCCCGACCGTTTTCGTGTCCGGCGGCCCGATGGAGGCCGGCAAGGCGGTCGTCGTCGGCGGGGTCGCGCAGGCGCCGACCGACCTGATCACCGCGATCGCCGCGTCGGCGTCGTCCGCGGTGGACGACGCCGGGCTGGCCGAGGTCGAGCGGTCGGCCTGCCCGACCTGCGGGTCGTGCTCGGGGATGTTCACCGCGAACTCGATGAACTGCCTGACCGAGGCGCTCGGGCTGTCGCTGCCGGGCAACGGATCGACGCTGGCGACGCACGCCGCCCGCCGCGAGCTGTTCCTCGACGCCGGGCGCACCGTGATGGACCTGGCCACCCGCTGGTACCGCGACGACGACGCGTCCGCGCTGCCGCGCAACATCGCGACCCGCGAGGCGTTCGAGAACGCGATGGCGCTCGACGTCGCGATGGGCGGCTCGACGAACACCGTGCTGCACATCCTGGCCGCCGCGCAGGAGGGCGAGATCGACTTCGATCTCGCCGCGATCGACGCGGTCTCCCGCCGGGTGCCCTGCCTGAGCAAGGTCGCGCCGAACTCGGACTACCACATGGAGGACGTCCACCGGGCCGGCGGCATCCCGGCCCTGCTGGGCGAGCTGTGGCGCGCCGGGCTGCTCAACACCGGCGTGCACAGCGTGCACTCGCCGTCGCTGGAGCAGTGGCTCACCGAGTGGGACGTCCGGTCGTCGAACCCGTCGGAGCGGGCGGTCGAGCTCTATCACGCGGCCCCCGGCGGGGTCCGGACCACGCAGGCCTTCTCGACGGAGAACCGCTGGTCGTCCCTCGACACCGACGCCGCGGGCGGCTGCATCAGGGACATCGAGCACGCCTACTCCGCCGACGGTGGGCTGGCCGTGCTGCGCGGCAACCTGGCCCTCGACGGCGCGGTGATCAAAACCGCCGGGATCCCGGAGGACATCTGGGAGTTCGAGGGCCCGGCCGTCGTCCTGGAGAGCCAGGAGGACGCGGTATCGGCGATCCTGCGCAAGGACATCAAGCCCGGTGACGTGCTGGTGATCCGGTACGAGGGCCCGTCCGGCGGGCCGGGCATGCAGGAGATGCTGCACCCGACCGCGTTCCTCAAGGGCGCGGGGCTCGGCAAGGCGTGCGCGCTGATCACCGACGGCCGGTTCTCCGGTGGCTCGTCGGGCATCTCGGTCGGACACGTCTCCCCCGAGGCCGCCGCCGGCGGGACGATCGGGCTGGTGGAGAACGGCGACCGGGTCCGGCTCGACGTGCGCGCCCGCTCGCTGGAGCTGCTGATCGAGCCGGAGGTGCTCGCCGACCGGCGGGCCAAGATGGAGGCGTCCGAGCGACCGTGGCAGCCGGTGGACCGGCAGCGGACCGTGTCCAAGGCGCTGCGGGCGTACGCGCACATGGCGACCAGCGCCGACACCGGCGCCGTCCGCCGGGTCCCCTGAGCACCGGCATGGGCATCGGGACCCGCACGCTCGGGTCGCTGACGGTCTCAGCGCAGGGCCTGGGCTGCATGGGCATGAGCCAGGGCTACGGCGCGGGCGACGACACCGAGTCGATCGCGACGATCCACCGCGCGCTCGAGCTCGGCGTCACCCTGCTGGACACCGCGAACGTGTACGGCGGCGGCGCCAACGAGGAGCTCGTCGGCCGGGCGATCGCCGGTCGGCGGGACGAGGTGGTGCTGGCGACGAAGTTCGGGATCGTCCGCGACGCCGCCGGCAACCAGGCCGCGCAGGGCGACCCGGTCTACGTGCACCGCTGCATCGACGAGTCGCTTCGCCGGCTCGGGGTCGATCACGTCGACCTGTACTACCAGCATCGGATCGACCCGGACGTCCCGGTGGAGGACACCGTCGGCGCGCTCGTCGAGCTGATCGAGGCCGGCAAGATCAGGCACTACGGGCTGTCCGAGTGCAGCGCGGACACGGTCCGCCGTGCGCACGCCGTGCACCCGCCGGCCGCGGTGCAGTCCGAGTGGTCGCTGTGGACCCGCGGGATCGAGGACACCGTCGCACCGGCGTGTGCCGAGCTGGGCGTGGGTGTCGTGCCGTTCTCCCCGCTCGGGCGCGGCTTCCTGACCGGCGTGATCACCTCGCCCGGGCAGCTCGGCGAGGGTGACATGCGGCGCGGCATGCCGCGCTTCTCCGACGAGAACCTGGCCGCCAACCTGGCGATCGTGGACGCCCTGCGGGCCGTCGCCGAGCGCCGCGGGGCGACCGCCGGGCAGCTCGCGCTGGCCTGGGTGCAGGCCCGCGGCGAGCACGTCGTCCCGATCCCGGGAACGAAGCGGCGCCGCTACCTGGAGGAGAACGTCGCCGCCACGGAGCTGGAGCTCACCGCCGACGAGCTCGCCGAGATCGAGCGCGCGGCGCCGGCCGACGCGGTGGCCGGTGAGCGCTACCCGGCGCACCTGCAGCGCAACGTGGGTCGCTGATCCGGTCGTTCACCGGAGCCGTCGCCCACCCAGTGCGTCGTCGAGCTCGGCGAGCGCCGCGGACGCGACCCGGACCATCGAGCTGACCCTTTCCGGGCCCTGGTGGTCGGCGGCGAAGGGCAGGTACTGCAGGTGCGCCGCTAACCGGGCCCAGGCCGACTCGACGGCGACCATCGCGGGCGGGTCGGGCGCGCCGAGCGCGGCGTGCAGGGTGTCGCGGTACAGCTGCGGGACCGGCTCGGCCGGGGCGTCCGCGGGCCCGTCCGGTGGCGGCGCGGCGAGCACCACGGCGTCCAGCGACCCGGGTGCGACACGGGCGTTCCCCCAGTCCAGCAGCACGCTCCCGGACGGTCCGGTGTGGACGTTCCCGCGGTGCGCGTCGCCGTGGCAGAGCGTGCGGGCCAGCGCGGCGAGCGCGGTGGAGATCCGGTCGTCGGTCGCCCAGGTGCGGACGACGGCGTCCGCGTCGAGGTAGGCGTCCCGCCCCTGCGGGGTGCGGGCGGCGGCGGCCTGCAGGCCCACCGAGGCGAGTGCGCACAGCCGGCCCCACCAGGTCGGGTCGACGACCGGGACGCCGCGCGGCCGGTTCCGCCGCCAGTGCGCGTGCACCAGCGCCAGGGTGCGCCAGGCGTCGTCGGGGACCGGGGTGCCGGGGGGCAGCGGACCGCCGGGCTCGTGCGCGAGCACGATCCAGCCGTCGCCGGTGACCAGCAGCCGGGGCACCCGCACCGGGCCGTTGACGACGGCGACCGCACGCAGCGCCGCGACCTCCTCGGCACCGGCCGCCTTCAGCACCACCGACGAGCCGTCGTCCAGGTCGATCCGCTCGACCGCCGCCGAGGCGTAGCCGCCGGCCAGCGGTTCCCGGCCGACGACCCGCACCTTGTGCCGCAGCCGCGTCGCGAGCGGGCCCAGCCAGACGTCGTCGGGTGGTGCCGTCATCGACGCAGCACGAACAGGGCCAGCAGGGCGACCCCCACCCCGATGACGAGCGCGAGCACCGACCAGGGCAGCGGGCGGCGCTGGTAGGTGCGGCCCGCGTCGAGCGCGATCCGGCCGGCACCGGTGAACAGCAGCGCGGCGACACCGCCACCGAGCAGCAGGTGCAGCTCCAGGGAGTTCGGGCCGTCCGCGGCGAACAGCGGCACCACCGGGCCGTCCGGCCCGAGCGACAGCACGATCGCGACGATCTTGGTGGCGAGCAGCCCGGCCGCCGCGAACGGGGTGAGCAGGCCCAGGACCAGCAGCCCGCCGAGGACGAGCTGCCCGACGCCGAGCACCCAGGCCAGCGGCAGCGCGAACGCGGTGAACCCGAGTCCGTCGAGCGCCTCGGCGGTGCCGGTCGGGCCGAGCCCGCCGAACAGGCCGAACACCTTCTGCACGCCGTGCGCGACGAAGATCCCGCCGACCACGACGCGCAGGATCAACAGCCCGATGTCCGACGAGACGTGCGCCGGTACCGGCAACCGTTCCGGCCGTGTCCGCTCCGGCGGTTCGTCACCGGAGACACTGCCCCAGTCGTACTGCTGCGTGGGCCCGCTCATACCGCGGACCCTACCGGCGGGTGGGCTGCCCACCTGCGGGTTTCCCCCGGCGCGTCCCCTGACTAATAGGCCCCGGTGACCAGGTTCGGCGGCTCGTCACCGGCGGCGAACGCGGCCAGCTGCTCGGCCGCGACGCCGTACGCGCGGCGCATCGCCAGCGGGACGCTGCCCCCGACGTGCGGGGTGAGCAGCAGACCCGGCGCGGAGAACAGCGGATGCCCCTCGGGCAGCGGCTCCGGATCGGTCACGTCGACTGCGGCCCGCAGCCGGCCGGAGTTCAGCTCGGCGAGCAGCGCGTCGGTGTCGCACACCGGGCCGCGGGCACCGTTGACCAGCAGCGCGCCGTCCGGCATCGCGGCCAGGAACTCCGCGTCGACCATGCCGCGGGTCTCGTCGGTGAGCGGGACGATCAGCACCGTCGCGTCGTGCGCGGGCAGCAGCTGCGGCAGCTCGTCCCAGCCGTGCACGCCGTCCCGGGCGGTGCGGCCGACCAGGGTGGTCTCGACCTCGAACGGCTCAAGGCGGGCCCTGGTCTTCACCCCGACGTCGCCCGCACCGACGATCAGGATCTTCTTCCCGGCCAGCTCCTCGGTCTGGTGGTAGTCCCACACGCCGCGGTCCTGGGCGCGCACGAACCGGTCCAGGTGCCGGTAGACGGCCAGCAGCACCGACACCACCCACTCCGCGGTGGCGCCGCCGTGCGCGCCGCGGCCGTCGGACAGCGCGACGCCGTCGGGCAGCTTCCCGATCCACGCCTCGGCGCCCGCGGTGAGCAGCTGGACCAGCTCCAGCTGTGGCACCGCCTCGGTCAGCGCGATCGCGTCGGACGTCGCGAGGAACGGCGGGACCAGGACGCGGGCGGTGCCCGCCGCGTCGGGCAGCGGCTTCTCCGGGTCGTAGACGACGGGGCTCAACCCGTCCACCTCGGACAGGATCTCGGCTCCCTCGGCGTGCGGCACCAGAACGGTCACGGGGCTCATGGCTCCGGACCGTACTCACCCGGCGCTCACCTCGCCCCGCCTACCGTGGACCCCCGTGAACGTCCGCCTGCTGCTGACCGTCGCGGCGCTGCTCGTGCTCGTGACCGGTTGCGCGACGTTCCCGGACGAGGGTGCCCGGGACTGGCGGCCGCAGGCGGAGGGCGAGGGCGAGCTGGGCGGTCCGCCGCAGATCGCGCCGACCGAGCCGCCGCCGCCGACCGAGCCGGTGCCCGGCCCGCAGCAACAGCAGCAGGCGCCGCCGCCGGCCGGGCCGTGCGAGGACCCGGATCCGCAGGTGGTCGCGGCCTGCCTGGGCCCGGTCGGCGCGATCGCCGTGCTGCCCCCCGGCGACCAGGCGCTGGTCGCCGAGCGCCGGACCGGGCGGGTGCTGCAGGTGCGCCGCGGTGCG
This sequence comes from Pseudonocardia sp. NPDC046786, assembly GCF_040645415.1. Taxonomy (NCBI): domain Bacteria; kingdom Bacillati; phylum Actinomycetota; class Actinomycetes; order Pseudonocardiales; family Pseudonocardiaceae; genus Pseudonocardia; species Pseudonocardia sp. NPDC046786. The sequence continues at coordinate 282,992 of NZ_JBEYYF010000002.1, read as the reverse complement.
GACCCGGTGGAGATCGCGACCGTGCCGGTCGATCCGGCCACCGGGATCAACGGCCTGGTGCTCTCCCCCGGCTACGCCGAGGACCGGCTGGTCTACGTGCTCGCCGGCACCCCGGACGGCGGCCAGGTGCTGCGGATCGCGCCCGGCGAGCCGCCGAAGCCGGTGCTGACCGGGCTGCCGAACTCGGCGGGCGGCGGGCTCGCCGTCGACGACGCGCACCTGGTGGTGGCGACCGGGGCGGGCGATGGCCCGCTCGCCGGGGCGGTGCTGCGGATCGACACGCTCGGCCGTCCGGCGCCGGGGAACCCGGATCCCGCGTCACCGGTGCTGGCCCGCGGGCTCACCGCTCCGGGCGGGGTCTGCATCGATCCGGCGACGGACACCACCTGGGTGACCGACCGGGCCCCGACCCGCGACGTCCTGTACCGGGTCGGCGAGGGGACGCTCGGGGCGCCCGCCTGGACCTGGCCGGAACGGCCCGGCGTCGCGGGCTGCACGGTGCTGCCGGGCACGCTGGTCGTCGCCCAGTCCGGCGCCGAGGCGCTGTACCTGCTGACCCCGGGCCGCGACGGTGCCTTCACCGGCGACCCGAAACCGGTCCTGGAGGAGATCTACGGGGCGGTCGGCGAGGTCACCCGCGCCCCCGACGGGCTGCTCTGGCTCGGCACCGTCAACCGCGACGGCACGGCACCGGGCCGCACCGACGACCGGGTGGTGCGCATCCAGCCGCCCACCGGGGGCGGCGAGTCCGCGATCTGAGGGTTCGCACCCGGCCGCCCCGGTCCGCACCTGCTGCGGCGGGTGCGGACCGGGGCGACGGGGTGCGGGCTATGCCCCGACGCGCTCGACGACCAGCTCGCGCACGCGCTTGGCGTCGGCCTGGCCCTTCGTCGCCTTCATGACGGCGCCGACTATCGCCCCGGCCGCCTGGACCTTGCCGCCACGGATCTTCTCCGCGACGTCGGGCTGCGCGGCCAGCGCCGCGTCGACGGCGGCGATCAGCTCGCCCTCGTCGGACACGACCTTCAGCCCGCGGGCGGCGACGACCGCGTCCGGGTCGCCCTCGCCGTCCAGCACACCGTCGACGACCTGCCGGGCCAGCTTGTTGGTCAGCTCGCCGGCCCCGACCAGCTCGACCACCCGGGCCACCTGCTCGGGGGTGATCGCCAGCTCGCCGAGCTCGACGGAGCGGGCGTTCGCCTGCTGCGCGAGGTAGGACACCCACCACGAGCGGGCCTCCTGGGACGGCGCACCCGCGGCGACAGTCGCCTCGACCAGGTCGAGTGCACCGGCGTTGACCAGGTCGCGGATCTCCTCGTCGGAGATGCCCCACTCGTCCTGGATCCGGCGGCGCCGCTCCCAGGGCAGCTCGGGCAGGGTGCCGCGCAGCTCCTCGATCCACTCGGCGCTCGGCGCGATCGGGACCAGGTCGGGCTCCGGGAAGTACCGGTAGTCCTCCGAGGTCTCCTTGCGCCGCCCGGCCCGGGTGTGCCCGGTGGCCTCGTCGAAGTGCCGGGTCTCCTGGACGATCGCAGCCCCGGCGTCGAGCACGGCGGCCTGCCGGCCCATCTCGTGCCGGACGGCCCGCTCGACCGACCGCAGTGAGTTGACGTTCTTGGTCTCGGTGCGGGTGCCGAGTGTGCCGCTGCCCGCCGGGGACAGCGACAGGTTCACGTCGGCGCGCATCGAGCCCTGGTCCATCCGGACGTCGGAGACGCCGAGCGAGGAGATCAGGTCGCGCAGCGCGGTGACGTAGGCGCGGGCCACCTCCGGGGCGCGGGCGCCGGTGTCCGGGATCATCTTCGTGACGATCTCGATCAGCGGGACGCCGGCCCGGTTGTAGTCGAGCAGCGAGTGGTCGGCGCCGTGGATCCGGCCGTCCGCACCGCCCACATGCAGCGACTTGCCGGTGTCCTCCTCCATGTGCGCCCGCTCGATCCCGATCCGGACGACCTCGCCGTCGTCCAGGGTGAGATCCAGGAACCCGTCGACGGCGATCGGCTCGTCGTACTGGGAGGTCTGGAAATTCTTCGGCATGTCCGGGTAGAAGTAGTTCTTCCGGGCGAACCGGCCCCACGGCGCGATCGAGCAGTTCAGCGCCAGGCCGATCCGGATCGCCGACTCCACGGCGGCCCGGTTGACCACCGGCAGCGCGCCGGGCAGGCCGAGGCAGACCGGGCAGACCTGGGTGTTCGGCTCGGCGCCGAAACCGGTCGGGCAGCCGCAGAACATCTTGGTGGCGGTGGACAGCTCTACGTGCACCTCGATGCCGAGCACCGGATCGAAGCGGGCCACGACGTCGTCGAAGTCCACGAGCTCGATGGACGCGGTCATGCGGTCACCCCTGCAACCTCCGGGACCCGAGCGATCAGCGGGCCACCCTCGTCGGCGTCGCGGGCGGCCTCGAACGCCGCCCCGACGCGGTACATCACGGCCTCACCGAGCGCGGGCGCCATGATCTGCAGCCCGGTGGGCAGGCCGTCGGAGAGGCCCGACGGCACCGACATCCCGGCCACCCCGGCCAGGTTGGTCGGGATGGTGGCCAGGTCGTTGAGGTACATGGCCAGCGGATCGTCGACCTTGTCCCCGATCGGGAACGGCACGGTCGGTGTGGTCGGCGAGACCAGCACGTCGGCCTGGGCGAACGCGGTGTCGAAGTCCCGGCTGATCAGCGTGCGGACCTTCTGCGCTTGGCCGTAGTAGGCGTCGTAGTAGCCGCTCGACAGCGCGTAGGTGCCGAGCATGATCCGCCGCTTCACCTCGGGTCCGAAGCCCTGCTCGCGGGTGTTGGCCATGACCTCCTCCGCGGACTTCCCTTCCACGGCGCGCAGGCCGTAGCGCATGGCGTCGAACCGGGCCAGGTTCGACGACACCTCGCTGGGCAGGATCAGGTAGTAGGCGGCCATGCCGTACTCGAAGTGCGGGCAGGACACCTCGACCAGCTCGGCGCCGAGCTTCTCCAGCCGGCGCAGCGACGCATCGTAGGCGGCGCGGACGCCCGGCTGGTAGCCCTCGCCGCCCAGCTCCCGGACGACGCCGACGCGCAGCCCGGACAGGTCACCGGTGGCGCCCAGCTTCGCGGCCTCGACGACGGCCGGGACCGGCCGGTCGATCGAGGTGGAGTCGCGCGGGTCGTGCCCGCCGATGACCTCGTGCAGCAGCGCCGCGTCGAGCACGGTGCGGGCGCACGGCCCGCCCTGGTCCAGCGACGACGCGCAGGCCACCAGCCCGTAGCGGGACACCTGACCGTAGGTGGGCTTGACGCCGACGGTGCCGGTGAAGGCGGCCGGCTGGCGGATCGAGCCGCCGGTGTCGGTGCCGATCGCCAGCGGCGCCTGGTACGCGGCGAGCGCCGCCGCGGAGCCGCCGCCGGAGCCGCCCGGCACCCGGCTGGTGTCCCAGGGGTTGCGGGTGACGCCGTAGGCGGAGTGCTCGGTGGAGGAGCCCATCGCGAACTCGTCCATGTTGGTCTTGCCCAGGACGGTGATCCCGGCGGCGCGCAGCCGTTCGGTGACGGTCGCGTCGTACGGCGGCTGCCAGCCCTCGAGGATCTTCGAGCCGCAGGTGGTGGGCATGTCGGAGGTCGTGAAGACGTCCTTGAGCGCCAGCGGCACCCCGGCCAGCGGGGAGGCGGCCTCCCCGGCGGCGAGCGCGGCGTCGGTGCGCTGCGCGGCAGCCAGTGCGGACTCGGCCCCGACGTGCAGGAAGGCGTGCACCCCGGTGTCACCGCCGTCGACGGCGGCGATCCGGTCCAGGTGCGCCTGCGCGGCCTCGACCGCGGACACCTCCCGGGAGTGGATCTTCCCGGCCAGCTCGGCCGCGGTCAGCCGGATCAGCTCACTGCTCATGCCTCCTCCCCCAGGATCCGCGGCACCCGGAAGCGTCCGTCCTCGGCGGCCGGTGCCCCGGCGAGCGCCTGCTCCTGGGTGAGGCCGGGGCGGACCTCGTCGGGCCGGAAGACGTTCTCCAGCGGCACGGCGTGCGAGGTCGGCGGGATGTCGTCGGCGGCGACCTCCCCGACCCGCGCCACCGAGCCGATGATCACGTCGAGCTGGCCGGCGAAGACGTCCAGCTCCTGCTCGGTGACGGCCAGGCGGGCCAGCCGGGCGAGGTGCGCGACCTCGTCCCGGGTGATGGCCCCGCCTGCTGCGGGGGAATCGGTGGTCATGCCCCTCCTCGGGATGGTTCTGGCTCGCGGGCCCGGGGCGGATCCGGATGCGCGGGTCCCGTCCGGCGCAGCGACGACGGTGTTGCGACCGCGGTGGGGCGGCCCGCCCGGAACACCACCCGACACGTCCGCGACGGACGCGTGCGCCGGTGTGCGGCCAAGTCTATTCCCGCCGGTCCGGCGGCCGACCGCCCCCCGGTGACCGGCCCCGCGGGTGGTGCGGGGCGGGGAGATGATGACCGGGCGGGGGCCCGGATGGCAGGATCACTGTTCCCGCCCGGAACCCTCCGCGCCCCCAGTCGCGGACGGTCACGGCCTCGCCGCCGCGGTGCGGGTGCACCGGCATGCCACCAGGGCGTCCGAGCAGAGGGAGAGGATCCGTTCGTGTCGTTCCTGCTCCGGGTCATCCTCCCGGACAAGCCCGGAAACCTCGGGGCCGTCGCCTCCGCCCTCGGCGGGGCCGGAGCGGACATCCTCAGCGTGGACGTCGTCGAGCGCAGCGACGGGCAGGCGGTCGACGACATCGCCGTCGAGCTGTCCGCGCACCGCCCGCCGGACGTGCTGATCACCGCGGCGGAGTCGGTGCCGGGTGTCGTGGTCGAGTCGGTGCGCCCGCACACCGGGCAGCTGGACACGCACCGCGAGCTGGAGCTGCTGGACGAGATCGCCGGTGCCCCGGGGCACGGGCTCGACCTGCTCGCCGCGGAGGTCCCTCGGCTGTTCCGGGCCGGCTGGGCGCTGGTCGCGGTCAGTGAGGACGGCCGGTCCTACCGGATCGCGGAGAGCTCCGCCGCACCCGAGACCCGCACCGGCGACCTGCCGTGGCTGCCGCTGGACCGGGCGATCGCGCTCGACGAGCGGCACTGGGTGCCGGAGCCCTGGCGGGCGATGGACACCGAGCTGGCGGCTGCGCCGTTCGGATCGGGCGTGCCGCCGAAGACGCTGGTGGTGGGGCGGCCGGGTGGCCCGGTGTTCCGGCCCTCCGAGCTGGCCCGGCTGGCGCACCTGGCCGGGATAGTCGCCACCGTCCTCAAAGTCTGACGCCCGGGCCACACACCCCATGGCCTCGCCGCACACCTGCTGCGACGGGTGTGCGGCAGGGCCACGGGGTGTGTGCCGGCGGCGCTCAGACCCGGATCGACAGCGCGGTGCGGACCAGGTCGTCGTTGCCGGTGGCCAGCCAGCCGTCCGGCCGGACCAGGACGTCCTCGAAGCCGATCCGGGTGTCGATGTTGACCCGGGTCGCGTACTCCAGCACCGGCCAGGCGCCCTCCTCCTCGCCGTGCAGCAGCACGGGGACGGGCGGCTGGCCGAGCGCGCGCAGGATCCGGATGCCCTCGGCGACGGCGGTCTCCGGATCGACGACGGTGGACTCCGCGATCACCCGGCGGGTGCCCGGCGGGAGGCCGTTCTGGCGCAGGGTCACCGCGTCGCCGCTGGTCCAGACGCCCAGCTCGACGGCGATGCCGACCGACCAGGCGGCCCGGCACACGTCGGTCCAGCCCAGCTCGTGCACGTTGACGCCGCACACGTCGGGCTTGCCGGAGCCGAGCCGGCCCCAGGTCAGCACGGTCGCCACCCGGTCGGCCGGGTCCGGCTGGATCCAGCGGCCGGTCGGCACGCCGACCTCGATGCCGGGCGCCTCCTGGCGGATCAGCGCCACGACGTCGCCGACCACGGCGGGCTCGATCGTCTCCAGCCCGTCGTCGTCGCGCGGGTGGACGTGCACCGAGGTGACGCCGAGCCGGGCGACCGCGCGGGCGTCGCGGGCCAGGTGGCGCGGCAGCACCGGGAGGGCCGGATGGGCATCCGCCGGTCGTGACCCGTTGAGCGCCGCCTGCAACACCGTGTTCCTCCGCTTCGATCCGTCGCCGGTCCGTATCGGACCGACGGACCGAGACTAGGTGGTCGTCCGCGGACGACGGCGCCCGGACGCGCCACGCACCGGGTGACGTCGCCGTCCGGCAGGACCCCCGCGCCGGGCGGACACGCGCGGTGATCGAGCGGCCACCCTCGGGCGCGTCGGGTGTCGCCTGTGCTGCCAGGTCCGCCGGGCTCACTCCGCCGAGGCGTGCTCCCGGGCCGCGTCCGGGCCGCGATCGAGCAGCACCTCGAACCCGGCCTCGTCGAGGACCGGGACACCGAGCTCGACGGCCTTCTCGTACTTGGAGCCGGGTGCCTCCCCGGCCACCACGAACGCGGTCTTCTTCGACACCGACCCGGCGGCACGGCCACCACGGGCCATGATCGACTCCTTCGCCTCGTCCCGGGACCAGCGCTCCATCGACCCGGTGATCACGATCGACAGGCCCTCCAGGAAGCGCGGGACCGAGTCGTCGATCTCGTCCTCCATCCGGACCCCGGCCGCCCGCCACTTCTGCACCACCTCGCGGTGCCAGTCGACGGAGAACCAGTCGCGCACCGCGGCGGCGATGGTGGGGCCGACGCCGTCCACCCCGGCGATCGGGGCGAGTGCCTCGGCGACCGCCTTCGCCCGGGCGCGCGTGGCGGCACGCTCCTGCTTCTCGGCCTCGGCAGCGGCGGCCTCGGCGTCGGCGACCGCGGCATCCGCAGCCTCGGGCTCGGACTCGGTGGCCCCGGACTCAGCAGCCCCGGGCTCAGCAGCCCCCGACTCAGCAGCCCCCGACTCAGCAGCCCCCGACTCGGCAGCCCTAGGCTCGGCGGCGGTGTCCTCCTCCCCCGCCGTCCCGTCGGAGACGATCGCGACCCCGGCGGCCTCGGTGCCTTCCTTCGCCTGCGCCGCGGCCCGTTCGAGGGCCTCCATCGAGCCGAACTCGCGGGCCAGCGCCTGGGCCGCGGTCGGCCCGACGTGCCGGATCGACAGCCCGACCAGCACCCGCCACAGCGGCCGGTCCTTGGCCGCCTCCAGGTTCGTGAGCAGCTTGCGGCCGTTGACCGTGAGCTCGCCCTTCTGGTTGCGGAACAGCTCGGTGCGCAGCAGGTCGTCCTCGGTGAGCGAGAAGACGTCGCCCTCGTCGGTCAGCACGCCGGAGGTCAGCAGCGCCACCGCCGCCTCGTAGCCGAGCCCCTCGATGTCGAACGCGCCGCGCCCGGCGACGTGGAACAGCCGCTCCCGCAGCTGCGCCGGGCAGGAGCGGGCGTTCGGGCAGCGCCGGTCGACGTCGCCGGCCTTCTGCTGCACGAGCGCGGTTCCGCACTCCGGGCAGTGGGTCGGCATCACGAACTCGCGCTCGGTGCCGTCCCGGAGGTCGGTGACCGGGCCGAGCACCTCGGGGATCACGTCGCCCGCCTTGCGGATCACCACCCGGTCGCCGATCAGCACGCCCTTGCGGCGGACCTCGTCAGCGTTGTGCAGGGTCGCCATCTCGACCGTGGAGCCGGCGACCTTGACCGGTTCCATCACGGCGAACGGGGTGACCCGGCCGGTGCGCCCGACGTTGACCCGGATGTCGAGCAGCCGGGTGGTCGCCTGCTCCGGTGGGTACTTGTAGGCGATCGCCCAGCGCGGGAAGCGGGAGGTGGCGCCGAGCCTGCGCTGCAGCGCGACCTCGTCGACCTTGACGACGACGCCGTCGATCTCGTGCTCGACGTCGTGCCGGTGCTCGCCCCAGTACTCGACGAACTCGATCACCGCCTCGATCCCGCGGAGCACCTTGGTGCGCGGGGAGATCGGCAGCCCCCAGGCGACCAGTGCGTCGTACGCCTCGGACTGGGTGCGCGGGGTGAATCCCTCGCGGCGGCCGAGACCATGGCAGATCAGCCGCAGGTTGCGCGACGCGGTGACCCGCGGGTCCTTCTGCCGCAGCGACCCGGCGGCGGTGTTGCGCGGGTTCGCGAACGGCTCCTTGCCGGCCTCGACCAGCGAGGCGTTGAGCCGGTCGAAGTCCTCCAGCCGGAAGTACACCTCGCCGCGCACCTCGACCAGCTCCGGCACCGGGAACTCGTCGGTGCCGGTCAGCGTGACCGGGACCTCGGCCAGGGTGCGCATGTTGAGGGTGATGTCCTCGCCGGTGCGCCCGTCCCCGCGGGTGAGCGCGCGGGTCAGCGTGCCGCGCTCGTAGAGCAGGTTCACGGCGAGCCCGTCGATCTTGAGCTCGCAGAGGTAGTGCAGGTTCTCGCCGACCTCCCGGGTGACCCGCTCCTGCCAGGTCCGCAGGTCCTCCGGCGAGAACGCGTTGTCCAGCGAGAGCATCCGCTCGAGATGGTCGTGCGCGACGAACTCGGTGGAGAAGGTGCCGCCGACCCGCTGGGTCGGCGAGTCCGGCGTGGCCAGCTCCGGATGCGCCTCCTCCAGGGTGAGCAGCTCGTGCCAGAGCTCGTCGAACTGGCCGTCGGACACGACGGGCGAGTCGAGCACGTAGTAGCGGAACTGATGGTCGGCCACCTCGGCCGCCAGCTTCGCGTGCCGGTCGCGGGCCTGGCCGTCGCTCTCAGAACTCACGTCGGGCAGGTTAGCGGCGACCCCCGACAGTCACCGGCGGGCGAGCGCGACCGACCGGGCGAACCTACGGTGACCCCATGACGGACGGCGGGAAGAACGGCACCGACGTCGGCCCGGACCCGGCCGCGGTGGAGCTCGCGCACCGGCTGTTCGACCTGGCCAGGGCGGGCGCGGCAGCGGAGCTGGCCGGCTACCTCGACGCCGGGGTGCCGGTGGAGATCACCGACCCGAAGGGCGACACGCTGCTGATCCTGGCCGCGTACCACGGGCATCCGCCGATCGTCGCGGACCTGCTGGCCCGCGGCGCGGACCCGGACCGGACCAACGACCGGGGCCAGACGGCGATCGCGGCGGCACTGTTCGCCCGCTCGGCCGAGTCGGTGACGGCGCTGCTGGCGGCCGGGGCGGACCCGCACCACGGCAGCCCGAGCGCCTGGGCGACGGTCGAGCACTTCGATCTTCCCGACATGCGGGAGATCCTCGAACGCACCGTTGACAGTTAGGGCAGGCTCACCTAAGTTAGGTCATGTCGCTTCGTGGTGGGAGCGGCGCGTCAGTTCGGGACGGATGGCCCGGTCGCACCTCGGTGCGGCCGGGCCGTTCCCGTTCGGTGCGCTCCGCCATGCTGGCAGACATGCTGCGTCTCGGGTTCCCGGTGGTCGGTGTCACCGACCTCGATCGCGCCGCCGCGTTCTGGTCGGCCGCCCTGCACCTGACCGTCTCCGACGAGTGGTCGAGCGCGGCCTGGCGCACCCTGACCGGACCGGACGGCGTCCGCACGCTCGGCCTGATGCGCAGCGTCTCGCCACCGGAGCCCCGGCCGCGCCTGCATCTCGACCTGTTCGTCGACACCACCGCCGAGCAGGCCACCGAGGTCACGCGGCTGCTCGGGCTGGGCGCCACCCGGCCGGGCTGGGACGGCTACCCGGCCGAGCCGGACTTCGTCGTGCTCGCCGACCCGGACGGCAACGTGTTCTGCGTCGTGGACCTCAGCCGGGCACCGTCGTCCGGCTGATCCGCCGCACCTATCCTGGGATCCGTGACCGACACGCAGGACGCGCACGTACTCGACGAGACCGCGCGCCGGCGCACGTTCGCCGTCATCTCCCACCCGGACGCCGGCAAGTCCACCCTGACCGAGGCCCTCGCGCTGCACGCGGAGGTCATCGACTCGGCGGGCGCGGTGCACGGCAAGTCCGGCCGCAAGGGCGTCACCAGCGACTGGATGGAGATGGAGCGGGCCCGCGGCATCTCGGTGTCGTCGGCGGTACTGCAGTTCGCCTACCGTGACTGCGTCATCAACCTGCTCGACACCCCCGGTCACGGCGACTTCTCCGAGGACACCTACCGGGTGCTCGCCGCCGTCGACGCCGCGGTGATGCTGCTCGACGCCGCCAAGGGCCTCGAGCCGCAGACCCTCAAGCTGTTCGACGTCTGCCGGTCCCGCGGCGTCCCGGTGGTCACCTTCGTCAACAAGTGGGACCGGCCCGGCCGGGAGGCGCTGGAGCTGCTCGACGAGGTCGAGCAGACGATCGGCCTGCGCCCGATGCCGCTGACCTGGCCGCTCGGGATCGCCGGCCAGTTCAAGGGCCTGATCGAGCGGACCACCGGCGAGTACACCGCCTTCACCCGGGCCGCCGGCGGCGCGACGAAGGCGACCGCGACCGTCGTCGACGCCGACACGATCGCCGCCCAGGAGCCGGAGTACTGGCAGACCGCGCAGGACGAGCTGGGCCTGCTCGACGAGATCGGCGCGACCTGGGACGAGAAGGACTTCCTCTCCGGCAGCGCCACCCCGGTGCTGTTCGGTTCGGCGCTGTCCAACATCGGCGTCGCCCGGCTGCTCGACTCGCTGGTCGATCTCGCCCCGGCCCCGGCCGCCCGGCCCGACGTCGAGGGGCAGGACCGCCCGCTGGACGCGCCGACGTCCGGGCTGGTCTTCAAGGTGCAGGCCGGGATGGACAAGGCGCACCGCGACCGGATGGCCTTCCTGCGGATCTGCTCCGGCCGGTTCGAGCGCGGGATGGTGCTCACGCACGCCGCCACCGGCAAGCCGTTCGCGACGAAGTACGCCCAGGCGGTGTTCGGCGCCGAGCGCCGGACCGTCGAGGAGGCGTACCCGGGCGACATCGTCGGCCTGGTCAACGCGACCGCGCTGCGTCCCGGCGACACGCTCTACGCCGCCGATCCGGTCGACTTCCCCTCGATCCCGGCGTTCGCGCCCGAGCACTTCGCGGTGATCCGCGCCCGGGACGCCGGCAAGTACAAGCAGTTCCGCAAGGGCATCGAGCAGCTCGGCAACGAGGCCGTCATCCAGATCCTGCGCTCGGACCTGCGCGGCGACCAGGCCCCGGTGCTGGCCGCGGTCGGTCCGCTGCAGTTCGACGTGGTCACCGGGCGGCTGGAGACCGAGTTCAACGCGCCGGTCTCGCTGGACCGGCTGCCCTACCAGGTGGCCCGGCTCACCGAGTCCGCCGCCGTCGAGCTGCTGTCCGCGCAGTCCGAGTGCGAGGTGCTGCGCCGCGACTCCGACGGCGAGTACCTGGCCCTGTTCAGCAACAAGTGGCGGATGGACATCATCGCCCGCAAGTTCCCGGACCTGCGGCTCGAGGCGATGCCCGCCGGATCGTCGATCTCGTAGCGCCGGCGCTCCGATGGGCGCCCGTGACGGCCCAGGTGACCGGTACCGGGCCTACCTCGCCTGCCTGAACGAACGACGGTTCGACGACCTCGGCGGGTTCGTGCACGATCCGGTGGTCCACAACGGACGCCGGCTGTCCGTCGCCGCGTTCGGGGACCTGCTCCGCCGGGACGTCGCGGAGATCCCCGACCTGCACTACGCGATCGAGACGCTGGTGACCGACGCCGACCAGGTCGCGTGCCGGATCCGCTTCGACTGCACCCCGGCCGGGTTCCGGGGCCTGCCCGCCGCCCGGGAACCGATCTCGTTCGTCGAGCACGCCTTCTACCGGTACGAGGGCGGGCGGATCGCCGAGATCCGATCGCTGGTCGACATGGACGCGATCCGCGACCAGCTCGGCGTCCCGCGCTGAGCGCGGCCCGGCCGGAGTCCGGTGGGCCGGCGACGTCCGCGACCGGACCCGGGTACCGCATCCGGAGGGCGGTCAGGGCGCCGCGCAGGTCGGCGGCGCGCAGGGCGGCGGCGCGGCACCGTCCGAGCCGCCCGGGGCGGCCGGCAGGGCCCCGGACAGCATGGTGATCACGAAGGCGGCCAACCAGATCAGCGCGCCGGACAGGCCGACGACGGACAGCCCCGCTGCCGAGATCGCCGTCCGGTTCCCGCGGACCCCGCCGCGGACCGCGGCCACCGTGCCCAGCACCAGCCCGCCGGCCGCGAGCACCAGCCCGCCCGAGGCGAGGGCGAGCCCCACCAGGCTCGGCGGGGCGCCGATCGACAGGGCCACCGCGACGGCGACCGCCAACGTCCCGAGGACACCGAGCACCAGCGCGGAGGTGCCCAGACCCACTGCGGGCGCGGGGACGGACGGCGCGGCGGCGGCAGGGTCGGGGAGCACGGGCACAGCATCGCCGACTCCGGGCACCCGAGCGCGCCCCGGGAGCCCGCAGATACCCAGTTCTGGGTACACCCTCGGCAGGTGTCCGGCTGCGACCGACCGGCGGTGTCGCGGCGACCGCCCTACGGTGGCCGTATGACCTCCACCGCCGACAAGGCCACCGCGCTCCAGCAGCTGCACGCCGCGCCGGATCTGCTGCTCGTCGTCAACGTCTGGGACGCGATCACCGCCAAGGTCGTCGCCGAGACGCCGGGCACCACGGCGCTCGCCACGGCCAGCCACGGCATCGCCGCGGCGCACGGCTACGACGACGGCGAGAACATCCCGCGCGACGAGATGATCGCCGCGGTCGGGCTGATCGCCCGCACCGCGGGCGACCTGCCGGTGACCGCCGACCTGGAGGCGGGCTACGGCGACCCGGGCGGCACGATCGCCCGCGCGATCGACGTCGGGATCGTCGGCGCCAACCTGGAGGACCAGGTCAAGCCGCTGCGCGAGGCGGTGCAGGCGGTCGAGGCGGCCGTCGCCGCCGCCGAGAAGGCCGGCGTCGACTTCGTGCTCAACGCCCGCACCGACGCGTTCCTCAAGGCGGGCGACAAGGACCCGGCTGCCGTGCTGGACGACGCGATCGAGCGCGGGCGCGCCTACCTCGACGCCGGCGCGTCGAACTTCTTCGTGCCCGGCAAGCTGGACCAGACCCAGGTCGGACGCCTGGTCGAGGCCCTCGGCGAGCGGAAGGTGAACCTGATCGGCATCCCCGGCTCGATCCCGCTGAAGACCGCGCAGGAACTCGGCGTCGCCCGTGTCTCCTACGGTCCGTGGAGCCAGAACGTGGCGCTCACCGCACTGGCCGAGCTGGCCGAGGACGTCTACCGCGGCGGCGGGCTGCCGGAGGGCACCCGGAAGCTGAACTGAGCGGCGGCCGGGCCGGCGCCACGCTGCGCCGGCCCGGCCCCGGCCTCACATGTCCGGCGCGTCCGCGTTGGACGGCGTGACCTTCTGCGCGACGACCGCGTCGAAGTTCCGCAGGATGTACTCCCCGGTCCGCTGGGACAGCGCACCGATCGTCGACGTCGGGTTGACCGCGGCGCCGGTGGTCAGCGTGCTGCCGTCACAAACGAACAGGTTCGGCACGTCCCAGGTCTGGCACCACTTGTTGAGCACCGAGTCGGCGGGCGTGTTGCCCATCCGGCAGGTGCCCATCAGGTGCCAGCCCGGCGGCGGGTAGAGCACGCCGGTGTCGTTGGTCTCCACCGCACCGACCGCGCGGGTCGCCTCGAAGATCTTGCCGATGCCGTACTCGGCGAGCGCGACGTCGTTGGGGTGCAGCGCGTAGTTCACGTGCGCGGCGGGCAGCCCCGACGAGTCGGTGACGTCCGGGTCGAGGGTGACCCGGTTCGTCTCCACCGGCAGGTCCTCGCCGAACATGAAGACCATCAGGTGGTTGGCGAAGTGCGAGTCGAAGAACTCGCGGTGCCGGGCCCCCCACGGCGCGGTGTAGCCGGTGTGCGTGCCCATCGCGGCGTAGGCCGGGCCGAAGCTGCGGGCGACCTGCATGCCGAAGCCGTTGACGAAGCCCCGGCTCACGTCGGTGTGGTAGAACTCGTGCGAGTACAGCGGGGCGCCGAAGCTGCCCTTGAAGCCCTCGACGGGCTCGTCGAACCACGAGTCGCAGAACGCGAAGACGTGGTGCATCAGGTACTTGCCGACGATCCCGTTCGAGTTCGCCAGGCCGTCCGGATGCCCCTTCTGGGCGCTCTGCAGCAGCAGCCGTGGCGACCCGATCCCGTTCGCGGCGAGCACCACGATCTTCGCCCGCACCTCGTGCCGCTGCCCGGTGCTGCGGTCGACGTAGGTCGCCCCGGTGGCCCGGCCGCCGGCGGAGTTGATCGTCTCCACCCGGGCCATCGTGCGCAGGTCCGCGCCGTGCTGGACGGCGTAGGGCCAGTGCGCGTTCGCCGGAGTGGACAGCGACCCGGTCGGGCTGCCGGACAGCTCGTTGCCCATCGCCTGGTCGGCCTGCCGGTTCTCCCGGTCCCGGGTGATGATCGCGTTGTCGGACGGCCACCAGTGCCAGCCCAGGTCCCGCGACGCCTTGGCGTACTTCAGGCCGAGCTTGCCGGGCAGCACCTCCGGATCGCGCACCGCCTGCTTGCGGTCCGGGTAGGACGGGTCGCCGATCCGGCCGGAGATGCCGTAGATCTCGTCGCTCTCGTCGTAGAACGGGGCGAGGTCCTCGTAGCTGATCGGCCAGTCGATCGTGCCCTCGAGCCCGTGCTCGGTGCCCTTGCGGAAGTCGACCGGCTTGTAGCGCGGCCAGTGCCCGGCATAGTGCACCGTGGAGCCGCCGACGTTGTTCATCATGTACGGCGTGGTCGTCCCGGTGACCGGGTAGTCCTCCGGGAGCTGCCGGACGTTCGGGTCGTAGGCCCAGCCGCGCTGCTTCTCCAGCTCCCACTCGTCGTGGTAGTGCGGGTGCTCGGACGGGGCGACCCAGGGGCCCTGCTCCAGGCACACCACCCTCATCCCGGCCTTCGCCAGCTTCAGCGCGATCCCGGCGCCACCCGGGCCGGCTCCGATGATCAGGACGTCGGTCTCGTCGTATGCGGCCATGACGTGCTCCTCACTTCGTCCAGGAGAGCTGGGACAGGTCGACGCGCACGACGTCGTCGGTCGCCAGGTACGAGCCGTTCTCGCCGGCCCGGGTCAGCAGCTCCTCGTCCCACGGCTCGGTGGTCTGCAGGTAGCCGTAGGGCAGCGGCGGGCCGTGGTAGTCCCGCCCGGCGGGCAGGTTCCGGTTGATCGCCAGGGTGACCACGGGCCGCGAGTAGTAGCCGTAGTAGACGAGCGCACGCAGCTGCTCGAAGAGCGGGTCACCCGCCTCCTCCAGCGCCGCGACGGCCGCGGCGCGGGCGGTCGCGTCACCGTCCACGAAGGACTGCCCGAGCCGGTCGAGGCCCGCGGTGACGGCGTCCTCCTCGGCGAACGGGTAGTGCTTGTTCCGGTAGCCGGACGGGGTGACGTAGCGGCCGACGAAGGCCACGATGTCGATCTCGTCCGATCCGGCGTCCGGCCAGGCCGGGTCCGGCGGGATCATCGTCTCGGCGACCGCGCGGATCACCGCGGCCTGCCGGCCGGTGAACCGGGTCGGTTCCTGCAGGCCGCCCAGCCGGGGCCGGCCGCTCTCGAAGAACCCGCCGGCCTCGCCGGGCGGGGCGGTCAACTCCGGCGCCCCGAACGGGGCGGGCTTCTCACCCGGTGCGTCGTTCACTGCTGTCCTCCTCCTCGTCGAAGAGCGCTCTACAGGGGGGCGCCGGCCCAGTCGGTGCCCGCGCGCAGGCCGCCGTCGAGGTTGACGCTGACGTGCTTGACCTGCGTGTACCCGTGCACCGCCTCGAGGCCCTCCTCGCGGCCGGTGCCGGACTGCTTGTGCCCGCCGTGCGGGGTCATCGGCAGCTCGCCGAACCAGTCGTTGATCATCACGCCGCCGACCTGCAACCGGCGCGCGGTGGACAGCAGCCGGGTGATGTCCCGGCCGAGCAGCACCGCGAACAACCCGTAGATGCTGTCGTTGACGGCCTCGACCAGCTCGTCCTCAGTGGTCCAGGCGTGCACCGACGCGACCGGGCCGAAGATCTCCTCGCGGGCGATCCGGGCGTCGTGCGGGACGTCGACGAAGACCGTCGGCTCGACGAAGTACCCGCCCTCGGGCGCCCCCGCCGGGCGTCCGCCGCCGTAGTGCAGCGTGCCCTCGGTCCGGCCGATCTCGATGTAGTCGCGCACCCGGTCGTACTGCTTCTGCGAGACCAGCGGCCCCATCTGGGTGCCGTCGGCGAAGCCGTCGCCGATCCGGGTCTCGTCGAGCCGCGCGGTGAGCTTCTCCAGGAACGCCTCGCGCACGTCGGCGTGCACGAACAGCCGGGTCCCGGCGACGCAGACCTGCCCGGTGTGCGAGCAGAAGCCCTGCACGGCGGCCTCGACGGCGTCGTCGAGATCGGCGTCCGGGAACACGATCGTCGGGCTCTTGCCGCCGAGCTCCAGGTTCACCTGGGCGACGTGGTCGGCGCCCAGCTTCGCGACGGCCTTCCCGGTCTCGGTGGAGCCGGTGAAGGTGATGCCGGCGACGTCCGGGTGCGCGGCCAGCGAGGCGCCCGCCTCCGGGCCGAACCCGGTGACCACGTTGAAGACGCCGTCCGGGAAGCCGGCCTCCTCGACCAGCTCGGCGAACTTGCAGGCGGACAGCGAGGTGTCCTCGGCCGGCTTCACGACCACGGTGTTGCCCAGCGCCAGCGCCGGTGCGCAGGACCGGACCAGGATCAGCAGCGGGTAGTTCCAGGGCACGATGTGCGCGGTCACGCCGAGCGGTTCGAGCAGCGTGAACGACAGCTTGTCGCCGGGCACCTCGATGGTGCGGCCGCCGACCTTGTCGGCAAGGCTCGCCCAGTAGTCCAGCCAGAGCGGGATCGCCCCGATCAGCTCGCTCGCCTTGGCCAGGTAGTGACCGGAGTCGAGCGCCTCCAGCCGGGCGAGCTCGTCGGCGTTCTCGGTGACCAGCCCGGCGAGCGTGCGCAGCAGGGCGGCGCGGGCGATGGCGTCGGTGAACTGCCAGTCGACGGCGGCCCGCTTCGCCGCGGCGACGGCCCGGTCGACGTCGGTGCCGTCGCCGCGCGGGACCTGCGCGACGGTCCGGCCGGTGTTCGGGTCGACGGTCGGGAAGGTCGCCCCGGCCGCGGCGGGGACGAACTCGCCATCGACGAACATCGCCACGTGCTCGGCGGTGCGGGCGTCGGCGTCGAGGGTGAGTGAGTGGGTGGTGACGGTCATGGGAGATGGCCTCCTTGCCACGGGGTTCAGGGACGCTGGACGTGCTCGCGGTCGTCGAGCACCCGGCGCGCCTTGTGCTCGCTGCGCTCGAAGGTGTCGGGTGCGACGACCTCGACGCCGACCCGCAGGCCGACGACCCGGTGCAGGCCGCGCGCGGCCTCGGTCTCGAAGGCGGCGGCGTGCCCGGGGGCGGCCTCGGCGCGGACGACGATCTCGTCCATCGAGCCGGTGCGGGTGACCACGACCCGGTGTTCGCCCGCGTAGCCCTCGATCGAGCGCAGCACGTTGTCGATCTCGGTCGGGTACACGTTCTCGCCCCGGATGTGGATCATGTCGTCGATCCGGCCGTAGACCCCGGCCGGCAGCCGCGGGTAGGTGCGGCCGCAGCCGTTGGTCCCCAGCTCCCAGCGGGTCAGGTCGTTGGACGCCAGCCGGATCATCGGCTGCGACGTGCGCTCCAGGTGGGTGTAGACCGGGGTGCCCTCGTCGCCGTACGGGACGGTGCGGAAGGTGCCCGGGTCGCACACCTCGTGCCAGACGATGTCCTGCCAGAGCAGCATCCCGTCCGGGCTGCCCGCGGTCGCCGACGCCGACATGAACGGCGTCATCTCGGCCATCGTCCCGCAGTCGACGACCCGCGCCCCGAACGCGTCGGCGATGGCCTTGCGGACGGTCGGGACCGACGCGCCGGGCTCGCCGGAGAAGAACATGACGTCGATCCCGAACTCGCGCGGGTCGATCTTCTCCTGCTCGGCGACCTCGGCCAGGCGCAGCGCGTAGGAGGGCGTCGAGTAGAACGCCCGCGGACGGGTCCGGGCCAACCACTGCACCGCCCGCGCGGTCATCCCGGACGCTCCGGCGCCGTAAGGGAAGACCTTGCAGCGCAGACGTTCCGCTCCGGACATCGCACCCCAGGAGCCGAGATAGAGGGAGAACAGCGCGGAGACGAACACGGTGTCGCCGGGGCGCACGCCCATCCCCCACAGGATCCGGGCGTGGTTGTCGGCGATCACCTCCCAGTCCCGGCGACCCATCGCGAACGCGGTCGGGGTGCCGGTGGTGCCGGAGGTGCCGTGGATGTGGTGCAGCTCGGCGTCGTCCACGCAGACGTAGTCGCCGAACGGCGGCGCGTTCTCCTGCGACTCGCGCAGCTCCTGCTTGGTGACCACCGGGACCTGCTCGAACGCCTCCCAGGTGGTGACGTCGCCGACGTCCAGCCCGATCGCGTCGTACTTGCGGCGGTAGAACGGCGAGGTGGTGTACGCGTAGCGCAGCACCTCCTGCAACCGGACCAGCACCGCCGCGTCGCGCTCCGCCGGATCCATCGTCTCCCGGTGCGGGAACCAGTACGGGCTGTCCGGATCCGGCAGGTAGGACTGGTCGTAGCCGGCCGGGAAGTGCCACTCCTCCATCTGGTCGCTCACTGTTTCCTCCGCTCGATCTCGGCGTCGTTCCAGGGGGTCAGTGCCTGGTGGTCGGGGACCCAGCCGAGCCCCTTGCCCGCGTCCGGCGAGGGCGCGTCCCGGCTGGTCACCACGTCGATCACGGCCGGCGCGTTCGCCAGTGCCCGCTTCAGCGCGTCCGGCAGCTGCCCGGGCTCGGTGACCCGCTCGCCGTGCGCACCCAGCGCCTCGGCGAGCGCCGCGTAGTCGTTGTGCTCGAGGTCGGTGCCGACGACGAGGCCGTAGTTCTCGGCCTGGTCGTAGCGCTCGATGTTCCAGGCCGCGTTGTTGGAGACGATCACCACGATCGGCGCACCGTGCCGGACGGCGGTGTTGACCTCCATCGCGTTGATCCCGAAGGCGCCGTCGCCGGTGACGGTGATCGCCGGCGAGTCCGGGTTCGCCAACGCCGCGGCGATCGCGAACGGGACCCCGACGCCGAGGCAGCCGAAGGCGCCCGCGTCGAGATAGCGGGCCTGCGGCGGGACGCCGAGCCGGGCGAAACTGAGCAGGTCGCCGCCGTCGGCGACGACGGTGGCGCCGTCCAGGTCGAGCTCGGCCAGTGCGGCGAAGATGTGGTTGGGGTGCATCCGGCCGTCGGCGCCGGGCGGGGTCGCGGCCAGCTTCTCCCGGTAGCCCGAGGACCGCTCCAGGTGGGCGGCCCGCAGCTCGTCCCGCCAGGCCGGATCGCCGGACACCACGGCCGCCAGCTCGTCCAGGGTGGACCCGACGTCGGCGAGGATCTCCACCTCGCCGCGCCGGTTGTCGTACAGCTCGCCCGCCGAGTCCGCGATCCGCACCCAGCGGGCCTGCGGGAACGCGGCCGGCGAGCCGAAGCCGAGCTGGTAGTCGAGCTGCCGGCCGACGGTGACCACCAGGTCGGCGTCGCGCATCACCCGGCTGCGCAGCGCCCCGACGACGGCCGGATGCTCCTGCGGCACCAGGCCGCGGCCCTCCTGGGTGTCGAGGTAGGCGGCGCCCGAGGCGTCGAGGAACCGCACCAGCGCCTCCGGCGCCCGGCGGGCGCCGCGACCGGTGATCACCACCGGCCTGCGCGCGGCGGCGACCAGCGCGGCGACCGCGGCGACGTCGTCCGGGTGCGGGCGGGACCGGCGGGCGGGCGGGAGCCGCAGGTACTCGTCCAGGACCACCGCCGGCGGGACGGTCTCGCGCAGCACGTCGGTCGGGATCTCCAGGTAGACCGGACCCGGTTCGGTCGCGTCGCCGGTGGCCCGGGCCCACCCCTCGTCGAGCTCGCGCAGCACCTCGTCGGCGACCCGCAGCGTGCGGCTCTGCCGGGTCACCGGGCGGAGGATCTCGGTGTGCGGGATGTCCTGCAGCGGATGCTTGTTCGCCTGCGGCCGGGGCGGGCAGCCGCCGAGCAGGATCAGCGGGACCCGGGAGACCGAGGCGTTGGCGACCGCGGTGACGGTGTTGGTGACCCCCGGCCCGGCGGTGGCCAGCGCGATGCCTATCTCGCCGGTCAGCTCGGAGTGCGCGTGCGCCATGTGCACCGCGGCCGCCTCGTCCCGGACGTCGACGATCGCGACGCCCAGCCGGGCCAGCCGGTCCCAGATCGGTTGGATGTGCCCGCCCTGCAGGCCGAACACCCGCCGGACCCCGCGTTCGTACAGGAATCGCGCGACCAGCTCGGCGACGGCGGACGGAGGTTCCTCGCTCATGCGGCTCCTCGGGCTTCCTCGACCGGTGACATGCACCACCCACTTTGCGCATACTGAATTCAGAAGTCAACCGGATGCCGAGCGGTGCCCGCGTCCCGGTAACCTGATGCCGTTGTCCGACGGGAGGATCCGACGATGCGGAAGGACGGTTCGCCGCGATGACGGCACTGCCCGCACCGCCCTCGCGCGTGCAGCAGGTCTACGACGCGATCGTCGACGACATCTGCACCGGCCGGCTCACCCCCGGCACCCCGCTGCGCCAGGAGCAGCTGGCCGAACGGTTCGCGGTGTCCCGCCAGCCGGTGCAGCAGGCGCTGCTCCTGCTGCGCAACCAGGGGATGCTCCGCGACTTCGGCCGGCGCGGCCTCGAGGTCGCCCCGGTCGACGTCGAGTTCGTCCGGCACCTCTACGGGCTGCGCGCGGTGCTCGACGGCTACGCCGCCCGCTGTGCCGCCGGAAAGCTCTCCGCCGAGGAGTCGTCGCGCGGGTTCGCCCTGGTCGCCGAGGGTCAGGCCGCCGACCGCGAGAAGAACTACGCACGCATGGTGGCGGCCGACATCGACTTCCACCGGTTCGTCACCGAGCACTCGGGCAATCCGCTGCTGATCGAGAGCGCCGGGGTGATCTGGCGGAACGTGCAGCGGGTGATGGGCGAGCTGCTGTTCCGCGGCAGCGCCCCGAAGTGGGTCTGGGAGGACCACGCGGCGATCTTCTCCGCGGTCGTCTCGGGCGACGCGGACCGGGCCGAGATGCTGGCCCGCCAGCACGCCGAACACGGCGAGCAGCTCATCCTGGACGCGCTCGCCGGGCACCCCGAGGAGACCGGGGACACCGCGACCGGCACCGCATCCTGATCCGGTCCTGATCCGGGCCCGACCGCACGACCGGACCGGCTCCCCCGGCGTCGTCGTTTCGCTTGATTCTGAATTCAGAATGTTGCATCGTGCGACGCTGTCCGTGCTCACTCGGCGCCGAGGAGCCCTCCGATGGCCGCACGTCCCGATCCCGGGCACGCCCGGGCCGACACCACCGACGACCGGGTGTACCGCACGATCGCGATCCGGCTCGTCCCACTGCTGTTCGTCTGCTACACCGTCGCCTACCTCGACCGCGTCAACGTCGGGTTCGCCCGGCTGCAGATGGACGACGAGCTCTGGTTCTCCGACGCCGTCTACGGCATCGGCGCCGGGATGTTCTTCGTCGGCTACATCCTGTTCGAGGTGCCGAGCAACATCGTCCTGCACCGGGTCGGCGCCCGCCGCTGGATCGCCCGGATCATGGTCGGCTGGGGACTGGTCTCCGGGCTCATGGCGCTGGCGAGCTCCCCCACTACCTACTACCTGCTGCGGTTCCTGCTCGGTGTGGCCGAGGCGGGCTTCATCCCGGGGATCCTGCTCTACCTGACGTACTGGTTCCCGGCGCACCGGCGCGCACACCAGCGTCCGGTCGACGCTGCGCAGCCCGGTGATCTGGCTGCTGGGCGGGATCTACTTCACCATCGCACTCGGGATCTACACGATCAGCTTCTGGCTCCCGACGATCATCTCGCGCAGCGGGGTGGAGTCCACGGTCACCGTCGGACTGCTCTCCGCGGTGCCCTTCCTGTTCGCCGTGGTCGCGATGGTGTGGGTGGCCACGCACGCCGACCGGACGGGGGAACGCCGGTGGCACACCGCCGTGCCGTGCGCGGTCGGCGGGATCGGGCTGGTCGCGGTCGGGCTGACCCAGTCCGCCACCGTCCCCGCGCTCGTCGCGCTGACGGTGGCGGCCGCGGCGATCTCCAGCGCCCAGGCGGCGTTCTGGAGCCTGCCCACCGCCCTGCTCTCCGGGGTCGGCGCCGCGGCGGGCATCGCGCTCGTCAACTCGATCGGCAACGTCGCCGGTGCGGTGAGCACCTCCCTGGTCGGGGTGGTCTCGGAGGCGACCGGCAGCACCGCGGGGAGCCTGTACCTGTTCGGCGGCGTGCTCGTCGTCGGCGGCGGGCTGGTGCTCGCGCTCCGGATCGGCCGGTGATCCGCTACTCGTCCGGGTCGGCGAAGGCCCGGCCCAGCTCCCGGGAGAGTGCGAGGGCCCGGTGCGCCCAGTCGGGGGTGGCCCCGGCCAGCCCGCAGGCCGGGGTCGGGACGGCGAGCCGGGCCAGCCGGTGCCGGTCGAAGCCGAGCCGGTCGGCGAGCTCGAACCCGGCGCGGGCGAGCTCGCCGATCTCCGGCTCGCGGCGCGGTGCGGTGCCCGGTACCAGCCCGAGCAGCAGCGGCGTCCCGGCGTCCCAGGTCTCGCCGATCGCGTCCAGCGCGGCGGGCTCGGCGGAGGCGCCGGCGAAGGCGGGCCGGGTCGCGTCGATCCCGACGGCGGCGGCGCCGGCCCCGGCGAGCAGCCGGATCGGCGGGCGGTCCGCGCAGCAGTGCACGACGACCGGGGCGTCCACCGAGGAGATCAGGTCGCGCAGCACGTCCTGCGCGTCGGGTGCGCGCACGGCGCGCACGGTGCCGTAGCCGGACGCGGTGGGCAGCGAGCCGGCGATCACCGCGGGCAGGCCGGGCTCGTCGAGCTGGACGACGACCGACGCCCCGGTCCGCTCGGCGATCTCGGCGACGTGCCCGCGCAGTCCCTCGGCGAGGCTGGCGGCGAACTCGCGGACGGCGCCGCGGTCGGTGAGCACCCGGTGCCCGGACGCCAGCTCCACCGCGGCGGCGAGCGTCCACGGCCCGGCGACCTGGACCTTGACCCAGGCCGGCCGGGCGCGGTCGCAGGCGTCGTCGAACGCGTCCAGGTCGCCGGCCATCAGGTCGCGGGCCCGGCGCAGGTCGCGGCCCGGCCGCGCGGTGACCCGCCAGCCGGTGGGGACGACCTCGACCGCGAGGTCCACCAGCAGCCCGGCGGTGCGGCCGATCATGTCCGCGCCGACGCCGCGCTCGGGCAGCTCCGGCAGTGCGGGCAGCTCCGGCGTCTCGCCGACGACGAGCGCCGCCGCCTCCCGGACGTCGGTCCCCGGCAGCGACCCCACCCCGGTGGCGATGCCGGTGGGCCACAGCTCCCGCGGATCGGCGGGCTCCTCGGGCGCGGCGTCGACGACCTCGATCCGGGGCTCGGGCGGGCGGCTCTCGCCGGGGCGCACGTCACCCAGGCCGGCGGCGGCGAGCGCGGCGGCGAGCGGATCGTCAGAACTCACCCGCCCAGTCTCCCCCTTCGCAGTGCCCGCTACTGCGCCGCCCCGTCGCCGGCGAGGACGAAGACCGGGTAGCGGTGTGCGACCGCGGCGATCTCGGCGGCGGACGAGTCCGGGGTGAGATCGTCGAAGAAGACCTTCGCCATCCCGCCCAGCTCGCGCAGGTAGGACTGCAGCACCGGGACCGCCGCGTCGTGGGACAGCTCGGTGGCCCGGATCCGCTCGGTGGTTCCGGCCCGGAGCGCGGCGTGGCCGCCCGCGGCGCGCAGGTTGCGCACCCAGTCGGTCTCGCCGCGCGGGGAGATCAGGAAGCGGCCCCCCGCGCCGGCGAACGGGGTGAGCGGCACCGTGCGCAGCCGGCCGCTGACCCGGCCCGGGACGACCAGCACCACCGTGCCGCCGGGGAGCACACCGCGCCCGGCGAGCTTGCCGAGCAGCGGGTTCAGCAGCTTGCGGTGCACGATCCCCGGTGCGCGGTAGTTCGAGTCGACCATGGGATCAGCCTTGCAGGGGGCGGGGCGCACCGCGAGCATCAGGACAGCACGAAGATCGGGTGCCTGCGGGTGGCGGCGGCCAGCTCCTCGTCGGACGACGAGGCGTCGACACCGTCGAAGAAGGCCCCGACCTCCCACGCCCAGCGACGCAGGTACTCCCGCAGCACCGGCACCGAGTCGACCGGCTCGGTCAGCTCGGTGGCGCCGACCTGTTCGGTCCGCCGCCCGACGGTCAGCTCGGCCTGCCCGGCGACCCGCAGGTTGCGGACCCACTGCGTCTCGCCGCGCGCGGCGACCAGGTAGCGGCGGCCGTCGAGGGGCAGCGGGTTCACCGGGACCGTGCGGATCTCACCGGAGCTGCGGCCCCGGACGCCGAGCACCGCCGATCCGGCGAGCGGGAGTCCGAGCCGGGTCAGACCGGCGACCAGGGGGTTCAACAGGTAGCGGGTGAGCCGACCGGGGGCTTGGTAGTGAGAGCGCTGATTCGTCATGAGAGCAGTGTTCACGTTTCTGCAGGGAAATGCAAGAGCAGTGCTCTCGTTCGTGGGCGCGTGCTTCCCGGGGATCGGCGCAGCGCGGCGCCGCACCCCGGGAACGGGTCACCGCACCCCCAGCGCGACGCCGCACCCCGGGGATCGGTCGCCGCACCCCCAGCGCGACGCCGCACCTGATGGAACAGGTGCGACGACGGCGCCGGGGTGCGACATACCGCGGCCGGGCGGGCGGAGCGGCCACGCAGCAGCCGCGCGGGTGGGCGGTCGCGCGGGCAGAGCGGCCGCGCGGCAGGGCGACCGGACGGGCCGGGTGGCGGTGCGAGCGTCCGGGGCGGGGTGCGAGCCCGGGGCGGGCGGTGGCCGGCTCAGCCGGTCCCGGCGATGGTGGCCGACCCGAGAACGATGTCCCCGTCGTCCGACGGCCGGTAGAAGGCGACCGCCTGGCCCGGCGCGACACCGCGCAGCGGCTCGGCGAGCGCCACCGTCACCCCGCCGGCCGACGGGGTCACCTCGGCGGCCGCCGTCCCGCCGTGCGCCCGCACCTGCACGACGCAGTCGAAGGGCGCCTCCGGGGCCACCCCCGAGGTCCACACCGGCGAGTGCGCGGTGATCGAGCGCACGTCGAGCGCGGAGTCCGGGCCGACCCGCACGGTGCCCTCGACCGGCTCGATCCCGAGCACGTAGCGCGGGCGCCCGTCGGCGGCGGGCCGGTCGACGCCGAGGCCCTTGCGCTGCCCGACGGTGAACCCGTGCACCCCGTCGTGGGTGCCGAGCACCTCGCCGGACGCGTCGTCGACGACGGTGCCGGGGCGGCTGCCCAGCCGGTCGCGCAGGAAGCCCTGGGTGTCGCCGGTCGGGATGAAGCAGATGTCGTGGCTGTCCGGCTTGCCCGCCACCCGCAGCCCGAGCCGCCGGGCCTCCGCCCGGATCTCCGGCTTCGGGGTGTCGCCCACCGGGAACATGGCGTGCCGCAGCTGCCCGGCGCGCAGCACGGCGAGCACGTAGGACTGGTCCTTGCCGGGATCGGCCGAGCGGCGCAGCTCCGGCACCGCCGGGTCGAGACGCGCGTAGTGCCCGGTGCAGACCGCGTCGAAGCCGAGCGCCAGCGCCCGGTCCAGCACCGCCGCGAACTTGATCTTCTCGTTGCAGCGCAGGCAGGGGTTGGGGGTCTCCCCTGCGGCGTAGGCGGCGACGAAGTCGTCCACCACGTCCCGGGTGAACTCCTCGGACAGGTCCCACACGTAGTACGGGATGCCGAGCACGTCGGCGGCCCGCGCGGCGTCCGCCGAGTCCTCCTTCGAGCAGCAGCCGCGGGACCCGGACCGCATCGCGTCCCGGGTGCGGGACAGCGCGAGGTGCACCCCGACGACGTCGTGCCCGGCGGCCACCGCCCGCGCGGCGGCGACCGCGGAGTCGACGCCGCCGCTCATCGCGGCGAGGACACGCACCGGATCAGCCCGTCACCGTGGCGGGGGTGCGCCCGGCGCGGCGGGCGCGCTCGATGACCGAGCCGATCGCCCCGGCCAGCGCGATCACGTCGGCGCGGGTGCTGGTGTGTCCGAGCGAGAACCGCAGCGAGCCGCGGGCCGTGCACTCGTCGGCGCCCATCGCCAGCAGCACGTGGCTGGGCTGCGCCACGCCTGCGGTGCACGCGGAGCCGGTCGAGCAGTCGATGCCGTGCGCGTCGAGCAGCATCAGCAGGCTGTCGCCCTCGCAGCCGGGGAACGACAGGTGCGCGTTGCCGGGCAGCCGGTCGGCGCCGAGCGGGGCACCGTTGAGCACCGCGTCCGGGACCTCGGCCAGCACCGCGGCGACCAGCTCGTCGCGCAGCGCGGCGATCCCGGCGCGCCGCCACGCGGCGGTGGAGACCGACTCGGTGACCGCGGCCGCCAGCCCGGCCAGCGACGGGACGTCGAGGGTGCCGGAACGCACGTCCCGCTCCTGGCCGCCGCCGTGCAGCAGCGGGGTGCACTCGACGTCGCGGCCCAGCAGCAGCACCCCGGCGCCGTACGGGCCGCCGAGCTTGTGCCCGGTCAGGGTGAGCGCGTCGGCGCCCGACGCCGCGAAGTCGACGTCGAGGATCCCGACGGCCTGCACGGCGTCGGTGTGGAACGGGACGCCGAACGCGTGGCTGATCTCGGCCAGCTCGCTGACCGGGTTGACCGTGCCGACCTCGTTGTTCGCCCACATGACCGACACCAGGGCGTTCGCGTCCGGGTCCTCGGCGAGCGCGGCGCGCAGTGTCTCCGGCCGGACCCGGCCGGTGGCGTCGACCTCGAGCAGCCGCAGCCGGGCGCCCTCGTGCGCGACCAGCCACTCGGCGGCGTCGATCACCGCGTGGTGCTCGACCGCGGACACCAGCACCCGGGTGCGGCGCGGGTCGGCCGTGCGGCGGGCCCAGAACAGGCCCTTGACTGCCAGGTTGTCGCTCTCGGTCCCACCGGCGCAGAACACGACCTCGGACGGCCGGGCGCCGACCGCGTCGGCGATCCGCTCCCGCCCCTCCTCGACCTCGCGCCGGGCCCGGCGGCCCGACGAGTGCAGCGACGACGCGTTGCCGGTGCGGCCCAGCGCGTCGCTCATGGCGGCGACGGCTGCGGGCAGCATCGGTGTGGTCGCCGCGTGGTCCAGGTACGTCATCGGCACCCAGGATAATCCCCGCGCGCGCGGGCCGGGCGCCTCACCCGGGTCCGGCACGCACCCCCGGCGCGGGCACCGGGCGGCGGACGTGGTCGCAGGCCCGCCGGGCCAGCCCGCGGCGGTCGTCGGTCCCGGGTTCGACGAGCTCGCCCACCCGCACCTCGCAGACCAGCCCGGGCAGCCGCAGGACCCGCCCGAGCGTGTCCCCCAGGGACTGTCCACCGACGAACGCGGCCGCCGTGGTCGGGCGTCCGTCCGGTGTGGTGAGCGCGATGGTGACCGGCCGGACCGGCACCGCAGCGTCGATCGCGGCCTGGAACGGGGCCCGCCGGTAGTCCCCGCCCACCGCGCCGCACCAGGTCGTCGCCTCCGGGAACACGCCGACCAGCGCGCCGGAGCGCAGCGCGCCGGTGACCGTCGCGACGGTCGCGGGCAGCCGGGACAGGCCCTCGCGGTGCACGAAGACCGTGCCGACCACGGCGCCGAGCGTCCCGATCAGCGGCCAGTCCCGGACCTCCCGCTTGGCGAGCATCGTCACCGGGCCGAGCGCGCCGAGCGCCGGGATGTCGATCCAGGACGTGTGGTCGGCGACGACCAGCGCGCCGCGGCCGTCCGGCGGGGCGAGCGGACCGCCCCGGACGACGAGCCGCACCCCTGCCCCGCGGAGCACCGCGCGGTGCAGGGCGCGCAGCACCGGGCCGAGTGCCCGGGGGCCCGCCGCGGCGGCCGGCGGCACGGTGAGCAGGGCGAGCCCGAGCACCGCGAGCAGCACCGCGGCCCGGCGGACCAACCGCCACCGGCCGGTCGTCGCCGGGGCGGGCAGGCACCGGTCGGCGGTGCACGGCGACCAGGCGGCCCAGGGGCCGCCCGGCCGCTGCGCGGCGGGCGGCACGGTGGGATGGGTCGGGTGCCTGTGCCCGGCCCCGGCGTGCGGCGGCACGCCGGCACCGGGCGGGGCCGGCGGGGCGGATAGGGCGGGCAGGGCGGGCGGGGCGGATCGCGCGAGCAGGGCCGGCGGGGCCGGCGGGGCGGATCGCGCCGGCGGGGCGGATCGGGCGGGCGGGGCGGGCGGGCGCGGGTCGGTAAGCAGAGCAAGGGCGGGCCCGGTGGGCAGTGCAGGGTCCGCCCCCGGGGCAGGTCGCGGCCCGGTGGGCGGCGCGGTCCCGCCGGCCGGATCGGCCGCGAGCGTCATCCCCGGGACCCCGCGGGCGCGTCGCCCAGGAAGAACCGGCGATAGCGCGGGTCCATCAGGTCCATCCCGAGCAGCACCGGGAAGTCGGCGACGCCGAAATCCGGATCGTGCGCGGGCGGCCCGCACACCCAGGTGCCCAGCCGCAGGTAGCCGCGAAGCAGCGGCGGCATCGTCGTCGTGCGGTGCCGCGGCGCGGTGGCCGGGTCCCACGGCCGGTGCGGGACGGTCCGGTACCCGACCGGGGCGAGGTGCCGCTCGCGGACGGTCTCCCAGACGCCGGCCGCACGGCTGCCGCCGTCGTCGAGCCCGACGCTGGCGCAGCCGATCAGCCAGCGGTGCCCGGTGAGCAGCATGTAGCGGGCCAGCCCGGCCCACGCCAGCCCGACGACGGCGCCCGCCCGGTGGTCGGGGTGCACGCAGGACCGGCCGGTCTCCACCAGCGAACCGCGCAGCGGATCGAGCGCGGACAGGTCGAACTCGCTGTCGGCGTAGAGCCCGCCGGCCTCGTGCGCGCCGCGCGGCGGGAGCATCCGGTAGGTGCCGACGATCTCGCCGGTGGCGTCCTCGCGGACGACGAGGTGGTCGCAGAAGGGATCGAAGCGGTCGACGTCGCGGCCGGGCACCGGGGAGTCGAGCCGGGCCCCGAGCTCGCCGGCGAACACCCGGTACCGCAGTGCCTGCGCGGCGGCGACGTCGTCGGCGTCGGTGGTGAGCAGCAGGGAGTACCGCCGGGCGGCGGTCTCCGGGGTGGAGACGATCACCTGGTTCACATCGGTGTTGGTACCGGCCGCAGCCGACGCCCGGACGGTCCGGCGGTGGCGCCGGGATGAACGCCCCCCGACGGGGCCGGGCGGGGTGTCGGCCGGGTGTCGGCGCAGGCAGGCGCCGGTTGGCAACAGGCGAACGGGCCCCGCACGCGACGACGCCCGGTCACCGCGCGGGGCGGTGGCCGGGCGTCGCCGGTGCGGACGCCGGAGCGTCAGCTCTTGCGCTTGGTGATCTCCTCCTGCAGCTGCGGCGCGACCTTGAACAGGTCACCGACGATGCCGAAGTCAGCGACCTCGAAGATCGGCGCCTCCTCGTCCTTGTTCACCGCGACGATCGTCTTCGACGTCTGCATGCCGGCCCGGTGCTGGATCGCCCCGGAGATGCCGAGCGCGATGTAGAGCTGCGGCGACACCGACTTGCCGGTCTGCCCGACCTGGAACTGCGGCGGGTAGTAGCCCGAGTCGACCGCGGCGCGCGAGGCGCCGACGGCCGCGCCGAGCGAGTCGGCCAGGCCCTCCACGACGGTGAAGTCCTCGGCCGAGCCGACGCCGCGGCCACCGGAGACGATCACGGTCGCCTCGGTCAGCTCCGGGCGCGATCCGCCCTCGATCGGCTCGCGGGCGGTCACCGTGGCCTGCCGGCCGGCGGCCGCCGGGACCTCGACGGTCTCCCGCGCACCGGCACCGGCGCTCGCCTCGATGTCGATCGCGCCCGGGCGCACGGTGATCACCGGGTGCTCGGTGTTCGCCTTCGCCTCGGCGGTGTAGGCACCACCGAACACCGAGTGCTGCACGCCGATAGCGTCTCCGCCGGTAACGCCGACCACGTCGCCGAGCAGGCCGGAGTTCGTGCGGACGGCGAGTCGCCCGGCGATCTCCTTGCCGTTCGCCGACGCCGAGATCAGCACCGCGGCCGGCGAGGCGGACCCGACCAGCGCCTCCAGCACCCCCACCTCGGGGGTCAGGAAGTCGGTCGAGTCGGTCTCGGCGACGTAGATCTTCTCCGCGCCGTTCTGCGCCAGCCCGTCGGCCAGCTTGTCCGCCACCCCGGCGGCACCCACCACGACGGCGGACGGCTCGCCCAGCGCGCGGGCGGCGGTCAGCAGCTCGTAGGTGGTCTTCTTGACGTCTCCGTCGACGTGGTCGACGAGAACCAGTACCTCAGCCATGGTTTCCGGTCTCCTAGGAAGAAGGGGTTTCGACTACGCCGACGGGTCAGATCAGCTTCTGGCCGACCAGGTACTCGGCGATCTTCGCGCCGCCGTCGCCCTCGTCGGTCACCTTCTCGCCCGCCTGCTTGGGCGGCTTCGGCGCGGACGACGTGACCGTGGTGAGCGCGTTCGCCAGCCCCACCTCGGACGGGTCGATCCCGGCACCGGCCAGGTCCAGCGACGTCACCGGCTTCTTCTTCGCCGCCATGATCCCCTTGAACGAGGGGTAGCGCGGCTCGCCCGACTTCTCCCCCACCGACACGACGGCGGGCAGCTCGGCGGTCAGC
Source organism: Pseudonocardia sp. NPDC046786 (assembly GCF_040645415.1). Taxonomy (NCBI): domain Bacteria; kingdom Bacillati; phylum Actinomycetota; class Actinomycetes; order Pseudonocardiales; family Pseudonocardiaceae; genus Pseudonocardia; species Pseudonocardia sp. NPDC046786. The sequence goes on along the minus strand of NZ_JBEYYF010000002.1, from coordinate 252,666 downwards.
CGGGTGACGCCGTCGTCGGTCTCCCGCTTGGCGGTCACCGTCGTGCCCTCGACCGAGATCTCGTTGGCCCAGGTCAGCGCGGGTACCCCGAGCAGGTCGGCGATCATCGCCGGCACCGCCGCGATCTGGCCGTCCGACGCCGAGTTGCCGGCGATCACCAGGTCCCAGCCCTCGACGGTGCCGATCAACTTGGTCAGCGCCTTCGCCGTCTGCACCGCGCACGAGCCGTGGATGGCCTCGTCGGACAGGTGCACCGCGGAGTCCGCGCCCATCGACAGCGCCTTGCGGATCGCGTCGGTGGCGCTGTCCGGGCCGATCGTCACCACGACGACCTCGGAACCCTCGTTGGCCTCCTTCACCTGCAGCGCCTGCTCGACCGCGCGCTCGTTGATCTCGTCGATGACCGCCTCGGTCCCCGCCCGGTCCAGAGTGTGGTCGGAGTCGGACAGCTTCCGCTCCGAGTAGGTGTCGGCCACCTGCTTCACCAGGGTCACGATCTTCATAGGACCTCTTCGACCTCCTGCCGCGGCGGCCTGCGCGCCTGCGCACACCGCGTCGTCCTGATTCGCGGTCCGGCACCGGTGGTCCGGTCCCGTCCCGTCTCGCGTCACCGTGACGGTGCTGTGCCGCGCGCTCTGCCGAGCGGAGGTGGGCCGCGGCGTCGCGCCCGTCGTGTACCCGGTGACTCTGCCAGCGTCGTGCCGTAGTGGCACGCCGTGCCACTGTGATGTTCATTGTTACCAACGAGTAGCCATGTGGCAAACGCCCGCGATCGGTGACCGTACTCACGCGCGCGTCACGTCACGCCCGGCACGCGCGACGTCACACCGTGCATCGCCTGGAGGAGGGACGGGTTTCGCTACCGTCGGCACCTCGGACACCGGCAGGAAGGAGCCGTCGTGCAGGTGACCGGGTTCGACGACCGGTTGGGGACCGGCTACGTCCTCAGTACCGGGGCGCACGCCGACGAGGACGTCCCGGGCAGCCGGGTCGTGCAGCACGGCGGGATGACCGTGCGGGCCACGGAGGGCCTCGCCGCGATGCTGGAGGACGCGCTGGCCTACCGGCCGACCACCCGGTTGGGGTGGGGCGGGCCGGAGGTCCCGCTGACCCTGGAGGACGCGACGCTGCTCGCCTGGCTGCGGCAGGACGTCGGCGGGGTGGTCGCCGTCGCGGGCGAACCGGCCGCCTGACCGGCCCGCCGGCCCGCGCCGCGGTCAGACCCGGGCGGGCACCAGCATCCGCTCGGCGAGCTCGCAGTAGAGCCGGCCGACCCCGTCCGGGGTGTAGGGGCCGGACGGGGTGAACCAGCGGGCCACGTCGACCCCCAGCGAGAGCACCGCGGTCGCGACGCCCCGCACGTCCGGCCGCTCCGGGTCCACCCCGCCGAACACCTCGGCGACGACCTCCCGGACGATCCGCTCGGTGGCCCGGCGCAGCACCGTCACCTGCTCGCGGTGCTCCGGGCCGAGCGCGGCGAACTCGTACTGCACGACCCGGGCGACGGTGCGCTGCTCGGCGTGCCAGCGGCTGAAGGCGTAGACCAGCGTCCGGAAGGCGTGCCCGGCGGGTTCGGCGGCGGCAGCGGCCCGCACCAGCCCGAGCGCCCGCGCGTGGCCGCGCCTGCTGACCTCGAACAGCACGTCGTCCTTGGACCGGAAGTGCACGTAGAGGGCCGCGGTGCTCAGCCCGGAGCCGGCGGCGATGTGCCGCAGCGTGGTGGCGTGGAAGCCGCGGTCGGCGAACGAGTCGATCGCGGCGACGACGATCGCCCGGGCGGTCGGCGGCAGATCGGACCAGAGATCGTCACCGGCGAGCAGCACGGCACCGGCCGCGGCCGCCCGCCCGGCGTCCCCGGTCACCGGCCCGTCCACCTCGGTCATCCGCACGTCCCCGTCCTGCGCACCGCGTCCCGGTGACGCCCTGCACACCCCATCATCCCCACTTGCCCCGGCGCTCCCCGCACTGGTACTTACTAAGCAATTAGTTACTCGGGAAGGAGCGCCGATGCCCGACGCCGTGATCGTCGCCGCCACCCGCTCGCCGATCGGGCGGGCCCGCAAGGGCTCGCTCGCCGGCGTCCGGCCGGACGACCTGGCCGCCCGCATGGTGCGGGCCGCGCTGGACCGGGTCCCCCAGCTCGATCCCGCCGAGATCGACGACGTGATCCTCGGCTGCGGCCTCCCCGGCGGCGAGCAGGGCGACAACATGGGGCGGATCGTGCCCGTGCTGCTCGGCCTGGACACCGTCCCCGGCACCACGGTCACCCGGTACTGCGCGTCGTCGGTGCAGAGCACCCGGATGGCGATGCACGCCATCCGGGCCGGCGAGGGCGACGTGTTCGTCTCGGCCGGGGTGGAGACCGTCTCCCGCTACGACCGCGGCACCTCCGACTCCTGGCCCGGCACGCACAACCCGCTGTTCGCCGGCGCCGAGCAGCGCACCGCCGAGGTGGCCGCCACCGGCGCCGCGGGGTGGACCGATCCGCGCGCCGCCGGGGAGCTGCCGGACGTCTACATCGCGATGGGCCAGACCGCGGAGAACCTCGCGCTCGCCGAGGGCGTCACCCGCGAGGAGATGGACCGGTTCGCCGTCCGCTCGCAGAACCTCGCCGAGGCCGCGATCGGCGACGGCTTCCACGCCCGCGAGATCACCCCGGTCACCCTCGACGACGGCACGGTCGTCGACACCGACGACGGCCCGCGCGCCGGGGTCACCTACGACGCCGTGGCCGGGCTGAAGCCGGTGTTCCGGCCGGACGGGCGGGTCACCGCCGGCAACTGCTGCCCGCTCAACGACGGCGCCGCCGCACTCGTCGTCATGTCCGACACCCGGGCCCGGGACCTCGGCATCACCCCGCTGGCCCGGGTCGTCGCCACCGGTGTCTCCGGGCTCTCCCCGGAGATCATGGGGCTGGGGCCGGTCGAGGCGTCCCGGCAGGCGCTCGCCAGGGCCGGCATGACGATCGACGACGTCGATCTCGTCGAGATCAACGAGGCGTTCGCCGCGCAGGTCGTCCCGTCCGCCCGGCACCTGGGGATCGACCCGTTCGGTGACACGCTCAACGTGCACGGCGGCGCCATCGCCCTCGGCCACCCGTTCGGCATGACCGGCGCCCGGATCACCACCACCCTGCTGAACGGCCTGCGCGCCCGGGACGCGAGCATCGGCCTGGAGACCATGTGCGTCGGCGGCGGGCAGGGCATGGCGATCATCCTGGAGAGGCTGTCCTGATGGCGAACCTGACCTTCGACTTCACCGGCCGCTCGGTCGTCGTCACCGGGGCGGCGCGCGGCGTCGGCCGGGCGATCGCCGAGCGCTTCACCGGCGCCGGGGCGAGCGTGTTCCTGGTCGACTTCGACGCCGACGCGGTCGCCGCCACGGCCGCCGAGCTGGGTGCGACCGGCATCGCGGCGGACGTGTCGGACACCGCGGCGGTGACCGCCGTCGTCGACCGGGTGGTGACCGACACCGGCCGGCTCGACGTGCTCGTCAACAACGCCGGGGTGCTGCGCGACGGCGTGCTCTGGAAGCTGACCGACGACGACTACGAGACCGTCATGGCGGTGCACGCCGGCGGCACCTTCCGGTTCACCCGGGCCGCGGTGCCGCGGTTCCGGGCGCAGGGCTCCGGCCGGGTGGTGAACGTGACCTCCTACACCGGGCTGCACGGCAACGTCGGCCAGTCCAACTACGCGATGGCCAAGGCCGGGATCATCGGCTTCACCCGCACCGCGGCGAAGGAGCTGGCCCGGTTCGGGGTCACCGTCAATGCGATCTCGCCGAACGCACGCACCCGGATGGTCGAGTCGATCCCGCAGGCCAAGCTGGACGAGCTGGCCGCGCAGATCCCGATGGGCCGGTTCGCCGAGCCCTCCGAGATGGCCGACGCGGTCGCCTTCCTGGCCTCCGACGAGGCCGCCTACGTCACCGGCGTCGTGCTGCCGGTCGACGGCGGACTGTCCATCTGAGCCCGCGGCCCCACCGAACCGAAGGAGATCCGGTGCCCGGATCATCGCAGCTGCTCTCGCGTTCCGACCTGGACTTCCTGCTCCACGACTGGCTCGACGCCGGATCGCTCACCGCCCGGGAACGCTTCGCCGAGCACTCCCGGGAGACCTTCGACGCTGTCCTCGACGTGTGCGCCGAGATCGCCGCCGAGCGGTTCGCCCCGCACAACAAGCGCAACGACACCGAGGAGCCCCGGTTCGATCCGGCGGGCGGCGGCCGGGCGGTGCTGCACGACGAGGTCCGCCCGGCGCTCGACGCGCTCGCCGGGACCGGACTGCTCGCCGCGACCGCGGACGCCGGGGTCGGCGGGCTGCAGCTGCCGCACGTGGTGCGCTCGGCGTGCGTGGCCTGGTTCGCCGCGGCGAACATCGCCACCTGGGCCTACGCCTTCCTCACCGCGGCGAACGCGAACCTGCTGCTCGCGCACGGCTCGCCGGAACAGATCGAGACCTGGGTCCGGCCGATGCTCGAGGGCCGCTTCCACGGCACCATGTGCCTGTCCGAGACCCAGGCCGGGTCGTCGCTGGCCGACGTCACCACCCGGGCCGAGCCGCAGGACGACGGCAGCTACCGGCTCACCGGCACCAAGATGTGGATCTCCGGCGGTGACCACGAGCTGGGCGAGAACATCGTCCACCTGGTGCTGGCGAAGATCCCCGGCGGACCGGCCGGGGTGAAGGGCATCTCGCTGTTCGTCGTGCCCAAGTTCCTGGTCGGCGACGACGGCACCCCCGGCGAGCGCAACGACGTCGTGCTGGCCGGGCTGAACCACAAGATGGGCTACCGGGGCACCACGAACGCGGTGCTGAACCTCGGCGAGGGCGGCCACACCCCCGGCGGGGCACCCGGCGCCGTCGGCTACCTGGTCGGCGAGCCGCACCGGGGCCTGTCCTACATGTTCCACATGATGAACGAGGCCCGGATCGGGGTCGGCGCAGGCGCCGCGGCGCTCGGCTACACCGCGTACCTCAAGTCGCTGGCCTACGCCCGCAGCCGCCCGCAGGGACGCCCGGTCGCCGGCCGGGACCCTGGCCTTCCGCAGGTGCCGATCGCCGAGCACGCCGACGTGCGCCGGATGCTGCTGGCGCAGAAGTCCTACGCCGAGGGCGCGCTCGCGCTCGTCCTCTACTGCGGGCTGCTGCTCGACGAGCAGGAGACCGATCCCGACCCGGCCGGGCGGGACCGGGCGGGGCTGCTGCTCGACATCCTCACCCCGGTCGCGAAGAGCTGGCCGTCGCAGTGGTGCCTGGCCGGCAACGATCTCGCCATCCAGGTGCTCGGCGGCTACGGCTACACCCGCGAGTACGACGTCGAGCAGCACTACCGGGACAACCGGCTCAACCCGATCCACGAGGGCACCCACGGCATCCAGGGCATCGACCTGCTCGGCAGGCGCACCGCCGCCCGCGACGGCGCCGGGCTCGACGCGCTGGACGGGCTGATCGCCGGGACGGTCGCCCGGGCCCGCGCCGGCGGCGCCGAGGCGAAGGAGTACGCCGAGGACCTCGACGCCGCCCGGGCCCGGCTGGTCGGGGTGACCCGGGCACTGCACGCCGAACCGGACGTCACCGCCCGGCTGGCGAACGCTTCGATCCACCTGGAGGCGACCGGGCACGTCGTCCTGGCCTGGATCTGGCTGGAGCAGCTGCTCGCCGCCGGCGACCGGGCCGACGACCTGGGCCACGGCAAGCGGGCCGCCGCCCGCTACTTCTTCCGCTACGAGCTGCCCCGCACCGGGCCGCAGTTCGACCTGCTCGCCGCCGTCGACCGCACCACCACAGATCTCGACCCGTCCTGGCTGTAGACGACCCGTCGAGCGTTGCGAGATGGCTGCCGGCACCACCATCTCGCAACGCTCGACGTCCGACCCGGCCGGTGCCCCGGTGTGGGTGGCGCCCGCCGCGGCGTGATGGAGTCGGCGGGTGACCAGCAGCCTGCCCCTCACCGGTGAGCGGACCGTCCCCGGGATCGCCGTCGAGAACTACTGGTTCCGGCGGCACGAGATCGTCTACACGGCGATCGCGGACCGCTGCACCGGCGCCGTCGTGCTGGAGGCCGGCTGCGGCGAGGGCTACGGCGCGGACCTGCTCGCCGGGACGGCACGCCGGGTGCTCGCGCTGGACTACGACGCCGCGACCGTCGCGCACGTCCGCGCCCGCTATCCCCGGGTGGCGGTGTCCCGGGCCAACCTGGTGGCGCTACCGGTCCCGGACGGCTCGATCGACGTCGTGGTGTCGTTGCAGGTCATCGAGCACCTGTGGGCGCAGGAGCGGTTCCTGCGCGAGTGCCGGCGGGTGCTGCGGCCGGGCGGGACGCTGCTGGTGTCGACGCCGAACCGGATCACCTTCTCCCCCGGCCGGGACACCCCGCTCAACCCGTTCCACACCCGCGAGCTGGACCCGGCAGAGCTGGCCGGGCTGGTCGTCGACGCCGGGTTCGACGACGTCGTCGTCCACGGGCTGCACCACGGCCCCCGGCTGCGCGCGGCCGACGCCCGGCACGGCGGGCTGATCGAGGCGCAGACCCGGCTGGCGCTGTCCGGCGAGCCGTGGCCCGCCGCTCTCGCCGCCGACGTCGCGGCCGTGCGCAGCACCGACTTCGAGCTGCGCACCGACGACCTCGACGCCTCCCTGGACCTGCTCGTCGCGGCGGTCCGCCGGTGACCCCGGTCGGCACCTTCTGCCTGGTCCTGCACTCGCACCTGCCGCTGCTGGCCCGGCACGGGCGCTGGCCCGTCGGCGAGGAGTGGCTGTACCAGTCGTGGGCGCAGTCCTACCTGCCGGTCGTGGCGACCCTGCGCGAGCTCGCCGCGGAGGGTCGCGGCCAGCTCGCCACGCTCGGGATCACCCCGGTGCTGGCGGCGCAGCTCGACGACCCGTACTGCCTGCGCGGCGTGCACGACTGGCTCGGCGGGTGGACGCTGCGCGCGCACTCGGCGGCCGGGCGGCTGCCCGATCTCGCCGCGCACGAGCACCGGGTGTCCACCGCGGCCACCGCGGAGTTCGAGGCGCACTGGCGGCACGGCGGGTCGCCGGTGCTGCGGGCGCTGGGCGACTCCGGCGCCGTCGAGCTGCTGGGCGGGCCGGCCGCGCACCCGTTCCAGCCGCTGCTGCGCCCCCGGGTGCGGGCCTTCTCACTGCGCGCCGGGCTGGCCGACCACGCGCTGCGGCTCGGTGGACGACCGGCCGGGATCTGGGCACCCGAGTGCGGCTACGCACCCGGGATGGAGGACGACTACGCCTCCGCCGGGGTGCGACGCTTCCTGGTGGACGGCCCCGCGCTGCGCGGCGACACCGCGCTCGCCCGGCCGGTCGGCGGCTCCGACGTGCTGTGCGTCGGGCGCGACCTCGACATCACCTACCGGGTCTGGTCGCCGCGCCGCGGCTACCCCGGTTCGCCGGAGTACCGCGACTTCCACACCTGGGACCACCTGTCCGGGCTGAAGCCGGCCCGGGTGACCGGCCGCCGGGTGCCGCCGGAGCGCAAGAAGCCGTACTCGCCGGCACTCGCCGCGCAGGCCGTGCAGCGCGACGCCCGGGACTTCGTCGACACCGTGGTCGCCCGGCTGCGGTCGCTGCGAGCATCGACCGGTCGGCCGGCGCTGACCGTCGCCGCGTTCGACACCGAACTGTTCGGGCACTGGTGGCACGAGGGCCCGGACTGGCTGGCGGCGGTGCTGCGGCTGCTGCCCGAGGCGGGCGTCGACGTCCGGACCCTCGGCGGGGCGATCGACGACGGCCTGGTCGGCGACCCCGTCACCCTGCCCGAGTGCTCGTGGGGCTCCGGCAAGGACTGGCGGGTGTGGGCCGGGCCGCAGGTGTCGGACCTGGTGGCGCTGGGCGACGACGTCCAGCACGACCTGCTGGCCGGGCTGGACACCGTGTGGCCGGAGACCGGGCCGATGCTGCGCCCCGACGTCCGGGACCCGCTGGCCGATCTGCTCGTCGACCAGGCGCTGCACGCGCTGTCCAGCGACTGGGCGTTCATGGTCACCAAGGACTCGGCCGCCGGTTACGCCCGCTCCCGCGCCGCGACGCACGCCGGCCGGGTCGCCGAGCTGTCGGCGCTGTTGCGGCAGGGGCGGCGGCGCGCCGCCGAGCGACGGACCGAGCGGTGGACCGACGTGCCGGTGCCGACCTTCGGGCACGTCGACGCCCGGGACATCGCCGGTCCCTGATCCGTTCCCGGGCGCCGGGGTGTGCCTCGCGCGGGCACGCTCCCGCCCGGGCCAGACGCCGCGCCCCCGGCCCCGCATCGCACCCCTACCGCCGCATCGCACCCGTTGCAGACGGTGCCTCGGCCGAGCCGGGGTGCGCGGACCGGCGCGCGCCTCGTACCCGGGGGGTAACCGCCGGTACGGCGTTTGCCAGGATCTCCTGATGCGGGTGCTGATGGTCAGCTGGGAGTTCCCGCCGGTCGTGGTCGGCGGGCTGGGCCGGCACGTGCACGCGCTGTCCCGGGAGCTCGCCGCCGCCGGACACGACGTCGTCGTCCTGTCCCGGGCACCCGCGGGCACCGACGCGGGCACCCATCCGAGCAGCGACGGGACCGTCGACGGCGTCCGGGTGCTGCGCGTCGCGGAGGACCCGCCGCATCTCGAGTTCGGCACCGACATGGTGGCCTGGACCCTCGCGATGGGGCACGGCCTGCTCCGGCACGCGCTGACCTCGTTGCTGCCGGGCTGGCGTCCGGACGTCGTGCACGCCCACGACTGGCTGGTGGCGCACCCGGCGATCGCGCTCGCCGACGTGCTGGGCGTGCCACTGGTCGCGACGCTGCACGCCACCGAGGCCGGCCGGCACTCGGGCTGGCTCCCCGGGCCGCTGAACCGGCAGGTGCACTCCACCGAGTGGTGGCTGGCGCAGCGCGCCGACGAGGTGATCACCTGCTCGTCCGCGATGCGCGCCGAGGTGTCCGCCCTGCACGACCTCGACGCCAGCACGATCCACGTGGTGCACAACGGCATCGACCTGCGCCGCTGGCGCTCCCGGGCCACCGCGCCGGCACCCGCCGGGGCCGGTCCACGGCTGGTCTACTTCGGCCGCCTGGAGTACGAGAAGGGCGTGCAGGACCTGATCGCCGCCCTCCCCCGGATCCGGCGCAGGCATCCCGGGACCCGGCTGCTCGTCGCCGGCACCGGCACCCAGCAGGAGATGCTCGGGTCGCGGGTCGCCGAGCACCGGGTCCGGCGCTCGGTCGAGTTCCTCGGCCACCTCCCCGACGCCGAGCTCACCGCCCTGCTCCGGGCCGCCGACGCCGTGGTGCTCCCGAGCCGCTACGAGCCGTTCGGGATCGTCGCGCTGGAGGCCGCGGCGGTCGGGGCCACGCTGGTCGCGTCGACCGCGGGCGGGCTCGGCGAGGTCGTCCGGGACGGCGAGACGGGGCTCGGCTTCGAACCGGGCGACGTCCCGGGGATCGCCGACGCCGTCGACCGCGCGCTGTCCGACCCGCGCGCCGCGCGACGCCGGGCCCGGGCGGCCAGGGCCCGGCTGCGCACCGACTTCGCCTGGCCGACGATCGCCGCCCGCACCGCGGAGATCTACGCCGCGGCCCGCCCCGGCCCGCCGCAGAACCTCCCCCGCCCGAAGATCCCCACCGGGAACCTCTTCGACCGCACCTCCTGACCCGCCGCGCCGCCATACACCGCACCCCGGCCTGGCTCGGGGCGGGGCGGGGCGGGGCGGGTCAGGCCCCGTCGAGCCGGGTCCGCAGGGCCCGGTCGGCCTTGCGGGCCATGTCGGCGACCGCGGCACGTTCGGCGGCGGCGGCGGCGTAGTCGGCGCGCCGGTCGCGCACCACCCGGGCCGGCGTGCCGACGGCGATCGTGTCGGCCGGGATCTCCCCGCGTGCGACGGCGTGCGCGCCCAGCACCACGCCGGAGCCGATCCGGGTGCCGCGCAGCACCGACGTCTTCACGCCGAGCCAGCAGCCCTCGCCGATCCGGACCGGCGCCTTGACGATGCCCTGGTCCTTGATGGGCCGGTGCACGTCCTCGGTGCGGTGGTCGAAGTCGGTCACGTACACCCAGTCCGCGACCAGGGTGGCCGCCCCGACCTCGACGTCGAGATAGCAGTTGAGGGTGTTGTTCCGGCCGAAGACGACCTTGTCGCCGATCCGCATGGAGCCCTCGTGGCAGCGCAGCGCGGTGCCGTCGCCGATGTGCACCCAGCGGCCGATCTCCAGGCGACCGAAGCCGGGCCGGGCCTCGATCGTCACCCCCTTGCCGAGGAACACCATGCCGCGCAGCACGACGTGCGGCTGCCGGATGCGCAGCACCAGCAGCCGCCAGTAGCGCAGCAGGTACCACGGGGTGAAAGCCCGGTGGCGCAGGATCCAGCGCAGCGAGGTGAGCGTGAACAGCCGGGCCTGCTCCGGATCGTCCTGCGGTCGCACAGGTCCGACCCTAGGGGTGTGCCGGCCGGTCGCGGCGGGTACCTCCACCGGTACCCCGACGATCGGAGCGAGACACGTGGACGACAGGAGAGAACCGGACGACGGCACCGACGTCGGCACCGGCGAGCTGACCTCCGGCGACGGGGCGGGCGCCGCGGGCGCCGGCACGGCCCGCGACCGCGACCATGCGGGCAACCCGCGCTCCGCGGCGGGCACCGACGACGCGGGCGCCACCGAGGCCGCGGCCCGCGAGCTGGCCGAGGAGAACGAGGACGAGCCGACTCGCAGCGAGTGAGCCCCTAGGCTCATCCGGGTGCCCCGCCCCTTGATCATCGATACCGATCCCGGCGTGGACGACGCCGTCGCGATCGTCCTGGCCCTGCGCAGCCCGGAGGTGGAGGTCCGCGCCGTCGTCGCGTCCTACGGCAACGTCGGGCTGGACCGGACACTGCCGAACGCGGGCCGGTTGCTCACGCTGGCCGGGCGGCCGGACGTGCCGCTCGGCACCGGCGCGGACCGGCCGCTGGTGCACCGGCTGGAGCAGCGGGCCACGCACGTGCACGGCCTCGACGGGCTGGGCGGCCGGGCCGCGCACCTGCCGGACCCGGTCGGCCCGGTGCCCGGCTCCGGGATCGCGCTGATGGCCCGGGTGCTGCAGGAGGCGACCGAGCCGGTGACGATCGCCGCGATCGGGCCGCTGACCGACACCGCGCTGCTGCTGGCCACCCACCCGGAGCTGGCGGAGCGGATCGGCCGGATCGTCGTCATGGGCGGCGCGATCGGCGCCGGTAACGTCACCGGCGCCGCCGAGTTCAACGTGCACGCCGATCCGGAGGCGGCGCACCGGGTGTTCACCCAGGCCGAGGTGCCGGTGGCGCTGGTCCCGCTGGGGACGACGCTGGCCTGCTCGGCCGGCCCGGACTGGGTGGCCGCGCTGGCCGCGGCAGACCCGGCCTGCGCCGAGCTGGCCGCGATGCTCGGCGGCTACCTGGACCGGACCGGCAGCGACGCCGTCGCGCTGCACGACGCGATCGCGCTGCTGGACTGCGTCGCCCCCGGCTCGCTCACCGCGGAGCCGGTCGGGCTGGCCGTCGACACCGGGTTCGGCCCGGCCCGCGGGGCCACCGTCCCGGACCATGGGCCCGGGCCGGCGGCCGCGGTGGACGTGCTGTCCGCGCCGGACGTCCCGGCGGTGCTGGGCGCCGCGCTGGACCGGCTGCGCGGGTGAGCCGGCCGGTCAGGAACCGGCGGCGCAGCCGGGAGCCCAGCCCGTCGGCGGCGACCACCAGGTGCCCGGAGTCGGACCGGCCCGCGCCGGTGGAGTGACACCGGCCGGCGCTACGCCAGGCCGTGCTCGATCGCGTACCGGACCAGCGCCCCGCGGCCGGGCACGTCGAGCTTGCGCAGCAACCGCTGCACGTGGTTCTCCACGGTGCGCGGCGAGAGCACCAGCCGGGCGGCGATCTGCCGCGCGGTGAGGCCCTCGACCACCAGCCGCAGCACCTCGGACTCGCGCGGGCTCAGCTCGGGCACCGGCCGGACCGGCGTCACCACCGACTCCAGCACGACCGCGGCCAGGCCCGGTGAGAACGCCGGCCGCCCGGCCAGCGCGGCCCGGGCGAGCGGGGCCAGCTCGGCCGGGTCGTCGGTGGTCGCGACGCCGGTGGCGCCCGCCCGGACGGCGTCGAGGACCAGCTCGTGGTCCGCCCCCGGCGCCGCGACGGCCAGCACCGGGACGACCGGGACGCGCGCGACGACCGCCTCGACCGCGGCCAGTCCCGGATCGCGGGCGGAGGCCAGGTCGACGATCACCAGGGCCGGCCGGAGCCGGACGACGGCGGCCGCCACCGCCTCCGCGGGGCCGGCCGCGGTGCGGCCCAGCACCGGCCATCCGCCGGGCACCGGTGGGTCGCCCACCAGCACGGAACCGGCCGGCCACGCGTCGGTGTCGTGCAGCACCCGTCGTTCCCCGTTCCACCCGATTCGGCCGGACGGCTCAGCTTGCCATGATCCGTTCGAGTGACGACGGCTCTCCCGGCATCCGGACGGCCGCTCCCGTCAGGCGGGAGCGAGGGCGCGCCTGCGGTAGCGCAGCACGCGCCGCGCGGCGCCCGCGGTGCCGCCGACGAGCAGCGCGAGCAGCAGCCCGGCGAGCATCGACAGCAGCGGGTCGCCGTGCGTGAACGGGCCGACCAGCACCCCGATGCCGGTCATCCAGCTGCACCAGACCAGCGAGCTGGCCACCGTCGCCGGGACGAAGGCGCGCAGTGGCAGCCGGACCCGGCCGGCCGCCGTCACGCTCGCCAGCCGGCCGCCGGGCAGCAGCCGGGTCGCGACCAGCGCGACGATCGGACGGCGGTGCAGGTGCCTGCGCACCCAGGCGCCGATGCCGGCGTCCCGCCGGACGCCGGCCACCGCCCGGTTCGACGACCGGCCCGCGCCGTAGAGCAGCGCGTCGCCGACCAGCGACCCGACCAGTGCCGCACCGAACAGCGCGACGATCCGCCAGCGGTCGCCGTCGGCGAGCGCCGACGCCGTCGCGCTGAACAGCACCGGCTCGCTGGGCACCAGCGGCAGCGGCCCGTCGCAGACGACGGCCAGCGCGAGCAGCGGGAGCAGCCACGGGCTGTCCAGCAGGTACCCGATCAGCGTGGTCGGGTCGGTCACGGAGGATCTCCTGCCGGGGGCGACGGGCGGACCGGGCCGAGTCTGCCGGTCGCCGTGACCCGATCGTGACCCGGGTGCCCGGTCAGTCGGCCAGCCCCTGCTCGATCGCGTAGCGGACCAGCTGGCTGCGGTTGTGCAGTTGCAGCTTCCGCAGCGTGTTCTGCACGTGGCTCTCCACCGTGCGGTGCGACACGACCAGCTTCGCCGCGATCTGCTTGGCCGTCAGCCCCTTCGCGACCAGCCGCAGCACCTCGGTCTCCCGCTCGGTCAGCGCGGGCACCGCGGGCGAGCCGTCGGCCGGCCGGGGGGACTCCGCGAGCCGCCGGTACTCGCCGAGCACCAGGCCGGCCAGGCCGGGCGTGAACACGGCGACACCGCGCGCGGTCCGCCGGATCGCCTCCAGCAGCTCGTCCACCCCGGCGGACTTCACCAGGTAGCCCAGCGCACCCGCCTTCACCGCCTCGAGGACGTCGGCGTGCTCGCCGGACGCCGAGAGCACCAGCACCCGGCTGTCCGGGCTCTTCTGCGCGATCTCGGCGATCGCGTCGACCCCGGAGGTGGAGCCCAGGTTCAGGTCCATCAGCACCACGTCCGGCCGGACCGCGGTGGCGATCCGGACCGCGGCGGGCGCGTCCGGGGCGGTGGCGACCACGTCCAGCCCGCGTTCGGCGAGATCGCGGGCGACCCCCTCCCGCCAGATCGGATGGTCGTCGACGACCATCACCCGGATCGGTGTCTCCTCGCTCATGCGTCCCCCCTGTCCAGCCGGATGACCCATTCAGTACCGAGTTCCGGCCCGGTGTCCAGGGTCAGCGTGCCGCCGAGGTCCTCCACCCGGCCGCGGATCGAACGCGCGACGCCGAGCCTGCCCTGCGCCTGCGCCTGCGCGAGCCGGCCGTCCGGGATGCCGGGGCCGTCGTCACGGACGCTGATCTCCAGCGCGCCGGGCAGCTCCTCCAGCAGCACCCAGGCGCGCGCGGCCGGGCCGGCGTGCACCGCGACGTTGGCCAGCGCCGCGCGTACCGCACCCTCCAGCTCGTCGACGACCGGCGCGTCCAGCTCCACCGGGCGGCCGGGCGCCGACACGGTGACCCGGTCCGAGGCGAGGATCCGCAGCGCCGCGGCGAGATCGCGGCGGCCGCGCGCGTCGGTGGTGCCGGGCCCGGTCAGCAGCGCCCGCAGCGCGGTCTCCTGCTCCCCGGCGAGCACGCCCAGCTCGGTCGCGCCGCCGCCCAGCTCGGCGCCGCGCCGCTGCACGTGCGCCAGCACCTGCAGGACGCCGTCGTGGATGGACCGGGTGAGCCGCTCGCGTTCGGCGGCGGCGGCCTGCTCGGCGGTGAGCCGGCGCAGGCGGGCCGCGGTGCGCTCCAGCACGTGCGTTGCGAACCCGACGGTCAGCCCGGCCAGCACCAGCAGCTGGATGTCCCCCAGCTCCAGCGAGCCGAACCGCTCCTTGGACAGCACCAGCGCCACCGAGATCACCGCGGCGGCGCCGATCCCGCCGCGGATCCGGAACGCGACGGCGCAGGCCAGCACCGCGCCGGAGGTCCAGATCGAGCCCATCCCGGGGCCGCCGGAGTCGAGCAGCGACTCGCTGACGACCCACGGCGTGGTCGCCATCACCGCCACGCAGACGGCGAGATCGGCGAGCGCGAGCCGGCCGCGGTGGTCCGGCGCGCCGGGCAGGCCGCCGAGGTAGCCCCAGGAGGTGACGGCCGTCCACAGGGTCATCGCGACCAGCACGCCGACGGCCGCCGACGGCCGCTCGTAGCCGGTGCGCAGGTGGTAGGCGGTCACCCCGATCACGGTGACCAGGGTCAGCAGCCGGTAGGCGATGATGCCGCGCCAGAACGGTTCGAGCGGATGCTCCACGTCGACCAGGGTCGCGCCCTGGGCGCGCGAGCGGGCCCGTTCCGGAAGGCTGCTCATCGCGGTGCGGTGCCGGTGATCAGCGCGTTGTAGAACCAGCGGCGCGGCACCACCCGGGACAGCAGGTGCTCGTCCACCCAGGACAGCCGCTGCCAGCCGTGATAGGCGAACATCGCCCAGTTCCAGCCCAGCTTCCCGGGCGGGACGGCGGCCTCGAAGGTGCGCACCGGCCAGCCGAGCATCGCCGCGCTGAACTCCTCGGTGCTCGCCCGGACGCCCTCGGCGCCGGCCCGTCGGGCGGTGCGCTCCAGGTCGTCCGGGTCGAAGGTGTGGATGTCGACGACCGACTCGAGTGCGGCCGCCCGGGACGACTCGTCCAGCTCGGCCTGCGGGCGGCGCCAGCCCTGCAGCGGCGGCAGCTTCGTGATGGTGGTGGTGGCCTTCCAGGTCCACTGGCCGAGGGTGCGGGCGTAGGCGTCGCCGACGGTGGTCGGCTCCCCGGCGAAGACGAACCGGCCGCCCGGTTCCAGCACCCGCAGCACCTCGCGCAGCGCGGCCTCGACGTCCGGGATGTGGTGCAGCACGGCGTGCCCGACGACCAGGTCGAAGCTGTCGTCCGGGAACGGGATGTGCTCGCCGTCGACGACCCGGCCCTCGACGTCGAGCCCGAGGTGCTCGGCGTTGCGGGTGGCCGCGCCGACCATGCCCGGCGACAGGTCGGTGACGACGCCCCGCTCGGCGACCCCGGCCTGCATCAGGTTGAGCAGGAAGAACCCGGTTCCGCTGCCCAGCTCCAGGGCCCGCAGGTAAGGGCGGCCGTCCCACGGTGCGGCGGCCCGGAACCGGCCGACGGCGTAGTCGATGCAGCGTTCGTCGTAGCTGATCGACCACTTCTCGTCGTAGGTGCCCGCCTCCCAGTCGTGGTAGAGCACGTTGGCGAGTTTCGGGTCGTGCCAGGCCGCCTCGACCTGCTCGGCGGTGGCGTGCGGGGTGGGCGCCGGGTCCGAACTCATGAGTAGGAGTCTTGCAGAGTCGACCGGCCGAAACCGTCGGTGGGCTCGGTCATGGCGCAACCACGAGCGCCCTGCCGGACCAGGTGAGCGGGCCCACCGCTACCCGACGACCCCGGAGCCCGAGCTCGACGGCCGAGCGGGACCGGCTCGTCGCCGACGAGCCGGTCCCGCTCGGCGTCGCGCGGCGCGACCTGCTGCCCGGCTGGGCCCGTGGAGGCAGCGGCCTAGCGTCCGGTGAAGGTCGCCTTGCCCGGACCGTTCTCCACGAAGCTCGCCATGCCGGCCTTCGCGTCCTCGGAGGCGAACACCCCGGCGAACAGCTCCGACTCGATGTCCAGGCCGGTCCGCAGGTCGGTGTCCAGGCCGTTGTCGATGGCCTTCTTCGCGGCCGCGTAGGCAAGCGCCGGGCCGTCCTTGAACTGCGCCGCCCAGGCGAGGGCCTTCGCGTAGACCTCGTCGGCCGGCACGACCTCGTCGACCAGGCCGATCGCCAGCGCCTCCTCGGCGCCGACCATCCGGCCGGTGTAGATCAGGTCCTTGGTGCGCGGGGCGCCGATCAGCCGGGCCGCCCGCTGGGTGCCGCCGCCGCCCGGGAAGATGCCGAGCAGGATCTCCGGGAAGCCGAGCTTCGCGTTCTCGCCGGCGATCCGGCGGTCCGCGCCGAGCACGACCTCCAGGCCGCCGCCGAGCGCGTAGCCGGTCACCGCGGCCACGGTCGGCTTCGGGATCGTCGAGATCGCGCCCAGCCCGGCCGAGAGCCGGCGGGCCTGCGGCGCCATGTCCGCATAGGACATCGACGCCATCTCCTTGACGTCGGCGCCGGCGGCGAAGGTCTTCTCCCCGCCGTAGACGACGACGGCGCGCACGTCGGCGCGGGTGGACGCCTCGTCGGCGACCTCCAGCAGCTCACCCTGGATCTGGCGGTTCAGGGCGTTCATCGGCGGGCGGTCGATCCGGATCGTCCCGACGCCGTCGTCCACGGACAGGCTCACGAATTCGGTCACAGCCCGGACCCTAATCCCCGCGCCGCGCCCGCGCCCCGTCCGCCGAGATGCGCCACAGCGCGACAAGTCGATCTCCGCAGGACACTGCTGCGCATCTCGGCGGTGCGGGCGCGGCTCAGGTCCGGCGGTAGGCGGTGAAGCGGCCGCCCGGGCGGCGTTCGACGGTCAGGTCCAGGCCGAAGGTCTCGCTGAGCGGCGCGTCGGCCATCACGTCGTCGAGCAGCCCGGCCGCCACCACCCGGCCCTCGCGCAGCAGCATCCCGTGCGTGTACCCCGGCGGGATCTCCTCGACGTGGTGGGTGACCAGCACCGACGCCGGCGCGTACGGGTCCTCGGCGAGACCGGCGAGCCGGCCGACCAGGTCCTCGCGCCCGCCCAGGTCCAGGCCGGCGGCGGGCTCGTCGAGCAGCAGCAGCTCCGGATCGGTCATCAGCGCGCGGGCGATCAGGGTGCGCTTGCGCTCGCCCTCGGACAGCGTCCCGTACAGCCGGTCGGCGAGGGCGCCCATCCCGAGCTGCTCCAGCAGCTGGGTCGCGCGGCCGGTGTCCTCGCTCTCGTAGTCCTCGTTCCAGCGGCCCAGCACGCCGTACCCGGCCGACACGACGACATCGGCCACCCGCTCGTCGCCGGGGATCCGGATGCCGAGGTTCGCCGAGGTCAGCCCGATCCGCGGGCGCAGCTCGAACACGTTGACCCGGCCCATCCGCTCGCCGAGCACCTGCACCCGGCCGGACGTCGGGTGCAGCTCGGCCGCCGCGAGCCGGAGCAGGGTGGTCTTGCCGGCGCCGTTCGGGCCCAGCACCACCCATCGTTCGTCGAGCTCGACCCGCCAGTCCACGGCGTCGAGCAGGGTGGCGGCGCCGCGACGGACGGTGGCGCCGTCCATCCCGATCACCAGGTCCTCGGAGTCGATACTCGTTCCGCTGCCGCTGCTCTCGGAATCGATGGGCGTCGTGCCGGGAATGCTCACCCGCCTATCCTGGCCGACCGTGCCTGTCTTCCCGCTCGGTGCCCACCCCGACGACCACGGAACCCGCTTCGCGGTCGCCTCGACCAGCGCGGAGATGGTGGAGGTCTGCCTGATCGACGGCCCCGCCGGGGACGAGGGCGGGCTGACCGAACGGCGGGTCGAGCTGCGCGAGCACACCTTCGGCGTCTGGCACGGGCACGTGCCCGGGGTGCGGCCGGGCCAGCGGTACGGGTTCCGGGCGCACGGGCCGTACCGGCCGTTCGCCGGGCTGCGCAGCAACCCGCACAAGATCCTCGTCGATCCCTACGCCCGGCGGATCACCGGCGCGGTCACCGACGTCGTCGCCGCCCGCGGCTGGCACGGCGACCCGATGACCGGCGGCCCGAGCACCGTCGACTCGCTGGGCAGCGTCCCGCTCTCGGTGGTCGAGTCCACCGCGCCCGGCAGGCGCCCGCCCCGGCCGGACGTCCCCTGGTCGGACACCGTGATCTCGGAGATCCACGTCAAGGGCTGGACGCGGCTGCACCCGGAGGTCCCGGAGGCGCACCGCGGCACCTATCTCGGGCTCGCCCATCCGGCCGTGATCGCGCACCTGCAGCGCACCGGGATCACCGCCGTCGAGCTGTTGCCGGTGCAGGCCAACGCCCCCGAGCCACCGCTGCTGGAGCGCGGGGCGAGCAACTACTGGGGCTACGCCACGCTCGGCTTCCTCGCCCCGCACCCCGGCTACGCCGCCGACCCGGGCAACGAGTGCGCCGAGTTCGCCTACCTGGTCGACACCCTGCACGCCGCCGGGATCGAGGTGATCCTCGACATCGTGCCCAACCACACCTGCGAGGGCGGGGTCGGCGGGACGACGCTGTCCTACCGCGGGCTGGACGCGCCGGCGTACTACTCGCTGGGCGGGTCCGGGCACGACGCCGACATCACCGGCACCGGCAACACCCTCGACGCCGGCTCCCCCACCGTGATCCGGCTGGTCTGCGACGCGATGCGGCACTGGGTGCACGCCTACGGCGTCGACGGCTTCCGGATCGACCTGGCGTCGGTGCTGGGCCGCCCGCGGTCCGGCCCGTTCTCCCCGGACTCCGCCCTGCTCACCGCGATCGCCCAGGACCCGACGCTGTCGGGCTGCAAGCTGATCGCCGAGCCGTGGGACGCCACCGGCGAGGGCTACCGGGTCGGCGGGTTCGGCGTCGCCTGGTCGGAGTGGAACGGCCGCTACCGCGACGCCGTCCGGGACTTCTGGCGCGGGCACGGCGGCGGGGTCGCCGAGCTCGCGTCCCGGCTGACCGGCAGCTCCGACATCTACCGGATGTCCGGGCGCCGGCCGTGGGCCTCGGTCAACTTCGTGACCGCGCACGACGGCTTCACGCTGCGCGATCTCGTCTCCTACGAGCGCAAGCACAACGAGGGCAACGGCGAGCAGAACCGGGACGGCACCGACGACAACCGCTCGCAGAACTTCGGCGTCGAGGGCGAGACCGACGACGCCGGGATCCGGGCCGCCCGGCGGTCCACCGCGCGGGCCCTGATGGCGACCCTACTGCTGTCCATCGGCACCCCGATGATCACCGGTGGGGACGAGCGCTGGCGCACCCAGGGCGGCAACAACAACGCCTACTGCCGCGACGACGAGACGTCCTGGGTGGACTGGACCGCGACCGACGAGACGGCCGCGATGGAGGCGTTCACCGCGAAGGTCACCGCGCTGCGCCGGGAGTCGCCGGTGCTGCACCGCGACCAGTTCTACGTCGACGGCGAGGTGCTCTGGTGGGACCCGTCGGGGCGGCCGATGGAACCACACGACTGGCACGACGGCGGCCGGCTGACCCTCGTCGTGCTGCTCGCCGACTACTGGCTGCTGTGCCTGCACGCCGGCGACGAGCCGGTCGACTGCCTGCTCCCCACCGGGCACGGCTTCGATCCGGTGCTGGACTCCACCACCGACGACGGCGAGCCCGCCGATCCGGCCCCGATCGGCGTCGGCGCGACGATCGTGCTGCCGCCCCGGTCGGTCCGGTTGTTGCGCAGCCACTGAGCCGGATCCCGCCTGCGGCTCCGCCGAACGGCCGTGGTTCACTCGTCCGTGTGACGAGCGCGACGCGTGTCGAAGCGGGGGATCCACGATGAGCGGGGTACACAGCCGGTCGATCCGGACGGTCGGTGTCGGGCTCGCCGCGGTCGCGGCACTGCTCGCGGGCGGGGCGGCCGTGTCCGCCACGCCGCGGATCGACGCGCCGGAGCCGCCCGGCCCGGTCCGGGACCTGGTGCTCGCCCCGGTCGAGGGCGGCGGCGCCCGCGGCACCGGCTTCGAGGCGAGCTGGACCGAGCCGGCCGGGACCGGCGGCGGGATCCGCACCCACTACGTCGTCGAGACGCACGACGCGACCGGCACCCGGCTGCACTCCGCCGCCACCGGCGCCACCACCGCGGGCCCGGTCCGCGGCGACCGCTGCCTCGGCCCGCTGACCTTCTCGGTGCGCGCGGTCACCCAGGACCCGCACGGCGGCGCCCCGCTCACCGGCCCCACCGTGCTCACCGAGTTCGGCAAGGCCGATCCCTGCCCGATCCACATGTCGCTCTCCGCCGAGCAGACCGGCCCGGGGGCGGTGCGGGTCGACGCAGCCCGGGAGCAGCCGGTCGATCCCTACGTCGCCGGGCCGTGCGAGCTGACGGTCGACGGCGCGCCCGCCTGGAGCGGCACCTGCGGCGGCGCCACCGGCTGGAGCACCACCCTCGACGGGCTCGCGCCCGGCACCCACGGGCTGGTGCTCACCACCGTCTCCCCGCGCGGCGAGCAGCACGTCGCGCGCACCTCCGCGACCGTCACCTGACCGCCCGGCGGGTCGTGTTACGCCGGACCGTCCCGACGCGACGAGATCGTCACAGGACCGATGACGATGCGGGGGCGGCGATGGGGGGCACGGGGCACCGGCCGGTTCCGGGGCGTCGCCGCACCGGCGTCCGCGGCGTACGCTGCGCGCATGCCGCGCTACGAGTTCCGCTGCCGCGAGTGCAGCTCGACCTTCGAGGTGGACCGGCCGATGGCCACCGCCTCCGATCCGGCGGCCTGCCCGGCCGGGCACGCGGACACCGTGAAGCTGCTCTCCACCGTCTCGCTCGGTGGGCGTTCGGCCGGCGGCCGGGCCGCGCCGCCACCGGCGATGGCCCCGGCCGGCGGCGGGGGCTGCTGCGGCGGAGGGTGCTGCGGCGGCTGATCCCGCCGCCGCGGACCGGCCCGGTCCTACCGCACCCCGGCCCGGCCGCCCCGCGAACCGACCCGGCCGCCCCGCGAACCGACCCGGCCGCCCCGCGAACCGACCCGGCGGTCCCGCGGACCGACCCGGCCGCCCCGCGCTCCGGCCCGCGGCCGCTACCGGCCCGGGCGGTCGCGCTGCTGCTGGGCGCCCTGCTGCTCACCGCCTGCTCCGGGCTCACCGAACGCACCCCGGAGACCCGCACGGCCACCGCCGCCGGTCCGGGGGCGCCCGTGCTCACCGGCGCCGGCGGCACACCCGCGGCGACCGGACCGGGCACCACCGGCACCGCGGGAGCGGGCACCGCCGCGACACCGGCCGCGACCGACACCTCCGGGGCGGGCCGGTCGGCCGGGGCGGGCGGGTCGGGCGGGTCCGCCGGGCAGACCGGCGGACCGCTGCTCGGCGTCCCGGACCGGCCGAACACCCGCGGCCTCGGCGAGCCCCGGCCCGCGCTGATCGACCTCGGCGGGACCGGCGCGACCGGCGTCGTCCGGGACGTGTCCTGGCAGGACTGGGGCGGCCCGCACGCCACCGGCACCGGGACCGCCAGCTACGCCGCCCCGGGCGCGCCGCTGTCCGCGGCGACACCGCAGCCGACCACGCTGGTCGCCTCCGACCTGGGCGACTGCGGCGGGCGGACCGCCTACCGGGTGCTCACCTGGTACTTCCCGCAGTACGGCGAGGTACCCGGCGCCCGCCCGCCGCTGGACGTCTGCGGCCGCTGACCGGCACTCACCCGGCCAGCACGATCCGGCCCAGCTCCACCGACGACGCCAGCTGCGGGTGCTGCGGCAGCACCCGCACCGTGTAGCCGGTCAGCCCGGCGTGCGGCAGCGGCACCGCGACCTCCCAGCTGCCCTCGCCGCGGTGCTCCATCGCGACGGTGACCGGATCGGCCAGCTCGTCGGCGTCGTCGACCCGGCCGACGACGGCCTCGACCGTCACGTCCGACGGCTCCAGCCCGGCCAGGTCCACCCCGGCGCGCACCGTCATCGGCGACCCGACGACCGGGGTGTCCGGCAGCCCGGACGCGTCCACCCCGGTGACCCGGACGTGGTTCCACGCCTTGTTCAGCCGGGCCCGGTACTGGGCGATGTCGCGGGCCGCGGCGTAGTCGTCGGCCGCGGCGGCCGCCGCGGCCCGGCCGGCCGGGGCGTACCAGTCCTGCACGTACTCCCGCACCATCCGGGTCGCCTGCACCTTGGGCCGCAGGGTGGTCAGCGTGTGCCGCACCATCTCCACCCAGCGCGGCGGGACGCCGTCGACCCGGTCGTAGAAGGCGGGCCCGACCTGGGTGGCGATCAGCTCGTAGAGCGCGTTCGCCTCCAGGTCGTCGCGCCGGGTCGGGTCCTCGACGCCGTCCGCGGTGGGGATCGCCCAGCCGTTGCGGCCGTCGTAGAACTCGTCCCACCAGCCGTCCCGGATGGACAGGTTGAGCCCGCCGTTGAGCGCCGACTTCATGCCGGACGTGCCGCACGCCTCCAGCGGGCGCAGCGGGTTGTTCAGCCAGACGTCGCAGCCCCAGTACAGGTACCGGGCCATCGACATGTCGTAGTCGGGCAGGAACACGATCCGGTGCCGGACTCCGGCGTCGTCGGCGAACCGGACGATCTGCTGGATCAGGGCCTTGCCGCCGTCGTCGGCCGGGTGCGACTTGCCCGCGACGATCAACTGCACCGGCCGGTGCGGGTCGAGCAGCAGGCCGCGCAGCCGCTCCGGATCGCGCAGCATCAGGGTGAGCCGCTTGTAGGTGGGCACCCGGCGGGCGAAGCCGACGGTGAGCACGTCGCGGTCGAAGACGTGATCGGTCCAGCCCAGCTCCGGCTCGGACGCGCCGCGCTCCAGCCAGGCGGCGCGCACCCGCCTGCGGACCTCGTCGACCAGCCGGGAGCGCAGCGTGTTGCGCAGCGCCCACAGGTCGGCGTCGGAGACCTCGGCCGGGGCGGACTCGGGGCCGCCGAGCACCTCGGCGACCTGACCGGCCTCCCAGGTGTTGCCGTGCACGCCGTTGGTGACCGAGCCGATCGGCACCTCGTCGCGGTCGAAGCCGGCCCACAGCCCGCCGAACATCTCCCGGGAGACGATCCCGTGCAGCTTCGAGACGCCGTTGGCGCGCTGGGCCAGCCGCAGGCCCATGTGCGCCATGTTGAACATCCCGTGGTCGGCGCCCGCGGCGTCCTCCTCGGCGCCGAGCGCGAGCACCCGCTCGACCGGCAGACCGGGCAGCAGCCGGTCGGTCAGGTAGTGCCGCACCAGGTCCAGGCCGAACCGGTCGATCCCGGCGGGGACCGGGGTGTGCGTGGTGAACACCGTCCCGGCACGGACCGCGGCCAGCGCCTCGTCGAAGTCCAGCCCGGCGCCGGAGACCGTGGCCGGCGAGCTGGAGGCGGGCCCGGCGCCGTTCGACGCGACCGCCGAGCCGGTGCAGAGCTCCCGGATCCGCTCCAGCCCGAGGAACCCGGCGTGCCCCTCGTTGGTGTGGAACACCTCGGGGGCCGGGTGCCCGGTGGTCCGGCAGAACGCGCGCACCGCGCGGACGCCGCCGACGCCGATCAGGATCTCCTGCTGGATGCGGTGGTTCTGGTCGCCGCCGTAGAGCCGGTCGGTGACCCCGCGCAGGTCCGGCTCGTTCCCCTCGATGTCGGTGTCCAGCAGCAGCAGCGGGACCCGGCCGACCTTCGCCAGCCAGATCCGGGCGCTGAGCACGCGGTCGCCGGGCACGGCGACCTCGACCAGCACCGGCGAGCCGTCGGCGGCGGTGAGCAGCTGCAGCGGCAGGCCCTGCGGGTCGATCGCCGGGTAGTGCTCGAGCTGCCACCCGTCCAGCGACAGCGACTGCCGGAAGTAGCCCGAGCGGTACAGCAGCCCGACCGCGATCAGCGGGACGCCCAGGTCGGACGCCGCCTTGAGGTGGTCGCCGGCCAGCACGCCGAGGCCGCCGGAGTAGTTCGGCAGCACCTCGGAGACGCCGAACTCCATCGAGAAGTAGGCGATCGCGCCGGGCCGGCCCGCCGCGTCCTCCTCCTGGTACCAGCGCGGCTCGTCGAGGTAGCGCCGCAGGTCGGCGTCGAGCTCGGCGACCCGCTCGGTGACCGCGGTGTCCGCGGCGAGCTCGGTGAGCCGGGCGGTCGGGATCTCGCCGAGCAGCCGGACCGGGTCCTGGCCGCAGCCGTCCCAGGCGCGCGGATCCAGCGAGGCGAACAGGTCCCGGGTGGGCGCGTGCCACGTCCACCGCAGGTTCGTGGCCAGCGTCTGCAGCGGCGCGAGCGGACCGGGGAGCTGGGCACGGACGGTGAAACGGCGGAGGGCTCTCACGGCGGCGAGGGTAGCCGGGACCACCGACACGCGTACGCGGCCCGCCCGGCCGGGGGGCCCGTGCACCGGTAGGGTTGGCTGACCGCGGGGGAGACCGGGTCCGTGCACGTCGGATCGGTTCCGTACCGCCGCGAACGCCGGCCGTCGGCGGGATGGCGGCGCCGGTGTGGCGAGCGCCGGACCGCGGCACGAGACTTCTACCGACGGTGACGACGAACCGCGGTGACGCGGAGCCTGGGGGTGCAGCCGATGACCGGTCGGCTCGGAATCGATGACGTGACGCCGTTCGTGGAGACCGGTGATCCGTCCAAGGCCGTCGTCGGCGAGGTCGTCCCGGTCCGGGCCACGGTGTGGCGCGAGGGGCACGACGCGGTCGCCGCGAACGTGGTCCTCACCCCGCTCGGCGCCGACGGTACCCCCGGCGAGCCGCGCTACGTCCGGATGCTGCCCGAGGGCTCGGGGACCGACCGGTTCGGCGCCTGGGTGGTGCCCGACGCCGAGGGCCGCTGGACGTTCCGGGTGGACGCCTGGAGCGACCCGTGGGCGACCTGGCGCTCGGCCGTCGAGAAGAAGATCGCCGCCGGGCAGTCGGCCGACGAGCTGGCCAACGACC
Source organism: Pseudonocardia sp. NPDC046786 (assembly GCF_040645415.1). Taxonomy (NCBI): domain Bacteria; kingdom Bacillati; phylum Actinomycetota; class Actinomycetes; order Pseudonocardiales; family Pseudonocardiaceae; genus Pseudonocardia; species Pseudonocardia sp. NPDC046786. The sequence goes on along the minus strand of NZ_JBEYYF010000002.1, from coordinate 227,548 downwards.
TGGAGATCGGCGCCCGGCTGCTGTCCCGGGTGGGCCGGCGTCCGTCCGAGAAGGACAACCGCGATCTGCTGCTCGGCGCGGCGAACGCCCTGCGCGACACCGCGCTGCCGCTGCGGGCACGGGTCGCCCCGGCCCTGTTCGACGCCGTCGTCACGATCATGACCGAGCGGCCGGTCCGGGAGCTGATCACCCGCGGCCCGGAGCGCCAGATCCACGTCGACCGCAGGCGCGCCCTGTTCAGCTCCTGGTACGAGTTCTTCCCGCGCTCCACCGGCGGCCGGGACGAGACCGGCCGGCCGGTGCACGGCACGTTCGCGACGTCGTCGAAGGAGCTCGACCGGGTCGCCCGGATGGGCTTCGACGTCGTCTACCTCCCGCCGATCCATCCGGTCGGCACGGTGCACCGCAAGGGCCGCAACAACTCCGTGCACGCCGAGCCGGGCGACGTCGGCTCGCCGTGGGCGATCGGCTCCGCCGCGGGCGGGCACGACGCCATCGATCCGGAGCTGGGCGACTTCGACGACTTCGACGCGTTCGTCGCGAAGGCGGGCGAGCTCGGCCTGGAGGTCGCGCTGGACCTGGCGCTGCAGTGCGCACCGGACCACCCGTGGGTCACCGAGCACCCGGAGTGGTTCACCGTCCGGCCGGACGGCACGATCGCCTACGCGGAGAACCCGCCGAAGCGCTACCAGGACATCTACCCGCTCAACTTCGACCGCGACCCGGCCGGCATCTACGCCGAGTGCCTGCGCGTGGTCATGAAGTGGGTCGAGCACGGCGTCAAGATCTTCCGGGTCGACAACCCGCACACCAAGCCGCCGAACTTCTGGCACTGGCTGATCTGGGAGGTCAAGCGCCGGGACCCGGACGTGCTGTTCCTGGCCGAGGCGTTCACCCGCCCGGCCCGGCTGTTCGGCCTGGCCCGGCTCGGCTTCACCCAGTCCTACACGTACTTCACCTGGCGGACCGACGCCGAGGGACTGGCCGACTTCGCGACGATGCACGCCGAGCACGCCGACGAGTGCCGGCCGAACCTGTTCACCAACACCCCGGACATCCTGCACGAGTCGCTGCAGACCGGCGGCCCGGCGATGTTCGCGATCCGGGCGACGCTGGCCGCGACGATGTCGCCGACCTGGGGCGTCTACTCCGGCTTCGAGCTGTACGAGGGCACCCCGGTGAAGCCGGGCAGCGAGGAGTACCTGGACTCGGAGAAGTACGAGCTGCGGCCGCGCGACTTCGAGACCGCGCTCAACCAGGGCCGGTCGCTGGAGCCCTACCTCACCCGGCTGAACGAGATCCGCCGTGAGCACCCGTCGCTGCAGCAGCTGCGCGAGATCCACTTCCACGAGGTGGACAACGAGCAGCTGATCGCCTACTCCCGGCTGGACCCGGCGACCGGCGACCAGGTGCTCGTGGTCGTCACGCTGGACTCGTTCACCCCTCGGGAGGGCACCCTCAAGCTCGACATGCCGGCGCTGGGCCTGGACTACGCCGACGTCGTCGACGTGCACGACGAGGTGTCCGGCCAGACCTTCCGCTGGGGCGAGTACAACTTCGTCCGCCTGGTGCCGACCGAGCACGTCGCGCACATCCTGCGCCTGCCGGCGCGCACCCCGCTGGTCTGACCCGCGCTGATCACGGATCGGGAACCGGGGCGTCCGCCGGGCGGGCGTTCCGGTTCCGGATCGGTGATCACACGTCGGACGGATCCAGGACGGTGATGTCACGGAACCGGCGGAAGTCCCGGTCGGACGTCCATATGGTCGCGACGCCGTGCTCCCGCATCAGGGCCGCGATGTGCGCGTCGGGCACCAGGTTCCCCCGGACGACGTCCCCGGCGACCGTGTCCCGGAAGGCGCTCCAGAAGCCGTCCCCCTCGCCCGGTGTCCGGATGTGCGGCCGCGACACCAGGTCCTCCAGGTTCGCCAGGGCGGTGGCCGGGTCGAGCGGCCGGGTGAAGATCCGCGGGTGCGTCGCGATCCGCAGGTAGGCCATGGCGACCGGCCAGAAGACGTGCACCAGTCCGGGCCCCACCGCCAGCCGGTCGAGCAGGTACCGGTTGGCCTCGTGCCGGGGGCTGTCCGCGTCCGAGGCATAGAGGAGGACGTTCGCGTCGACGGTGACGCTCACCCGTCACCGTCGAGCAGGTCGAGGACGGCGTCGCGGTCGTCGAGATCGACGCGGGCCCCCATCGGGGCCGACGTCCAGTCGAGCGGCCTGGCCGCCGGCCCCTCGGCGCGCATCTCGTCCTCCAGCGCCTTGGCGAGGAGCTCGGACATGAGCGCACCGAGGGTGGTCCGTCGCCGCTGCTGCAGCTTCTTGAGCTGCATCAGCACCGATCCGTCGATGTCCACCGTCGTCCGCACATCACAAGCGTAGCCGCCGCGCATCAGATGCGTCGATGCTCGGCGTACGGATCCGGGCGGTCAGGCCCCGTCCTCGACCGGCGGCGCCTCCAGCACCACCGCGGTCGCCCGGAACGGCGTCATGTCCACCCGGAACCCGTTCAGGTCGTCCACCGTCCCGACGGTCTCCCCGGAGAACAGGTCGACCACCTGCGATCCCGGCTCGAAGTGGTCGGACCGCACCGCGGCGTCGACGTGCTCGTCGGCGAAGTTCAGCACGGTCGCCTGGGTGCGGCCGTCGTCGAGCGCGTGCACCATCACCAGCAGCCCGCGGTGCGCGACGTCGGGCACGTCGATCTGCCGCGCCGTCGCCACCCCGCTGTGCTTGCGGACGGCCAGGATCGCCTGCATCTGCCGGGCGAAGCTGGTCTCGTCGGTGAGCTGGTCGGGCAGCGGGCCGTAGAGACTGCGCCCGCGGGGCATCCCGGCCGAGGACCGGTCGGCGCCCGGCGAGTGACCCATCAGGTCGTGCGCCGGGCGGGAGATCCACCGGGTGTCGCCGGAGGCCAGCAGATCCGACACCTGCTCGGGGGGCAGCGTCAACATGCCGAGCAGGTCCCAGCCGGACAGCGCGAACACACCGGGCTGGAACGCGTTGAACATGACCAGCAGCAGGTGCACCCGGCGGATCCGGTCGACGTCGTCCGGGGTGATGTCGTCGAGCGCGGTGATCCCGAGCGACGCGGCGATCACGGTCGCGGTGGTGCAGGCGATCCCGTTCGTCGTGAAGATCAAGTTGTACGGGACGTCCGGGCCGGCCAGCTGGTCGCACAGGTCGCGCCGGATGGTGTCGGCGAGCTCTCCGCCGGTGATCTCCTCGCCGCGGAAGACGAACAGCTCGGTGGCGTGCCCGGCCGTCCAGTGCACCAGCTCGTAGGTCAGCTCGTCGTGGTTCTGCAGGGCGTGCACCAGCGACGCCGGATCGACCCCCAGGTCGAGCGCGGTGCGCAGGGTGAGCCGCAGGAACTCGGTGTCCGAGGTCGCCAGCGCGTGGTGGTAGGCGGGCCGGTTGATGAAGTCGTAGGACAGGTCGGCGCCGGCCTCGGAGGTGACCTTGATGTCGTCGACGGTCAGGTTCAGCTCCTGGAAGGTGAACCCGCCGACCTTGCGCACCATGCTCGCGATCAGGTGGTTCGCCGCCTCGGACAGCGGATGCCCCTCGGACCAGCCGGGCATCCCGCCGGTCGACTTCTCGACGCCGAGGAAGCCGTTGGCGTCCAGCCGCAGCGCACCGGAGCCGAGATCGGCCAGCGAGTGCAGGGCGTCGCCCATCACCATCCGCATCCCGGCGAAGGTCGGGTCCAGCCAGTTCACCGAGGGCTGACCGTCCTTGAAGTAGTGCAGGTACACCCACCGCCGGACGACGCCGTCGACCCCGGTGACCTCGCCGGTCACCGACCAGTTGGTCTCCTTCACGCCCTCCCGGTAGAAGATCACCCGCTGCAGCCGCCCGACGATGTACCCGGACTTCTCCAGCGCCTCCTCGGTGGCGGCGTCGAGGTTGACCGAGTCCCGCCCGGGCGGCACGTCGGGCAACATGCCCCAGTCCCCCGGCTCGATCTCGACCATGTGGTAGATCCCCGGGTAGTCGCCGTAGGCGAGCTCGGCGAGCCGGAAGTCGGGACCCTTGCCGGTGTGCCCGGGCACGACGTCGTCGATGATCGTGCCGCCGTGCCAGGTCGCGGTGGCGCACATGCCGCGGAACTCGTCCTCGGTGCCGAACACCGGGTCGATCTCGTTGGAGATCCGGTCGAAGTGCCCGTCGACGCTCGGGGTCGGCTGCCAGCCGGACAGTCCGCCGGCCCGCTTCACCGGCCCGGTGTGCACGCCCTCGATGCCGATCGTCTCGAACGCCTGCCACAGCTCCTCGTCGCCGAGCGCGCCGAGGAAGGACACGCCGGGCCGGGTGATCAGCGAGATCGGGTAGGCGGTGAACCAGACCGACGCGGTCTCCACGGCGTGCCGCGGGCCGGGGCTGGCGAACGGGTTCTGCCACATCGAGCCCTGCCCGGAGAACTGCCGGGCCAGCTCGTCGGCGTGCCCGAGCATCGACTGCGCGAGCAGCCAGGACACGTACACCGGGTTCTCGCCGGACGCGGGGCCGTCCTGGGCGACCGAGCGGCGGCGCACCGTCGACCGGACCCGGGCGCGGTGGCGCAGCGTCCGCGGGCGGGCCTCGTGGAAGTACTCGGCGAAGTTGACGTCCGGCGGCTGCGGGGCGGGTTCCTCGCCGGAGACCCCGGAGGTCGCAGTGTCCTCGGCCATCGGCTCTCGCTCGCTCACGCCGCCGGTCCTCCGGGTCGCTGTCGGGGTTCGTCGGTGCGTGCGCGCACCCGGCCTCGCACGGCCGGGCACGGCAACCGCGGTCCGGACGGTGCCGGAACGTGCCGGTCCGCCACGGGCCCACGGGGGCACCGGGATCAGTATGGGTTTCCGGGCACGGGGCTGCCCGGGAGAGGGGCTCGGTGACCGCCCGTGACGACGGGTGGTCCATCCGCGACGGACAGTACCAGTGGGGCGGGTGCACACCCGGCCCGGACCGCCGCCCACGGTTAGGGTTCGGCGGACGCGGAACGTGCTGGTACGCACGGTGCCGCAGCGAGACCACAGCCGGGCGTGCGCTCCGGCGGGAGGGGGACGACGCGTGGGCCCGACCGGAGCATCCGACCACCTCACGGCGCTCCCCGAGCTGCTCCGGGGCTGGCTGCCGGGGCGGCGCTGGTTCGCTGAGAAGGGCAGGCCGCTGCAGGCGGTCCGGATCGCCGCCCGGACCGCGCTGCCGGCACCGGCCGGGCTGCTCGGGCTCGACGTGCTGGTGCTCGCGGTCTCCTTCGCCGACGGGCCGGACCGGCACTACCAGCTGCACCTCGCCCGGCGCGCCGGCGGCGGCCCCGCCGCGGCGGTGATCGGCGAGCTGGACGGCGTGCTGCTCTACGACGGACTGCACGATCCGGCCGTCACCGGCTGGCTGCTCGACGCGATCGCCGCCGGCCGCACCGTGGACGGGCTCGCGTTCGTGCCCGAGCCCGGCGCCGCACTGCCCACCGCCGAGACCGGCACCGTCGTCGACGCCGAGCAGTCCAACACCTCGGTCCGCTGGGGCGAGCGGTCCATCCTCAAGGTCTACCGGCGGCTCTCCCCCGGCCTGAACCCCGATCTGGAGCTGCACCGCGCGCTGCGCTCGGCCGGGGTCGGCGCGGTCGCTGCGCTGCAGGGCGCGATCGAGGGCACCCTCGACGGCCTGCCCGCCACCTACGGCCTGCTGCAGGAGTTCGCCGCCGGATCGCAGGACGGCTGGGAACGCGCCGTGCACGCCGTCCGGGACGGGCGGGACTTCACCGACGACGCCCGCGCGCTCGGCGGCGCGCTCGCCGACGTGCACCTGGCGCTGCGCGACGAGCTCGGCGCCGGCGAGGCCGATCCGGTCGCGATGGCCGGCTACTGGACGTCCCGGCTGGAGACGGTCGCCGCCCAGGTCCCGGTCCTCGCCCCGCAGGTGCCCGCGATCCGGGCCGTCTACGACGAGGTGGCCGCGCTCGGCGAGCCGGTCGCCGTCCAGCGGGTGCACGGCGACCTGCACCTCGGCCAGACCCTGCGCACCCCCGGCGGCGGCTGGCTGATCATCGACTTCGAGGGCGAGCCGGCGGCCACCCCGGCCGAGCGGCGGGCACCCGACGCCGCGGTGCGCGACGTCGTCGGGATGCTGTTCTCCTTCGAGTACGCGGCCTTCCACCATCTGCTCTCCAGCTCCGACACGCCCGGCGCAGGTCTCGGTTCGGACACTCCGGAGTCGCGTGCGGCACACGCCTGGTCGACCGCCAACCGGGACGCCTTCTGCGCCGGCTACGCCGCGCGCACCGGCACCGACCCACGCACCCAGACCGCTTTGCTGCGCGCGTTCGAGCTGGACAAGGCCGTCTACCAGGTGCTCTACGAGACGCGCAGCCGTCCGACCTGGCTGCCGATCCCGCTGACCGCGATCGCACGTACCACGTCCGGGCCGGGGGTGTAACCCGGTAGCCACCGGACCTTCGCGAACCCGTCTCCCGGGCAACGCCCGACGTCCCGGGCGGACGGTCGCGGGATCGTGGAATCCTCCGAAGAGGAGGAACACTGCGATGAGACGACGACGCCGGGAGACCCGATGATCCCGGGCGTGGACGACGTGCTGGGGCTGATGCTCGCGCCCGGGCCGGGCACGCTCGCCCTGACCCTCGCGGTGCTCGGCGTCGGCGTGTTCCTGGAGGGGCCGGTCGTCACCGTGGTGGCCGGCTCGCTCGCCGGTGCCGGGATCCTCGACTGGTGGACGGTGCTGCTGGTCGCCGCCGTCGCCGACGTCGTCGCCGACACCGTGCTCCACCTGCTCGGCCGGGCCGGCCGACGGCCCCGGGTGGCACCCGTCCTGGTGAAGCTGGGACTGACCGGCGGACGCTGGGAGATGCTGCGGGAACGGGTGAGGGACAATCTCGGGCACGTGGTGCTGGGGGCGAAACTGGTCGACGTCGGAGCCATCCCCGCGTTCCTGGCCACCGGCCTGGCGGGGGTGTCCTACCGACGGTTCCTGGCCTGGGTCGTCCCCGCCACCGTGGTCCGGGCAGCGCTGCTGGTCGGGATCGGCTGGGCGGTCGGCGGCCGGTTCGCCGCCGAGCTGGCGGACCGGCCGTGGATCCTGGTGGTGGCCGGGCTCGGTGTCGGCCTCGGGCTGGTGGCCGGGCGCGCACTGTGGGTGCGCGCCACGACCTCGCGGAAGGAGAACGTGTGCGCGTCCTGATCGGGGCCGACACCTGGGTCCCGGACGTCAACGGGGCCTCCTACGCCGCCCGCCGGCTGGCTGCCGGGCTGGCCGGGCGCGGGCACGATGTGCACGTCGTGGCACCCGCCCGCGGTCTGCGCAGCCGGCCCGCCCGGGAGGTGGGGCCGCTGACCGAGCACCGGATCCGCTCGTTCCCGGTGCCGAAACCGCCCGACTTCCGGCTCTGCGTCCCGCTCGCCCTGCGGCACACCGCCCGCAGGCTGCTGACCCGGGTCCGGCCGGACGTGGTGCACGTGCAGAGCCACATGATCCTCGGCCGGGCCCTGCTGGCCGCGGCACAGGAGCTGGGCATCCCCACGGTGGCGACGACGCACATGATCCCGGAGAACATCCTGCCCGCGATCAGCTTCCTGCACCTGCCACCGGCCCAGCTGAAGAAGCTGTTCTGGCGGGACGCGGCGCGGGTGCTCGCCCGGGCCGGCCTGGTCACCGCCCCCACCCCGCTGGCCGCGGCGCTGGCCGAGCGCAACGGGGTGCCGGGGCCGGTGATGCCGGTGTCGAACGGCCTGGACCTGTCCCGGTTCCGGCCGGACACTGAGGGCCGCGGGACGGCGTTCCGGATCCGCCACGGCATCCCGGGGTCCGCCCCGGTCGCCGGGTTCGTCGGGCGGCTGGACCGGGAGAAGCACGTCGACGAGCTGGTCCGGGCGCTGCCGCTGGTCCGGGAGGCGCTGCCGGAGGCGCGCCTGGTCGTCGTCGGTGACGGGGAGGAGCGGATGCGGCTGCACGCCGCGGCGCGCGCCGCCGGGGTCGGGCACGCCGTCGTCTTCACCGGGCGGATCACCGACGAGGAGATCCCGGACGTCTACGCGGCGCTGGACGTGTTCGTCAACGCGGGCACCGCGGAGCTGCAGAGCCTGGTCACGCTGGAGGCGATGGCGACCGGGAAGCCGGTCGTCGCGGTCGACGCCGGCGCGCTGCCGCACCTGGCGCGGCAGAGCGAGAACGGCTTCCGCTACCCGCACGGCGACGTGCCCGCGCTGGCCGAGCGGCTGGTCCGGGTGCTCGGCGACCCGGCCGCCGCCGCGTCGATGGGCGAGGCCAGCCTGCGGATCGCGGGCGAGCACGGGATGGACGCCACCCTCGACGCGTTCGAGGTGCTGTACCGCTCCCGGGCCGCCCCGATCGTCGGCCCGCGGCCGGTCCGCCGCACCGCCGACCGGCGCACCGGATCGCGGCGGTGACCGCCGCCCTCCGGGTGGGGGCGCCGCGCACCGGGCGCGCCGAGCGCACCGTCGACGGCGCCCGGACCGTCGTGCACACCGTCGGCGACCCGGCGGCGCCGCCGCTGCTGGCGCTGCACGGGCTGCGCGGCAGCCATCACGGGCTGGCACCGCTGGCGGCGCGGCTGCCCGGCCTCCGGGTCGTCATACCGGACCTGCCCGGGTTCGGCGCATCGCCGCCGTTCACCGACCGCGCGCACGACGTCGCCGGGTACACCCGCTGGGCGGCCGCGCTGCTGCGCGATCTCGGGCCGGGCGCGGCGCTGCTCGGCCACTCGTTCGGCTCGGTCGTCGCGACCGCCACCGCCGCCACCGCGGCGCCGCGCGCACTGGTGCTCCTCAACCCGATCGCCGAGCCCGCCTCCGCGGCGGGCGGGGTGACCGGCGCCGGGACCCGGCTGACCGCGCTCCTGCACGAGGGCGCCGCACGGCTGCGGCTCGACGGGGTGCTGCGGCACCGACTGCTCGCCGACGCCGCGACGGCCACCATGGCCACCACCACCGATCCGCTGCTGCGGCACTGGATCGCCGACGAGCATCGGGCCCGGTTCGGCACCTTCGCCGACGTCCGGTCGCTGCTGGAGGCGTTCCGGGCAGCCGGCTCCGGCTCGGCGAGGTCCTGGGCGCCGCGGGTGACCGCTCCGGTGCTGCTGCTCGCCGGCGCCCGGGACCGGGTCGCGCCGGTCGCCGGGCAGCACGCGCTCGCCGCCGCGTTCCCGGACGCCCGGCTGGTCCTGCTGCCGCGCACCGGGCACCTGGTGCACTACGAGGCCCCGGCCTGGGCGGCCCGGGAGATCACCGGGTTCCTCGGCGGGCTCCCTGGATCGCCCCGGTGAGGATCCTCGTCGACTGCCGCTACATCCGGCCCGGCACACCGGACGGGATCGGCCGCTACACCACCGGCCTGGTCCGGGCGCTGGACCGGCTGCACCCGGTCGAGCTGCTGGTGTCCGACCCGCGGCAGCGTGACGGGCTGCCGGACCGGAAGGCGCACACCCTGCCCGCACCCACCGGGCCCGGCGAGCCGTTCGTCGCCCGGCGGGTGAACCGGCTGCTCGGCGGGGCGGGCGGTGCACCCGCCGATCCGGACACCGTGGTGTTCTCCCCGATGCAGACGATGGGCACGCTCGGGCGGCGCTACGCCGTCGTGCTGACCGTGCACGACCTCATCTACTACCGGCACCGGACGCCGCCGCCGTGGCTGGCCGCGCCGGTCCGCGCGCTGTGGCGCGGCTACCACCTGTCCTGGTGGCCGCAGCGGCTGCTGCTGGCCGGGGCCGACGCGGTCGCCGTGGTGTCGCGGGCGACCGGCGATCTGGTCGGCGCGCACCGGCTCACCCGGCGGCCGGTCGCCGTCGTCCCGGACGCCACCGACTTCCATCTCCCCGACGGCACGCCGCGGCGCACCCGGCCGGTGGGCAACCGGATCGTCTACGCCGGGTCGTTCATGCCGTACAAGAACGTGGCGACGCTGGCCCGGGCCGCGGCCCTGCTCGACGACCACGAGCTGCACCTGGTCTCGCCGGTCCCGCCCGGGGTGCGCGAGGAGCTGGTCCGGCTGGCCGCCCCGAACCGCCCGGTGTTCCACGACGGTGTCGACGACGCCGGCTACCGGGCGCTGCTGGACGGTGCGACGGCGCTGGTGTCCGCCTCCCGGGACGAGGGCTTCGGGCTGCCCGTGCTGGAGGCGATGGCCCGCGGCTGCCCGGTCGTCGTCTCCGACATCGCGGCCTTCCGGGAGGTCGCGGGCGACGCCGGGCTGTTCGCCGATCCGGACGATCCGGCCGGTTTCGCCGCCGCCGTCCGCTCGCTGGCCGGGTGCTGGCCGGAGCGCTCGGACGCGGTGCGGGAGCGCGCCCGGACCCAGACCTGGGACGCCGCCGCGGCCGCCCTGCTGGGTCTGCTGACGGACACCGTCACCCGCCGGCGTCACCCGGCCGGAGGGCCCCGCTGACGCCGTACGCAGGCGGCCGCACTGCGATCGGGCAACGGTGGGTCCCCGCGGGCGGCGGCTCCTGCCGAAGGCCAGTACGGTTCCGCAGGTGACCTCCGAAGAGATGCGAGCGACGCGAGCGACCCCGGCGGCGCGGGCGACGGAGGAGACGCACGTGCCGGACCGGGCGACGATCGACCGGTTGCTGGGCGGGGCCCACCACGACCCGCACTCGGTGCTGGGCGCGCACCCGCACGCCGACGGCACGGTGATCCGGGTGCTGCAGCCGCACGCCACCTCGGTGGCCGTGCTGCCGAACGGTGAGCGCGAGCTGGCCCACGAGCTGGAGCGGGTGCACGACGCCGGGCTGTTCTCCGGGGTCGTCCCCGGTTCCGGCGGCGACTACCGGCTGCTCGTGCGGCACGGCGACGACCCGGCTGCCGAGCGGATCGTCGACGACCCGTACCGCTGGCTCCCCACGCTCGGCGAGATGGACCTGCACCTGATCGGCGAGGGACGCCACGAGCGGCTGTGGGACGTGCTCGGCGCGCACGTGCGCGAGTACGACACCGCGTCCGGCCCGGTGGCCGGCACCAGCTTCGCCGTCTGGGCACCGAACGCCGGCGGCGTGCGGGTGACCGGCGACTTCGACGGCTGGGCCGGCTGGACGCTGCCGATGCGGTCGCTGGGCGGCTCCGGCATCTGGGAGATCTTCCTGCCCGGCGTCGGGGTCGGTGCCCGCTACAAGTTCCGGGTGCTCGGCCCGGACGGGCGCTGGCGGGACAAGGCCGACCCGATGGCGTACGCGACCGAGATCCCGCCGCAGACCGCCTCCGTCGTCACCACGCCGGTGCACGAGTGGGGCGACCAGGAGTGGATGGCGGCGCGCGCGGACCGCAGGCCGCACCAGGAGCCGATGAGCGTCTACGAGCTGCACCTCGGCTCATGGATCCCGGGCCTGGACTACCGGGAGATCGCCGAGCGGCTGGTCGCCTACCTGGACACCACCGGGTTCACCCACGTCGAGCTGCTGCCGGTGGCCGAGCACCCGTTCGGCGGGTCCTGGGGCTACCAGGTCACCTCGTACTACGCGCCGACCTCGCGGTTCGGCACCCCGGACGACTTCCGCTGGTTCGTCGACCGGCTGCACCGGGCCGGGTACGGCGTCATCGTCGACTGGGTGCCCGCGCACTTCCCGCGCGACGAGTGGGCGCTCGCCAAGTTCGACGGCACCGCCTGCTACGAGCACGCCGATCCGCGCCGCGGCGAGCAGCCGGACTGGGGCACCCTGGTGTTCGACTTCGGCCGCAACGAGGTGCGCAACTTCCTCGTCGCGAACGCGCTGTACTGGCTGGAGTCGTTCCACATCGACGGCCTGCGGGTGGACGCGGTCGCCTCGATGCTCTACCTGGACTACTCCCGGGCCGACGGCCAGTGGCTGCCGAACGTGCACGGCGGCCGGGAGAACCTGGACGCGGTGGCCTTCCTGCAGGAGATGAACGCCACCGTCTACCGGGAGCACCCCGGCGTCGTCACGATCGCCGAGGAGTCCACCGCCTGGCCCGGCGTCACCCGCCCCACCTACATGGGCGGCCTGGGCTTCGGCCTGAAGTGGAACATGGGCTGGATGCACGACACGCTCGACTACACCGGGCGTGACCCGATCCACCGCAGCTACCACCACAACCAGATGACGTTCTCGCTGATGTACGCGTTCAGCGAGAACTACGTGCTGCCGATCAGCCACGACGAGGTCGTGCACGGCAAGGGCTCGCTGTGGACCCGGATGCCAGGGGACGACTGGAAGAAGGCGGCCGGCGTCCGCGCGCTGCTCGCCTACATGTGGGCGCACCCGGGCAAGCAGCTGCTGTTCATGGGCGGCGAGTTCGGCCAGCCCCGGGAATGGTCCGAGCAGCGCTCGCTGGACTGGCACCTGCAGGAGACCGATCCGCTGCACGGCGGCATCACCGCACTGGTCGGGGACCTGAACCGGGCCTACCGGGGGCACTCCGCGCTGTGGTCGCACGACACCACGCCGGAGGGCTTCTCCTGGATCGACGCCAACGACGCCACCGGCAACGTCTTCTCGTTCCTGCGGCACGGCGTCGACGCCGACGGCCGGCCCACCGTGCTGGCCTGCATCGCGAACTTCGCCGGCGCCCCGCGGCAGGACTACCGGGTCGGGCTGCCGTTCGCCGGGAACTGGACCGAGCTGGTGAACACCGACGCGTCCGGCTACGGCGGGTCCGGGGTGGGCAACCTGGGCCGGGTGCGGGCCGAGCAGCAGATGTGGCACGGCCAGCCGGCGTCGGCGGTGCTGCAGCTGCCGCCGTCGGGCGTGCTGTGGCTGGTGCCGGAGCAGACCGGCGGGCCGGTGACCTCGGCCCCGGCCGCGCTGTCCGGTTCGGTGCCGCCGCCGCTGCCGGCGGGTGAGCTGCCCGACGAGCCGGAGACCACCGACGTCGACGCCCCCGCGACGCCGGACGACGGCTACCGGGCCGCTGCGCCGGATCCGGTGCGGTCGGGGCCGTGGAACGGGGCCACCGGGGCCGGGGCGACCAACGGCGCCCACAGCGCCGCCGGCTCGCTCGGCACGCCCGGCACCGAAGGCCCCCTCGGCGACTCCGACGATCCGCCCGGCACCGACGACTCGCGCCGTGCCGAGGGCTCCGACAGCTCCGGCCCGGTGTCGGAGAGCGTGGCCCCGGCGCCCGGGACGATCGGGGCGCGCGCGGTGCGCAACGGGTCGTTCGTGACCGGGAGCTCCGGGACCGGCCGGTCGGACACCGGCACGTCGTCGGCCGACTGATCCCCTCCACCGGCGGCCCGGGCACCGGCACGATCCTCACCGCCGGCCCCGGGCACCGGCACGGTTCCTAGCGGCAGGCCGGGCACCGGCACGGCGCGCCGGGCGTGCCGCCCGCGGCCCGCTCGGCCGGGACCGCGGCGTCCGGTGCGCGGTGGTCGTCGGTACCTGCGTGCTGCTGGGCACGGGGCGCACCCGCGCGCGCCGGCGCTCCGGCCGCGTCGTCGTCGGGACGCCAGGGGACCCAGGCCGTCGGCTCGGGGAGCCGATCGACGTCCACCCACACTCGGGCCACGTTCCTCCTTCCGGTGCCGTCCGTCCGCGCATCCGGCGGATCGTTCGATCCGCCGGATGCCGACGTCCGGCCGCGCGTCCTCGCGCTTGGTAGCAAGGAGCTTTACAAGACCTCACCGTAAGGAGGGGTCGCCTCTTCCGCAGAACGGAACACATCGCCGTTTCACGGCGGATCGGATCGGTGAACGGTCCACCAGCGGTCCGGGCTCAGGCGCCCGGTCGCACCGGCTCCCCCGCGGCCCCGGGGCGACGGTCCGGTCGCGACACCGGCGCGCTCCCGGGCGGCACCGGGCCGGTCGCCGGCCGCAGCAGCGCCCACCAGGCCGCCAGCAGCACCGCGGTGTAGAGCGCGCGGCCCAGCGGGCTGAGCGGGAAGCCGTCGGCCCACAGGTCGCCCCAGGCGACCGGGATCACGGCCAGCGCGAACAGGGCCGCCACCACCCGTCGCCGGGTGTCCCCCGGCCGTCCGGACGCGGCCAGCGCGAGCAGACCGGGCCAGAGCAGCAGCAGGTAGTTGTGCCAGGAGATGGGCGCCGCGAGCAGGCCGGTGGCCAGCACCGCGAACGGGGCCGTCCCGCCGGGATCGGTGCCCGCGGCGAGCCCGGACCCGTACCGGGCGGTGCGCCGCGCGTAGTGCGCGAGGGTCCCGAGCAGCAGCGCCGCCCCCAGCACCGTCCCGACGGCGGCCGGGAGCCCCCAGCGCAGCGCCAGGCCGGGCAGCGAGGCGTTGTCCAGGGTCGGGCCGACCGGCTCGGCCAGCGCCATCGTCAGCCACTGCCACGCCGTCGACCAGCCCGCGACCGCCACGCCCACCAGGGTCGCGACCGCGGCGGCCCCGACGCCCGCGGCGAACGGCCGCCACCGCCGCTGGGCCGCCGCGAGCAGCAGCAACGGCGCCAGGGACGGCTTGAGCGCCACCGTGATCCCGTACAGCACTGCCGCGGCGACCGGATGCCCGCGGCGCTCGGCGATCCAGCCCGCGGTGATCCCGGCCAGCAGCAGCGGGTAGATCTGGCCGAGCAGCAGCGTCCCGTGCAGCGGCGACGACGCCAGTACCGCGCCCAGCCCCAGCAGCGTCCAGCCGAGGCCGAGACGCAACTCCCGGCCGGCCGCGGCGACCGAACCGGCCACGAGCAGCACCGAGCAGGTCGTCAGGATCCGGTAGCCGGTCAGCGCGTCGAGCGCCCCCAACGGCGCCAGCAGGACGCTGAGCAGCGGCGGATTGAGGTTGTGCAGCCGGGCGCCGGTGGCGTAGATGACCGAGCTGCCCGGCCCGTACTCGACCAGCGCACGCGCCGAGTGCCAGAAGGTGTCGAAGTCGACGTGCATGCCCGCGACGTCCGGATGCGGGATCCACCGCAGCAGCGGCGGCGGTCCGAACGCGAGCAGCAGCGCCGCGGTCAGCAGCGCGACGACCGTGACGGCCGGGGCGGCCCGGCGGACCAGCCGGTGCGGTCGGGTCACAGCGGGCCCCGTGTCAGGTCCGGGACGGACTCAGAACAGGGCCCGGCCCAGCGCGCGGCGTGCGGTGCTGACCCGCGGGTCGTCGGCCGGGAAGAGTTCGAACAGGCCGACCAAGTGGGCGCGGGCCCGGTCACGGTCCTCGCCACCGGTGCGGGACACCGTGTTCACCAGCCGGCCGAACGCGGCCTCGACGCGGTCCGCGGCCATCTCGGCGTCGGCCGCCGCGAGCTGCGCGTCGACGTCGTCCGGGTTCGCGTCGGCGCGCTCGATCGCGCTCGGGTCGGCCTGCTCGGCGCGGGCCAGGAACTTCACCTGGGCGAGCGCGGCCGCGGCCTGCTCGTTGGCCGGCTCGACGTCCAGGATGGCCTGGTAGGCCGCCTCGGCAGCGGCGTAGTCGCCCTGCTCGAGCGCGTCCTCGGCGGCGGTGAACCGGGGGTCCTCCGCCTCCTCCTGCTCCGCGGGTTCGCCGGTGGCCTCCGCCGCCCGGCGCTCGCCCTCGGCGATCGCGGGCATCCGCTCGCGCAGCGCGTCGAGCAGCGAGCGGACCCACTCGGCGGCCCGGTCGTCGGGGATCGCGCCGTTGACGGCGTCCACCGGCTGACCGCCGACCAGCACCACCAGCATCGGGACCTGCTGGACGCCGAACGCCTGCGCGACCCGGGGCTGCGTGTCGATGTCCACCCGGGCCAGGCGCCAGGCGCCGCCACCGGTGGACGCCAGCCGCTCGAGCTCGGCGGACAGCTGCTCCTCGCGCGGGTAGCGGCTGGCCCACAGCTCGACGACGACCGGGACCTGCAGCGACGGCTCCAGGACCTCGTTCTGGAAGCCCTGCTCGGTGGCCTCGACCACCCAGCCGCCACCGGCGGCGCCGGGCCCGCCGGGACCTGCTCCGGACGGTGTCGGCTTGTTGGCCGCGTCGGCGCGCGCCTTCAGGCCCGAGAGGTCGACCGCTCCGGCCATCGCGGAGGACATCGCCGCACGCTGGGCCGTCTGACGAGGATCTGGACGAGACACGCCGTCCATCCTGGCACGGACGCGTGTCGGCCGTGACACACCCCGCCGGTCCCCGCGGCGTACCGGTGCGGTCCCGGCCGGCGGTCCGCCCCGGGCGGCCGCCGGACCACGCAGCGGCAGCGGCCGCGCACGGATGGTTCACGATCACCGGACCGGCGGAGCATCACCGGCTCCGCTCGCTCGTTGAACCCCGTGCAGGGCCTCGACGGTGACCCTGCGTCACCGAGGGCCTGCGTCATCGGGATCGGCGGCGAGATCCGCGGCGCCGATCCGGTGCGCCCCCGAGAAGACGAGCGAGAACGCCGGACCGATGCCGGCCGCGACGGAGGATTCCCAGAAGATGAGCAACGTTCAGACCGCTGCCAAGCCGACCCTCGCCTACGTGTCGCTGGCGCTGGGCGCCCTCGCCGTGATCGCCGGGTTCCTGGTGCCGCTGTTCGCCTGGATCCTGGGGGCCGCCGGTCTGGTCGTCGGCTTCCTGGCGTTCCGCCAGCCGGCCACCGCCAAGCTGGGCCAGATCGGCATGGTGGTCAGCTTCGTGGCGATCCTGATCGGCGTGTACCACTTCACCAGCCTCATCGCCTGACGAGCACGGCAGCACCACCGCGGCCGGCAGCGGTCGCGGCCGGTACGAACGGCCGGTGACGGGTCCCCGTCACCGGCCGTCGTCGTGTCCGGGGCGGGCACGGCGGCCGGGGATCAGCTCCGGGCCGGGAGCGCGGTCCCCACCGCGAGATCGGCGAGCAGCCCGGCGAGCGCGGCCGGCCGGGTGAGCATCGGGAAGTGGCCGCCGGGGAGCTCGACGAGCTCCGCACCGACCCGCGCCGCCTCCCGGCGGCCGCCCGCCGGATCGACCACGCGGTCGTCCGCACAGATCACCGACACCGTGCGGACCGCGGGCCACTCCTCGATCGGGCACGGCTCCCGCAGCAGGCTCCAGTCCTGCGGCCGCAGCCGGTCCGCCGCCTCGGCGACCAGTTGCTCGCCCGCCGCCCCGGTCCGTGCGGCGAGCTCGTCGGCGACACCCCGGTAGAGACCGGCCGCGACCGTCGCAGCGTCCGGCCAGAAGGTGACCGGACCGTCGCCGCGGCGGATCCCGTCGTCGTAGCCGGGCACCATCAGGTCGCCCTCCGATCTCAACCGCTCCAGCTGCGGGCGGCCCGGCTCGGGGACGAGCGCGGCGACCAGCACCAGCGCCCGGACCCGGGCGGCGCCCAGCCGGGCTGCGGCCACGGTCGCCGCCAGCCCGCCCAGCGAGTGACCGACGAGCACCACCGGCTCCCCGGCGGGATCGGAGCCCGCCGCCGCATCCGGCCCACCGGCCGGGCCGGGCCGCGCGGCCGCGCCGGCGCCCGCCGCCGCGAGCACCGCGGCGACCTGGTCCTCGTACCCGCCGCTGTCGGCCGGCAGGTCCGGCGCGGACACCGGCACCCCGCTCCGCTCCAGCGCGGCGGTGACCGGCGCCCACGAGGAGCCGCGGTGCCAGGCCCCGTGCACGAGCACCACCCGCGCCGTCCCCGGCGGGGGCGCCCCGGCCGGATCCGGGCCACCGGGCCCGCCGCTCACGGCCCGGCCCGGGGCGTCGGGACCGCCGCTCACGCCTCTTCCCCGCGCAGGTGCTGTTCGACCCGCTCCACCTTCGCCCGCAGCTGGCCGGTGTGCCCGGGCCGGATGTCGGCCTTGAGCACCAGGCTGACCCGCGGCGACACGGCGGAGACCGCCTCGACGGCCCGCTTGACCACGGCCATCCCCTCGTCCCAGGTCTCCGACTCGATCGTGGTGAACATCGACGTGGTCTCGTTGGGCAGCCCGGACTCCCGGACCACCCGCACCGCCTCGGCGACCGCGGCGCTGACCCCGCCGTCCCCGGACTCGGAACCGGACGGTGCGATGCTGAACGCGAAGAGCATGCCGCCACAGTGCCACGCCGACACGGGATGCCACCGCGCATGATCGCCGGGTGGCCCGGGTCCACTTGCTAGCGTCTCGCCATGGCATCTCGCGGGTCGCTCCCCTTCGACCCGATCCAGCGCGCCGCCGACCTGTGGGAGGAGCGGATCGGCCCGTCCCGGACCATGGCCGCGGTCACCAGCGTCATGCGGGTGCAGCAGATCCTGCTCTCCGAGGTGGACGGTGCGCTCCGGCCGCTCGGGCTCACCTTCGCCCGCTACGAGGCACTGGTGCTGCTCGACTTCGCCCGGCGCGGCAGCCTGCCGATGCGGGTGATGGGCGAGCGGCTGCAGCTGCACCCGACCAGCGTCACCAACATCGTCGACCGGCTGCAGGGCGACGGCCTGGTCCGCAGGCTCCCGCACCCGACCGACCGCCGGGCGACGCTGGTCGAGCTGACCACCGAGGGCCGGGCCCGGCTGGCGAAGGCCACCGCCGCGGTGACCGCCATCGAGTTCGGCCTCGGCGGCCTCGACGACGCCGACCAGGACCGGCTCACCGCACTGCTGCGCACCGTCCGCCGCGCGGCAGGCGACTTCGACTGATCCCGGCCGCCGGCCGCTCATCCCCGGCCCCCGCGGCGCCGCCGCCGGGACGGCGGGGGCAGCCCGTGCCCGTAACCGGGCCAGCTCCGCATGCCCCGCCTGCGCCAGAGCGACGGCGACCGGAGCATCCGCCGCACCGTCGCCCATCCCGCGACCGCACCGGACGCACCCGCGAGCACCACGCAGGAGACGTAGTCGACCAGGTCCATGCCGCACACTCCCGATCCCCCGTGCCGACGCACCTGCCGCAGGTGCCGGAGCACCACCCGCGCCGCGCGCCGCCGTTGACGCCCTGTTGCGGCAACGGCGTTGACGCTAGCGCGGCACCCCGACAGAATCGGGCCGGTGGACGTCGGGGACGGGATGGGCGGCGATCGGGAACGCGGCGGGCCCCCCTTCCTGCGCGCTGCTCGCCTGGACCGCGGCTGGTCGCAGGCCCACGCGGCCCGGGAGCTGGCCCGGCTCGCCGAGCGTGCCGGGGGCGGCTCGGCCCGGCCGGGGAGCCTCAAGACCCAGCTGTCCCGCTGGGAGAACGGGCACGCGACCCCGGCCCCCGGCCAGCGGGCACTGCTGGCCGAGCTCTACGGGAGCACCCCCGCCGGGCTCGGCCTGGAGCCCGCCGCCCCGGCCGGCCCCGGCGGGACGGCCGGTGCGGCTCGGACGGGCAGCGCGACCGGGCCGGGCGACCGGCTGCGCGCCGCACTGGACCGGGCCGCGGCGCTCGGCGACACCGAGCTCGGGCTGCTGCGCGAGCAGCTGCGCACGATCGTCGCGCTGGACGCCCGGCTCGGCACCGCGGCGGCGCACGGCCCGCTCGCCGCGCTCGTCGAGCAGCTGCGCGACCTGCTGGAGCACTGCGTGCACCCGGAATGCGAGCGCGTGCTGGCCGAGCTGCTCGCGGGCGCCGCGCTGCTGGCGGGCGACCAGGAACGCGACCGCGATGCACCGGACCGTGCCTGGATCGCCTACGGCCTCGCCGCCGGGGCCGCGCACCGGGCGGGCGACCGCGGCACCGCCGAGCGGGCGGCACGGCGCCGCGAGCGCCTGCGCACCGAGCTCGACAGCGAGGACGGCGGGGATCGCGGGGATCCGGCGGACGGGCCGGAGGTGGAGCGGTACCCGGCGCGCCTCCCGGTCACCGTGGAGCTCGACGGTCACCCGGCAGGCGCGGCCGCCGGGGTCCCGCTGCGCGACCGGCTGGAGGAGGCCCTGCAGGAGGCGGTCGTCGCGCACCGGGCCGGGCGCGCCGGGGAGGCCACCGGCGCGGCCGCACGGGCCCGCCGGCTCGCGCTGCGTGCCGGATCGGCCCGCGCGCTCGCGGTGCTCGCCCGGCTCGGCCGGTGAGCGGGCCGGGCACAACCGGGCCGGCGGACCGAGCAGGCAGCCCGGCCAGGCCCGGCTCAGCGCGACTGGCCGAGCAGCTCGTCCGCAGCCGCCCACGGGTCCAGCTCACCGGCCAGCACCCGCCCGGTCAGCGCCTCCAGCGCGTCCCCGCCGCGCACCCGTTCCATCCGCGCGCGCACCTGCTCCATCCCGATCGCCTCGATCTCGCGCCGGACCCGCTCGTGCCGGCGCCGGTCCCGCTCGCCGGACTTGCGCGCCCAGGCCAGGTGGTCGTCGAGGGCGTCGGCGAGCGCGCCGATCCCCTCCGAGCGGGAGGCGACGGTCATCAGCACCGGCGCCTCCCAGGCGTCGGTGCCGCCGTGGTCGCGCAGGTGCAGCATGTTGCGGAGCTCGCGCACGGTCCGCCGGGCGCCCTCCCGGTCGGCCTTGTTGACCACGAAGACGTCACCGATCTCCAGGATCCCGGCCTTCGCCGCCTGGATGCCGTCACCCATCCCCGGCGCCATCAGCACCACGGTGCTGTCGGCCAGTCCGACGATCTCCACCTCGGACTGCCCGACCCCGACGGTCTCGATCAGGATCACGTCGCAGCCCGCGGCGTCGAGCACCCGCAGGGCCTGCGGCGTCGCCCAGGACAGCCCGCCGAGGTGCCCGCGGGTGGCCATCGACCGGATGAAGACGCCGTCGTCGTCGGCGTGCTCCCCCATCCGCACCCGGTCGCCGAGCAGTGCGCCCCCGCTGAACGGCGACGACGGGTCCACCGCGAGCACGCCGACCCGGCGGTCCCGGGCCCGGAGCTCGCTGACCAGCGCCGAGGTGCTGGTCGACTTCCCGACCCCGGGCGATCCGGTCAGCCCGACGACGTGGGCCCCGCCGGTGTGCGGGGTCAGGGCGGCGGACACCGCACGCAGCTGCGGCCCGGCGTTCTCCACCATCGAGATCAGCCGGGCGACGGCGAGCTGCTGACCGGCGCGCGCCCGCTCGACGAGCTCGTGGGGGTCCGGCGGTCCGGGCACGATCGGTTCCTCCAGCGGGGACATGCGTCGGCCCCCGCCACGGCGGGGGCCGACGATCGTCACACAGGGATCAGGGCTTCGGCACGCGGATGATCAGGGCGTCACCCTGGCCACCGCCGCCGCACAGCGCGGCCGCGCCGACACCGCCGCCGCGGGACCTGAGCGCGAGCGCCAGGTGCAGCGCGATCCGGGCCCCGGACATCCCGATCGGGTGACCGAGCGCGATGGCGCCGCCGTCGACGTTGACCTTGTCCTCGTCGATGCCCAGCTTGCGGGTGGACACGATGCCGACCGCCGCGAACGCCTCGTTGATCTCGACCAGGTCGAGATCGGCGGGCTGGATGCCCTCCTTCTCGCAGGCCTTCGCGATCGCGTTCGCGGGCTGCTCGTGCAGGCTGGCGTCCGGCCCGGCGACGACGCCGTGCGCGCCGATCTCGGCGATCCAGTCCAGCCCGAGCTCCTGCGCCTTGGCCTTGCTCATCACCACGACGGCGGCCGCGCCGTCGGAGATCTGCGACGCCGAGCCCGCGGTGATCGTGCCGTCGGAGGCGAACGCGGGGCGCAGCCTGCCCAGGCTCTCGGCGGTGGTGTCGCCGCGGACGCCCTCGTCGGTGGCGAAGATGACCGGGTCGCCCTTGCGCTGCGGGATCTCGACCGGGGTGATCTCCTGCTCGAACGTGCCGTCCCCGGCGGCCCGGGCGGCCAGCTGGTGCGAGCGGGCGGAGAAGGCGTCCTGCTCCTCGCGGGTCAGGCCGTAGCGCTCGTTGTACTTCTCCGTCGAGGCACCCATCGCGACCTGGTCGAAGGCGCAGAACAGGCCGTCGTAGGACATGTGGTCGGTGAGCGTGGCGTCGCCGAACTTGGTGCCCTCGCGGGACTTGGTGAGCAGGTGCGGGGCCTGGGTCATCGACTCCTGGCCGCCGGCCACCACGACGTCGAACTCGCCGGCCCGGATGAGCTGGTCGGCGAGCGCGATCGCGTCGACACCGGAGAGGCACACCTTGTTGATGGTCAGCGCCGGGACGTCCATCGGGATGCCGGCGGCGACCGCCGCCTGGCGGGCCGGGATCTGCCCGGCGCCCGCGGTCAGCACCTGGCCCATGATCGTGTACTCGACCTGCTCCGGTGCGACGCCGGCCCGTTCCAGCGCCGCCTTGATGGCGATCCCACCCAGCTGCGCGCCGGAGAATCCCTTCAGCGAGCCGAGCAGACGGCCCATCGGCGTGCGGGCGCCGGCGACGATCACGGTTCCGGACACGGGGTCCTCCAGCAAGCTTCGTTGACAGGTGGGCGGGCGGTCACCATACCCACGCGCTCCGCGGTCGCGGGACACGTCGAAGGGTGGGGGTGACCAGTGGCACATGGTCCTACTCGCTGGTAATCAAGGTACCTTCTGCCCTCATGACGACAACCGATGATGCCCTGTCGCCGCTGGTCGTGGCGGTCGACCACGTCGGGATCGCGGTGCCCGACCTGGACGAGGCGATCCGTTGGTACACCGACAATCTGGGCCTGGTCGCCGTGCACGAGGAGACCAACGCCGAGCAGGGCGTGCGGGAGGCGATGCTCGGTGCGCCGGGCGAGCCGGCCGGTGCCACGAAGGTGCAGCTGCTCGCCCCGCTGGACGAGAACTCGACGATCGCCAAGTTCATCGACCGCAACGGCCCCGGACTGCAGCAGGTCGCCTACCGGGTCACCGACGTGGCGGCCGCCGCGGACGCGCTGCGCGCGAAGGGACTGCGGCTGCTCTACGACGAGCCGCGCCGGGGCACGTCGAACTCGAAGGTCAACTTCGTGCACCCGAAGGACGCGGGCGGGGTGCTGGTCGAGCTCGTCGAGCCGGGCCCTGATCAGCACTGATTCAGCACTTGTTCGAGGACCGATCCAGGGACGGCCCCACCCGGAAGGCCAGTACGGACATCCGGTGGTCTGGGTCACGAACTCGCGCCGGGGCTCACACCGGGCGTCGCACAACGGTTAACATACTACGCGGTAACTTGCGGTATCCCAAGCAAGTACGGGTGAATGCACCTGATCACTCCCCTAGCAACGTCGCCATCGGAGGCCAGCAGTGAAGGACATCCGCGACGCCATCCTCGCCGGGCAGTTCGCCGACGTCGGCGGCCTGGAGGTGCCCGAGAGCTACCAGGGCGTCACCGTCCGGGCCGAGGACGCCGACATGTTCGAGGGGCTGACCACCAAGGACAAGGACCCCCGCAAGAGCCTGCGGCTCGAGGAGGTCCCGGTCCCGGAGCTCGGCCCCGGTGAGGCGCTGGTGGCCGTCATGGCCAGCGCCATCAACTACAACACCGTGTGGACGTCGATCTTCGAGCCGGTCTCGACGTTCAGCTTCCTCAAGCGCTACGGCAAGCTCTCGCCGCTCACCAAGCGGCACGACCTGCCGTACCACGTGGTCGGCTCCGACCTGGCCGGCGTCGTCGTGCAGACCGGGCCCGGGGTCAACGCCTGGAAGGCCGGCGACCAGGTGGTCGCGCACTGCCTGTCGGTCGAGCTGGAGAGCCCGGACGGGCACTCCGACACGATGATGGACCCGGAGCAGCGGATCTGGGGCTTCGAGACGAACTTCGGCGGGCTCGCCGAGCTGGCCCTGGTGAAGTCCAACCAGCTGATGCCCAAGCCCGCACACCTGACCTGGGAGGAGGCCGCGTCCCCCGGGCTGGTGAACTCCACCGCCTACCGGCAGCTGGTGTCCCGCAACGGCGCCGACATGAAGCAGGGCGACGTGGTGCTGATCTGGGGCGCCTCCGGCGGCCTCGGCTCCTACGCCACCCAGTTCGCGCTGAACGGCGGCGCGACGCCGGTCTGTGTCGTCTCCTCCGAGGAGAAGGCGCGGATCTGCCGGGACATGGGCGCCGAGCTGGTCATCGACCGCAACGCCGAGGGCTACAAGTTCTGGAAGGACCCGCAGACCCAGGACCCGCGCGAGTGGAAGCGGTTCGGCGCGAAGATCCGTGAGCTCACCGGCGGCGAGGACCCGGACATCGTGTTCGAGCACCCCGGCCGGGAGACCTTCGGCGCCAGCGTCTACGTGACCCGCAAGGGCGGCCAGATCGTCACCTGCGCGTCGACGTCGGGGTACATGCACGAGTTCGACAACCGCTACCTGTGGATGAACCTCAAGCGGATCGTCGGCTCGCACTTCGCGAACTACCGCGAGGCGTACGAGGCGAACCGGCTGGTGGCCAAGGGCATGATCCACCCGACGCTGTCCCGGGTGTACCCGCTGGCCGAGACCGGCCAGGCCGCCTACGACGTGCACCGCAACACCCACCAGGGCAAGGTCGGCGTGCTCGCGCTGGCGC
This sequence comes from Pseudonocardia sp. NPDC046786, assembly GCF_040645415.1. Classification (NCBI taxonomy): domain Bacteria; kingdom Bacillati; phylum Actinomycetota; class Actinomycetes; order Pseudonocardiales; family Pseudonocardiaceae; genus Pseudonocardia; species Pseudonocardia sp. NPDC046786. The sequence continues at coordinate 203,415 of NZ_JBEYYF010000002.1, read as the reverse complement.
CCGAGGAGGGGCTGGGCGTGACGGACCCGGAGACCCGGGAGAAGCACATCGAGGGCATCAACCGCTTCCGCGGGGTGTGAGTGTGTCTCGGCTGTGCCTTTCGGCACAGCCGAGGCCTCGGCCCGACGGTACGGTGAGTCCATGGCCGGTGACCACGATGTACCCGTACCACGAACCGGTTTCTCGGTCGCGCGCCGCGGTTACGACCAGGCGCAGGTCGACAGCCACCTGCGGCGGCTCGACGCCGAGGTGCGGATGCTCGCCGCCGACCGGGACGCCGCGGTCGCCCAGAACACCCGGCTGAGCCGCGAGCTCGACGACGCCCGCACCCGGGCCGAGGCGCTGCAGCAGCAGGTCAGCCGGCTGGCCGGGCCGCCGCAGAGCGTGCAGGGCATGAGCGAGCGGCTGCGTTCGATGCTGCGTCTCGCCGAGGACGAGGTCGCCGAGATGCACGCCCGCGCCGAGCGGGAGGTCGCCGAGCAGCGCCGGCAGGCCGACGAGCACGCCCGGGTGGTGGTGGCCGACGCGCGTGCGCACGCCGAGCAGATCGTCGCCGACGCCGAGGCGCGCCGGGCCGAGCTGGACCGGTGGTCCGACGAGCGTGAGCGGGCCGTCACCGAGGAGCAGGCGCGCGTCGAGCGGGAGCTGGCGGACCTGCGGGAGCGCACCCGGGCCGAGCTGGAGCAGGCCCGCAGCAGTACCGAGGCCGAGCTGGCCGAGCTGCGGTCGCGCACCGAGCAGGACCTGGCCGAGCAGGAGCGCACGGTCACCGAGCGGATCACCCGCGCGGACACGGAGGCCCGGGAGAACCGGGAGCAGGTGGAGCACGACTTCCGGATCGCGATGGACCAGCGCCGCAGCGAGGCGCTGACCACGCTGTTCGCCGAGCGGGACGCACTGACCGAGGAGATCGGCCGACGCAACCGCGAGGCCGACGAGCAGATCCGCCGGTCGCTGGACGAGGCCCGGGCCGAGGGCGAGCAGATCCGGGCCGAGGCGCAGCGGGACGCCGAGGAGATCACCGCGCGGGCCCGCCGGCGGGTCGGGCAGCTCACCGAGCTTCGGGAGCGGGTCGCCGACCAGCTGCGGGCCGCCCGCGGGCTGATCGACGGCGCGGCCGGGGACCTGGACGCGGGGCCGGGGCTCGACCCGGCGGACGCCGCAGGCGCCTCGCCGGAGCAGTCCGGGACGCCGGGCGACGACCCGGCCGGAGCCCCGTCCCCGGCACCGCGCACACAGCCGAACGGCCGGACCAAGCACGCCGCCCGGGTGCGCTGAGCCCTCCGCCGCGGCGGCAGCGCCGCCGCTCGTGTTCGCACGGGTTCGGCTCGTTCGCACGGGATCGGATCCCGTGCGAATGCGACGAACCCGTGCGGACGGGGGCGGGCGGCGGCAGCCCGGTCCGCAACCACCGCCGGGTGCGGTGCCGCCGGGCCCGGTGCCGCCGGGCTCAGTGCCGCCGGAAGCCCGGCCGTCGCCGGTCCCGGGCGTTCCAGCAGGGCAGATGCCAGTGCCTGCGGTCCTCGACCCCGCCGGTGCCGTCGGCCGGCCAGGCCACGACGTGCGGCGTCCCGGAGGGGAGCAGCTGGTCGCAGCCCGGGCAGCGGTAGGTCTTCACGTCGTTGCCGCCGGGCACCCGGCGGACGTTCCACTCGCCGTCCCGGGCGCTCTCCCGGGAGGTGACCATGCCGCTGCCCAGCGGCGGCGCGACGGGGCGGCCCCGCCCCCGTTCCGAGGGGCGGGGCCGCCGCGCACGCCGGCCCGCCATGCCTCAGCGCTGCGTGTAGTCCCGGAACCCGTGCCCGGTCTTGCGACCCAGCCGGCCCGCGGTGACCAGGTGCTCCAGCAGCGGCGCCGGCGCGAACCCGGACTGCCGGAACTCCGAGTACAGCGAGCGCTCGATCGCCAGCGACACGTCCAGGCCGACCACGTCGAGCAGCTCGAACGGGCCCATCGGGAGGGCACAGCCGGTCTTCATCGCGGCGTCGATGTCGTCGGCGGTGGCGTAGTGCGCCTCCAGCATCTTCACCGCGTCGTTCAGGTACGGGAACAGCAGTGCGTTGACGATGAACCCGGCCCGGTCGCCGCAGCTGACCGGCACCTTCTTCAGCTTCTGGGTGACCGCGAGCACGGTGGCGGCGACCTCGCGGGAGGTCCCGATCGTCGAGACGACCTCGACCAGCTTCATCACCGGCGCCGGGTTGAAGAAGTGCATCCCGATCACGTCACCGGGCCGGCGGGTGGCCGCGGCGCACTCCACGACCGGCAGCGACGACGTCGTCGTCGCCAGGATCGCGCCCGGCTTGCAGATGTCGTCGAGCGCACCGAACATCGCTCGCTTGACGTCGAGCTCCTCGGCGACGGCCTCGACGACCAGATCGACGTCGGCCATGTCCTCCAGCGAGGTGGTGCCGGTGATCCGACCGACGATCGCGTCCCGCTCGGACTCCTCCAGCTTCCCGCGGGCGACCGCCTTGTCCAGCGACTTGCGCACGTGCGCGAGCGAGCCGTCGACCTTGGACTCGCTGCGGCCGCGCACGACGACGTCGTACCCGGCCTTGGCGAAGACCTCGACGATGCCCGACGCCATCGTGCCGGTCCCGACCACACCGACCCGGCTGACGTCGCGCAGGGTCACGTCCTCGGGCACCGTCGACGACGGGGTCTCGTCGTCGGGCACCACGGTCGAGCTGTGCGGCGCCTCGTAGGTGTAGAAGCCGCGCCCGGTCTTCCGGCCGAGCAGCCCGGCGGTGATCATCTGCTTGAACACCGGGTTCGGCGCGTGCAGCAGGTTGCGCGACTCCCGGTACATCGTCTCGAGGATCTCGTAGGCGGTGTCGAGCCCGATCAGGTCGAGCAGCGCCAGCGGACCCATCGGGTAGCCGCAGCCGTAGCGCATGCCGGCGTCGAGGTCCTCGCGGCTGGCGTAGCGCTCGGCGTACATCTTCGCCGCGTGGTTGAGGTAGCCGAACAGCAGCGCGTTCGCGATGAACCCGGCGCGGTCGCCGATGACGACCGGGACCTTGCCCAGCGAGTCGGCGAACGCCTTGACGTCGTCGATCACCTCCGGCTCGGTGACGACCGTGCGCACCACCTCGACCAGCTTCTGCACCGGCGCCGGGTTGAAGAAGTGCATCCCGACGACCTTGCCGGGGCGCTTGGTCCGCACCGCCAGCTCGGTCACCGACAGCGACGAGGTGTTGGAGCAGAGGATGGTGTCCTCGGCGACGACGCCGTCCACCGTCGCGAAGATCTCGGCCTTCGCCTCCAGGTTCTCCGGGATGGCCTCGACGACCAGCTGGGCCGGGGCGAGATCGGCCATCGACGTGGTGACCGTGATCCGCCCGAGCAGCTCGTCGGCCTGCTCCTGGGTCAGCTTGCCGCGCTGCACCGCCCGTCCGGTGGACGCCGCCAGGTGGGTCTTGCCCCGCTCCCCGGCGTCGGCGTCGACCTCGACGGCGATCACCTCGAGGCCGTTGCGGGCGAAGACCTCGACGATCCCCGCGCCCATGGTGCCGAGGCCGACCACTCCGACCGTCCGGATCTCGCGTGCCACGCTGCAACCTCCCAGTTGGACGTCTCTGTCGTCGCGCGCGATCCTGCCATCCGGGTCGCTACCGGTGGGTATGGTGCGACCAGGGCCACCCGCCCGCGCTGACCGGACGGGCAGTACCGCCGGGCGCGGCGGCCGTCACCGACCGTGCCGGGCCTTCACCACCCCGACCAGCGCCTGCATGGTCTTCGCGGTCCGCCGGAACGAGGTCACCGCGACCGGCAGCGCGAACCGCTGCCGGGCCACCGACTGCGCCCGGGTGAACTCGCGCAGGCCGTCGGCGCCGTGGATCCGGCCGAACCCGGACTCCCCCACCCCGCCGAAGGGCAGCGACGGGATGCCGGCGAACGAGATGACGCCGTTGATCGAGACCATCCCGCAGCGCAGCCGGGCGGCGATCTCGTCGCCGCGCTTCGCGGAGAACACGGTGGCGCCGAGGCCGTAGCCGGTGGCGTTGGCGCGGCGGACCGCCTCGTCGACGTCCGGCACCCGGTTCACCACGACCAGCGGCCCGAACGTCTCCTCGGTGACGGCGACCGAGTCCTCCGGGACGTCGGCGATCACCACCGGGGAGATGGTGCCGTCGTCGTGCACGGACTCCGCACCGCCGACGATCGCCCGGCCGCCCGCCGACAACGCCTCGGTGACGTGCCTGCGCACGATCTCGGTCTGCGACGGCATCGTCATCGGGCCCAGGTCGCCCTCGTTGGCCGCGGTGCCGACCCGCAGCTTCGACGCGGCCGCGCGGACCTTCTCCAGGAAGCGCCCGGCGACGGTCTCCACGACGTAGACCCGTTCCACGCCGACGCAGGTCTGCCCGGCGTTGGACATCCCGCCCCAGACGGCGGCGTCCGCGGCGGCGTCCAGGTCGGCGTCGGCGTCCACGATCAGCGGGTCCTTGCCGCCGCACTCCATCAGCACCGGGACCAGGTTCTCGGCGCAGGCGGCCATCACCCGGCGGCCGGTCGCGGCCGAGCCGGTGAACGCGATCTTGCCGACGCCCGGCGCCCGGCACAGCTCGGCGCCGGTCGCCCCGAACCCGGTGACGACGCTGAGCAGCGGGTAGCGGCCGACCTCGGGCACCGCCTCGGCGAGGGTGCGCGCCAGCTCGTGCGCGACGCCCGGGGCGAGCTCGGACGGCTTGAACACCACCGTGTTGCCCGCGGCGAGCGCGTAGGCGATCGACCCCATCGGCGTGAAGATCGGGTAGTTCCACGGCCCGATGACGCCAACCACGCCGAGCGGCCGGTACGCCACCGATGCGGCCTGGTTCGCCATCAGCAGGCCCGGCGACACCGACTTCCGCCCGAGCACCTTCGCCGCGTTCGCCGACGCCCAGTCCAGGTGGTCGATCGTCAGGACGACCTCGAGCCGGGCGTCGTCGAACGGCTTGCCGGTCTCGTCGGCCACCACCCGGGCGACCCGGTCGAGCTGGCGGACCAGCACCTTCTTCCAGGCGGCCAGCCGGGTGCGGCGGCCGGCGAAGCCGAGGCCGTCCCACCAGGCGGCGGCCTCGCCCGCGGCGCGGACGGCGGCGCGCACGTGCTCGGCGTCGTGCACCGGGTAGCGGGCGAGCTCGGCGCCGGTGCGCGGGGACAGCGACGCGAAGTCGGTACTACCGGCGGGATCGGTGGCGGCGGTCACGGCGGAGTCAGCGGCGGTGGCACTCACGTGATCAGCGTAAACGCCCGCGGAAGGTCCGGCCGGGCCCGTACTGGCCCCGGAAGGTCAGCCTCGGCGACGCCGCCGACCCAGCTCCACCCGAACCCGGTGCACGGTGCCCGCGGCGCCGACGTGAACGGTCCGGGTCCCGTGCGGGACGGTCAACCGCCGCTCGCGGCTCAGCTCCAGCTCCCACGACCGCAGGATCCGGCTGTCCGGCCCCAGCGCGGTGATCACGATCAGCGACGCCGCCGCGCTGCACGGCGACGCGGCCCGCGATCTCATCGGCTCCATCCGCTGAACCCGGCGGACGCGACCGCTCAGAACAGCCGCATCTCCTTCGACGTCATCCCGCGCAGCTCGTCGTAGTCGACGGTCGCGCAGCGGATCCCGCGGTCGGTCGCCAGGGTCCGCGCCTGCGGCTTGATCTGCTGGGCCGCGAACACCCCCTGCACCGGGGCGAGCAGCGGGTCCCGGTTCATCAGCTCCAGGTACCGGGTCAGCTGCTCGACGCCGTCGATCTCGCCGCGCCGCTTGATCTCCACCGCGACGTGCCGGCCGTCGGCGTCGCGGCACAGCAGGTCGACCGGCCCGACGGCGGTCATGTACTCGCGGCGGACCAGCGTCCAGCCCTCGCCGAGGGTCTCCGGGTGCGCCGCCAGCAGCTCCTGCAGGTGCGCCTCCACACCGTCCTTGACCAGGCCGGGATCGACGCCGAGCTCGTGCGTCGAGTCGTGCAGCACCTCGTCGATGGTGATCACCAGCGACTCGTCGGCCTTGTTCCGCACCGTCCACACGCCGGGCTCCTCGGTGAGCCAGCAGGGCGGGGACATCCAGTTCAGCGGCTTGTAGGCGCGGTCGTCGGCGTGGATGCTCACCGAGCCGTCCTGCTTCACGAGCAACAACCGCGGGGCCATCGGCAGGTGGGCGGTCAGCCGTCCTGCGTAGTCCACCTGGCAGCGGGCGATGACGAGGCGCACCCGGCTCACTGTAAGCCGACCGTGATCGGCGAAGCTGGGCGGGTGATCGAGCAGATCTCGACCCGCCGGGTGTACGCGAACAGCTGGATGACCGTCCGCGAGGACGGCATCCGGCGCGCCGACGGCACCGAGGGGATCTACGGCGTCGTCGACAAGCCCACCTACGCCCTGGTGATCCCCCGCGACGACGACGGCCGGCTGCACCTGGTCGAGCAGTTCCGCTACCCGGTCGGCGAGCGCCGCTGGGAGTTCCCGGCGGGCACCGCGCCGGACCGGGCCGAGGCCGATCCGGCCGAGCTGGCCGTCCGCGAGCTGCTCGAGGAGACCGGCCTCGCCGCGACGGCGATGACCTTCCTCGGGATGCTCGACGTCGCGCCCGGCATGTCCAGCCAGCGCGGCCACGTCTATCTCGCCACCGGTCTCACCGCGGGCCCGCCGCAGCGCGAGCACCAGGAGCAGGACATGCGCTCCGCCTGGTTCGATCCCGAGACGTTCGAGGAGCTCACCCTGCGCGGCGGGATCACCGACGCGCAGACCCTCGCCGCCTACGCGCTGCTGCGCCTGCACGACTCCCGCCGGACCCGCTGACCGTCCGCGAGCAGGCCGCCGAGCAGCTCGGCGTCCAGCGCCGGATCCCCGTCGAACGACTCGCGGACCAGCGCCGCACCGCCGACGTCGTGCCCGGCGGTGGGCCCGGACCGCACCACCACCGTCACCAGGCCCGCCCCGAGCGCGGCCCGCAGGCCGGCTGCCGAGTCCTCCACCGCCACCACGCACGACGCCGGCATCCCCAGCCTGCGCAGCGCCAGCCGGTAGCAGCGCGGATCCGGTTTCAGCGCGGTCACGTCGTCGCCGTAGACCGCCACGTCGATCTCCTGCGCGACGTCGCCGATCAGGTGCCCGACCAGCGGTTCCGCCCACTCCCGGCGACCGGTCGTCACCACACCGATCCGGACGCCGTGCCGGCGCAGGTCGGCGACCAGGGTCCGGACGCCCGGCCGGGCCGGGATCGACCCGGACCGGGCGTGCTCGGCGAACAGCGTCGTCTTGGTGCAGTGCACCCGTTGCGCGATCCGCTCGGCGGCGTCGGCGGCGTGGCCGCGGGCCCGCAGGTCGGCGGCGATCCGCTGCCTGCCACCGGTGACGGCGAGCAGCCGGGCGTAGTGGTCGGCGTCCCAGTGCACACCGACGCCGTGCTCGGCGAACGCCCGGTTGAACGCCGGGCGGTGCCCGTCCCGCTCGGTCTCGGCCAGCGTCCCGTCCACGTCGAACAGCACCGCCGACGGCACGTCCCCGGCGCTCACCGGTCCAGCTCCATCAGGTGGAACAGGATCAGCAGCTGGGCGATCGCCAGCGGCTCGCTGCGGTCGTCGCCGATCCGGCCCAGGCCCGCCGGGGCGTCCCGGCCGGGCGCGTCCAGCTCCGTCCAGATCGCCTTCTCCACCGCGACCGACTCCTCCCGGGGCACGTAGCCGTGCACATGCAGCGACTCCACCGGGCGTCCGTCCGGGTCGCGCTCCAGCTTGAGGTGCATCGCCCGGCTCAGCCCCGGCTGCAGCACCCCGGTCAGGTCCGGGTGCGGGATCGTCGGGCGCAGCATCACCGTCGCCGACAGCGGCGTGCCCGCCGGGTCGTTGCGGCTCTCGATCGGCGCGAACCGGACCACCAGGTCGGCGTGCCTGCGCTGCGGGCGGATGTGCTCGGCCGACTCGGGCTCGCGCCGTTCCAGCTCGGCGAGCACCTGCTCCGGGTCGTAGCCGCGCTTCGCACAGTCCCGCTGCACCTTCCAGCCCCGGCGGATCTCCTCCGGCGGGTCCAGGTACACGGTGACGTCGAAGCACGCCCTGGCCAGCTTCGAGTACAGGGGCAGCAGGCCTTCGACGATCACCACCGGCGCCGGTTCGACCAGTTCGGGCCGGACCAGCTCGCCGGTCGAGTGGTCGTAGACCGGTTTGAGCACCGGCTCGCCGGTCGCGAGCAGCTGCAGGTGCTGCTCCATGATCCCGATGTGGTTGCAGTCCGGGTGCAGCGCCGTGAACGGCAGCCCGCGGCGTTCGGTCCGGTCGTAGCGGTGGTAGTCGTCGGTGCACAGCGACACGCAGCGCTCCGGGCCGAGCGCCTCCACCAGCCCGCGGGTCAGCGTGGTCTTGCCCGCGGCGCTGTCCCCCGCGATCGCCAGCATGATCGGTCGGCGGCGCGCCTCGTCGGGCCCGGCCCGCCGGATCCGCAGTGACTTGTCCGGCACGGCGGTCCTCCTCTCCCCGTCGGGTGGCCGACGCTAGGGAGCGGACGGGGCCGAGGGCTCCCCCGGCTCGGGGGAGCCGCGGGGGGAGAACCCGCCCTATGGTGGGCGCATGACGGGCGCCACACCGCTGCGGCTGGTCGTGGTCGACGACCACGAGATGGTCGTCCAGGGCCTCAAGGCCATGCTGGGGCCGTTCCGCGGCCGGGTCCGGGTGGTCGGCACCGCGCACGACGCGGCGGCGGCGCTGGCGGCCGCGGTCTCGCTGGAGCCCGACATCGTGCTGTGCGACGTCCGGATGGCCGGCGAGTCCGGGCTGGACCTGTGCCGCAGGCTGCGCGAGCGGCTGCCCGACCAGAAGGTCGTGCTACTGAGCGTCTACGACGACGAGCAGTACCTGTTCCAGGCGCTGCGCGCCGGGGCCGCCGGGTACCTGCTGAAGCGGATCGGCGGCGAGGAGCTGGTCCGCCAGCTGGAGCTGGCCGCGACCGGGACGACCGTGGTGGACGCGACGATGGCCGGCCGGGCCGCGGCGTCGGCGGCCCGCCTGGAGCGCAACGAATTCTGGCCCGGCGCCCGGCTCGGGCTGACCCACCGGGAGAGCGAGGTGCTGGCGCTGCTGGTCGCCGGGCACTCGAACCGGTCGATCGCCGCCGAGCTGGTGATCGGCGAGGAGACGGTGAAGTCGCACGTGCGGGCGGTGCTGCGCAAGCTCGACGTCCCGGACCGGACGGCCGCGGTCGCCGCCGCGCTGCGGGAGGGGGTCTTCCGGTGAGCCCGCGCGGGCTGGGCCTCGGCGACCCGGAGCGGGAGAACGCCGTCCTGCTCGGCATCATCGAGGCCACCGCGAGCGGCCCCGGGGTGGAGCCGCTGGCGGCCGCGGTCACCCGGGTGATCACCGAGGCGACCGCGACCGACGTCTGCTTCGTGCACGTGCTCGACGACTCCGACCACGCGCTGACGCTGGCCGGTGCCACCCCGCCGTTCGACGCCCGGGTGGGGACCGTGCACCTGCCGCTCGGGCGCGGGGTGAGCGGCTGGGTCGCGGCGCACCGCACCCCCGCCGTGATCACCGACGACAAGGGCGCCGATCCCCGCTACCTGCCGATCCCGGAGCTGCGCGGCCAGGACTACACCTCGATGGTGTCGGTGCCGATGCTGTCCGAGCCCTACGGGCTGGCCGGCGTGCTCAACGTGCACACCGTCGACCGTCGCGAGTTCGGCGACCGCGACGTCCGGCTGCTGCTGGCGATCGGCAGGCTGCTCGCCGCGGCACTGCACCAGGCCCGGATGCACCGCAGGCTGCGGGCCCGGGAGCGGGCGCACGAACGGTTCGCCGAGCAGACCGTCGCCGCCCAGGAGACCGAGCGCCGCCGGCTCGCCCGGGACATCCACGACGGCATCTCGCAGCGGCTGGTCACCCTGTCGTTCCACCTGGACGCCGCCGGGACGCTGCTCTCCCGCGGCGAGACCGCCGACGCCCGGGCCGAGCTGGCCAGGGCCTCCGACCTGGTCGGGACGACGCTGGACGAGGCCCGTTCGGCGATCGGGGCGCTCCGCCCGCCGGTGCTCGACGATCTCGGCCTGGCCGGGGCGCTCGCCGCGCTGGCCCGCGACCTGCCGGTGCCGGAGGTGCGGCTCGAGCTCGACGAGCGACGGCTGCCCGACCACGTGGAGGTCGCGCTGTACCGGATCGCGCAGGAGGCCCTGCAGAACGTGCTCAAGCACGCCGGGGCGTCCCGCGTCGTGCTGCGGCTGGCGGTCGACGACGACGGCGTCCGGCTGGAGGTCGCCGACGACGGGACCGGCCTGGCCGGCGTCCGCGAGGGCTACGGGACGGCCTCGATGCGCGAGCGCGCCGAGCTGATCGGCGGGATCGCCCGGCTGCGGTCGCGCCCCGGTGCCGGTACGACCGTCGTCGTCACCGCCCCTCATGTCACCGCCCCTCATGTCACAGCACCCCACTCTGAGCCATATGGCGAAGAGTCCGACCAGAACACTCGATTGTCCGACTGACGGTCCGGCCGCACGCTGGAGCCCATGAGCGATCGATGGAGCGCAGGCGTCATCCCCTACGCCGAGATGGGGTACTGGCAGCCCGACTACCAGCCGAAGGACACCGACCTGCTGTGCGCCTTCCGGGTCACCCCGCAGGACGGGGTGCCGCCCGAGGAGGCCGGGGCCGCCGTCGCCGGCGAGTCCAGCACCGCGACCTGGACGGTCGTCTGGACCGACCGGCTGACGGCCTACGAGCACTACCAGGCCAAGTGCTACCGAGTGGAGCCGGTGCCGAACACGCCCGGCCAGTGGATCGCCTATATCGCCTACGACCTCGACCTGTTCGAGGAGGGCTCGATCGCGAACCTGACCAGCTCGATCATCGGCAACGTCTTCGGGTTCAAGCCGCTCGCCGCGCTGCGGCTGGAGGACATGCGGATCCCGCCGCACTACGTCAAGACCTTCGCCGGGCCGCCGCACGGGATCGTCACCGAGCGCGAGTACCTGAACAAGTTCGGCCGCCCGCTGCTGGGCGCGACCACCAAGCCCAAGCTCGGGCTGTCCGCGCGGAACTACGGCCGGGTCGTCTACGAGGCACTGCGCGGCGGGCTGGACTTCACCAAGGACGACGAGAACATCAACTCCCAGCCGTTCATGCGCTGGCGGGACCGCTACCTGTCCTGCATGGAGGCGGTGAACCGGGCGCAGGCCGAGACCGGCGAGGTGAAGGGCCACTACCTCAACGTCACCGCGGCCACGATGGAGGACATCTACGAGCGCGCCGAGTTCGCCCGCGAGCTGGGCAGCGTGATCGTGATGGTCGACCTGACCGTCGGCTACACCGCCATCCAGAGCCTGTCGACGTGGGCCCGGCGCAACGGCGTCATCCTGCACCTGCACCGGGCCGGGCACGGCACCTACACCCGGCAGAAGAACCACGGCGTCAGCTTCCGGGTGATCGCCAAGTGGATGCGCCTGGCCGGGGTCGACCACATCCACGCGGGCACCGTCGTCGGGAAACTGGAGGGCGACCCGAACGCGGTCGCCGGCTTCTACGACGTGCTGCGCGCCGGGCGCAGCGAGGCCGACCCGGTCAAGGGGCTCTACTTCGACCAGGACTGGGTGTCGATGCCGGCGACCATGCCGGTCGCGTCCGGCGGGATCCACGCCGGGCAGATGCACCAGCTGCTGCACCACCTCGGCGAGGACGTCGTGCTGCAGTTCGGCGGCGGGACGATCGGGCACCCGATGGGCATCGCCGCCGGCGCCGAGGCGAACCGGGTCGCGGTCGAAGCAATGATCAAGGCCCGGAACGAGGGCGCCGACTACCTGGCCCAGGGCCCGGAGATCCTGCGCGCCGCCGCGAAGCGCAACCGGCCGCTGGAGACGGCGCTGTCGACCTGGGGCGACATCACGTTCGACTACGCCTCCACCGACACCCCGGACGTCACGACCACCCCCACCCCGGCCTGAGACGGAGGCACCGATGCGCGTCACCCAGGGCACCTTCTCCTTCCTGCCCGATCTCACCGACGACGAGATCACTGCCCAGATCCGCTGGGCGCTCGACCACGACTGGCCGTGCGCCGTCGAGTTCACCGACGACCCGCACCCCCGCAACACCTACTGGGACATGTGGGGCATGCCGATGTTCGACCTGGCCGACCCGGCCGGGGTGCTGGCCGAGATCAACGCCTGCCGGCAGGCCCATCCGGAGCACTACGTCCGGGTCAACGCCTACGACGCCTCGCTGGGCCGGCAGACCGTGGCCCTGTCGTTCCTGGTGCAGCGGCCCTCGGCGGAGCCGGGATTCCGGCTGGACCGGACCGAGGGCGCGGACCGGCGGATCGGGTACACCGTGCACCCCTACGCCACCGAGCGTCCGGCGGGCTCGCGCTACGGGGCGTCCGGCAACGGCCGTGCGCCGCACTGAGAACGGCGGGCCGGGGCCAGCTGACGCCGGGCCCACCGCCGGCCCGGCGCGGACCTCTGGCGCCGCCGCCGCGGCGCCGACCCGGATCGCGTTCGGCTCGGCGGCCCCGCCCGGGTCCGCCGAGCGGGAGCGCCCGGCCGGGCCCACCACGTCGGCGCGCCCGGCCGGGGCCACCGCCTCGGCGCGCCCGGCCGACCGGTCGGCGCCGGACCATGCCGACCCCGCCGGGTCAGGGCCCGAGCCGGAGCCCGAGCTCGGCCCCGGGGACACCGTCGACCTGGACGAGGTCCGCCGCGAGGCCGGCGTCGACCGGGAGCTCGACGCGCTGGACCGCGAGCTCGTCGGGCTGGCGCCGGTGAAGCAGCGGCTGCGCGAGCTGGCCGCGTTGCTCGTCGTCGACCGGGTGCGCGCCCGCTTCGGGCTGACCACCCTGACCCCGACCCTGCACATGTGCTTCACCGGCAATCCCGGCACCGGCAAGACGACACTGGCCCGCCGGATGGCCGGCCTGCTGCACGGTCTGGGCTACCTGCGCACCGGGCACCTGGTGTCCGCCACCCGGGACGACCTCGTCGGCGAGTACGTCGGACACACCGCACCGAAGACCAAGGAGACCGTCCGGCGGGCGCTCGGCGGGGTGCTGTTCATCGACGAGGCCTACTACCTGCACCGCCCCGGCAACGAACGGGACTACGGCGGGGAGGCCATCGAGATCCTGCTGCAGGCGATGGAGGACCACCGTGGCGACCTGGCCGTGATCCTGGCCGGCTACGCCGACCGGATGGGCACCTTCTTCACCGCCAACCCGGGGATGCAGTCCCGGGTCGCCCATCACGTCGACTTCCCGGACTTCTCGGTCGACGAGCTGGCCGAGATCGGCCGCCGGATGACCGACGAACTCGGCCTCGCGCTCTCCGACGACGCCCTGACCGCCCTCCACGACTACCTGGAGCTGCGCTCGGAGCAACCCTTCTTCGCCGGTGCGCGCAGCGTCCGCAACGCCCTCGACCGGGCCCGGATGCGCCAGGCGCTGCGCCTGGCGAACGCCACCAGCGCGATCGTCACCCGCGACGACCTCCGCACCCTGACCGCCGCCGATCTGCGCGCCAGCCGCGTCTTCGACGGCGGCCACGCTCGCTGACGCCGCCGCACAGGTTCCGCGACGACCGCACTGGTTCCGTCTGGTGCGGTCGTCGCGGAACCTGTGCGGTCAGGGCACCAGCGCGGCGCGCAGGCGGGCGGCGGGGCCGCGGAAGTCGGCCAGGTCCTGCCAGGTCCAGCGGTGCACGGCGAATCCGGCGGAGCGGATCCGGTCCTCGCGCAGCTTCTCGGAGTAGAGCGCGTCGGTGTCCGGTCTTCCGCGACGGCCGTACTTGACCCGCCCGTCGAACTCCCCGATGACGCGCTGCCGCGGCCACGCGAAGTCGGCGAAATAACGGTGGCCGGCGACGGCGATCGGGAACTGCAGCTCAGGCTCCGGGAGCCCGGCCACCGCGAGCGCGACCCGTGCCCGCGACTCCCCCACGCTTCCGGAGCGCCCGTCCGCGAACGCCGCCACCCGGCGAACCGCTCCGGCACCGCGGCGCCCCGCCGCGGCCGCGACCGCCATGTCGAGCTCATGCCGCAGCAGCGGCGGCGGCACTCCCCGCTCCCGTCGTGCCAGCGCGGAATCGGCGAGCGCGACCGCGATCTCGAAGCCGGCCGTCCGGGCGATGTCGACGACCGTCCGGGCGCACGTGGTCACCGCCAGCCCTCCGACGACGGTGCGGTCGGAGGCACCCAGCGGGGACGGGTGCAGGTGCAGGTCCCGGGTCCGGCGACCGCCGTACGAGCGGTCCCTGGTGACGTGCACCCGGTCCAGCGGCAGGTTCCACACCGCGAGCCCGTGCAGCACCGCCGCAGACACGTGGCTGGCCACTGCGGCCTCACCGAGCTGGGCCAGCACGGCACGTGTCGTGGCGTGGTGCCGCTCGACCGCATCGGCGGGGAGCGCTCCGTCGAGATAGGCGCCGCGGCGGAGTTGCCGCAACACGCCGCTTCGCCTCGCCCGGCGCAGCTCGTCGTCGCTCCATCCCGCCGCGCGCAACTCACGTCGCAGCCGGATGATCCGCCCCGCTTCGTCCACACCGTCCAGCGAACACCTCCGTCACCGCGGCCACGGCCGGCCGATCGCGATCGCACACCTGCCGACGGCGACCGCCGTACGCTCAGCGGGTGACGACCACTGCCCGGATGCGCGCGTTCGTCGCGCTGGCGGAGCACGGCTCGGTCCGCGGCGCCGCGGCGAGCCTGTTCGTCACCGAGTCGACGGTGTCGGCGGCGGTCCGGGCGCTGGCCGAGGACGTCGGCGTCCCGCTGGTCGAGCGGGACGGTCGCGGGGTCCGGCTTACCGCCGCCGGGCGCCGCTACGCCGGCTACGCACGCCGGGTACTCGGCCTCCTCGAGGAGGGCGCCGCCGCGGCCCGCGGCGAGGCCGATCCGGAGCACGGCCGGGTCCGGCTGGCCGCCGTCACGACCGCGGGCGAGCACCTGCTGCCCGGGCTGCTCGCCGGGTTCCGCGCCCGGTACCCGGGGGTGGCGCTGGAGGTGGACGTGGCGCCCAGCGACCGGATCTGGCCGATGCTCGCCCATCACGAGGTGGACGTGGTCGTCGCCGGGCGGCCGCCGTCGACGGCACGGGACCCGGGCGCGTCCGGCCCGCCCGCGGTGCGCGCGGTCCGGGACAACGTGCTGGTCGTCGTCGGCGCGCCGGGCGCCGGGCCGGATCCGGCGACGACGACCTGGCTGCTCCGCGAGGCCGGCTCCGGGATCCGGACGACGCTGTCCGCGCTGCTCGACGCGCTCGGCGTGGACCCGCCGCGGCTGGTCCTCGGCTCGCACGGGGCGACCGTCGCCGCCGCCCGGGCCGGACTCGGCGTGACCCTGGTGTCCCGGGAGGCGGTGCGCAGGCTGCTCGCCGACGGGGAGCTGGTCGAGCTCGACGTGCCGGGGACCCCGTTGGACCGGCCGTGGCACGTCGTCACCCATCCGGACGCGACGGCGAGCACCGGGCTGCTGCTCGCGCACGTGCTCGGGACCGCACCGTGGCGGGCGCCGTGACCGGTGCGTTCCGCGGAACGCACCGGCCGTTCGCCGGCGGCGCGGCGGGCCGCTGATCCCGGCTCAGGCAGGCACCGGCGCGGGGGCGGTGTTGCGGCGCACCTCGGCGAGCAGCGCCTCCTGAGCGGCGGGCACCGCGTCCGGGTCGCCACGCCAGGCGTGCAGCGCCGGGCTCACCAGCGCCCTCCCGAACGAGAAGGTCACCGGCCACGGTGCCGGCAGCTCGCGGATCGCGGCGAGGTTCGCCGCGGCCGTGGCCGGGGCCCAGCCTCCCGACAGGAACGCGACCCCGGCGAGATCGTCCGGGACGGTCGCCCGGAGCACGTCCAGGGTGGCCCGGCCGACCGAGGCCGGGTCCGCCACCACGGCGTCGGCGCCCGCGGTGACCATGTTCGGCTTGAGGACGGTCGCAGCGGGATCGATCCCCGCGTCGGCGAGCGCGGCGGTGACCGTCGCCAGCACCCGCGCGGTGACGGTCGCGGTGCGGTCCAGCGGATGGTCGCCGGCCGCCAGCACCTCCGGCTCGACGATCGGCACCAGCCCGGCCTGCAGGCAGTCGGCGGCGTAGCGGGCCAGCGCGTGCGCGTTCGCCCGGATCGCCCAGTTCGACGGCAGGTCACCGGTGATCCGGAAGACCGCGCGCCACTTGGCGAACCGGGCCCCGAGCGCGGCGAACTCCGCGGCCCGCTCCGGCAGGCCGTCCAGCCCGGTGGTGACCGTCTCGCCCGGCGCCCCGGCCAGGGGCGCGGTGCCGGTGTCGACCTTGATCCCGGGCAGCATGCCGAGCCCGGCGATCCCCTCGGGGAAGGTGCGGCCGTCGGCGAACCGCTGGCGCAGGGTCTCCTCGCAGAGGATCACCCCGTTCACCCCGTCGGCCAGCCGGTCCGCGGTGACCAGCAACTCCCGGTAGGTGCGGCGCCGCTGCGCGGACGCCGGCACCCCGGCGTCGTCGAGCCGTTTCGACATCGTCGCGACGCTCTCGTCGGCGGCCAGGATCCCGCGTCCGCCCGCGACCAGCCGGCGCGCGGTGGCCCGCAGGCCGCCCGCCTGCGGCGCTCCCGCTCGGTCCGTCATCCGTGCACCTCCCGTGAGTGGTGTCCGGCGGGTACCGCCGGGCACGGCCCGACGCTAGGTCCGCGGCGGCGCACCGCCCTCCCCCGCCGGGTGGACCCGGCGGGGGGAAACCGGGCCTCAGGACACCAGCACGGGCAGCTGCGCGACCCGGCTCATCCCGGGCTGCGGCACCCAGGTGATCTCCTGCGCGGGGACCGCGAGCCGCAGGCGCGGGAAGCGGTCGAACATCATCCGCAGCCCGGCGTCACCCTCCTGCCGGGCGAGCGCGGCGCCCAGGCAGTAGTGCGCGCCCTGACCGAACCCGAGGTGGCCCTCGCCGCGCCCGGTGTCCCGCCGGAGATCGATCTCGTCCGGCCGGTCGAATGCCCGCGGATCGTGGTTCGCCGGCAGCAGACCGGCGATCACCGGGGTTCCGGCCGGGATCGGCACACCGCCCAGCTCGACGTCGGTGACCGGATACCGGAACTGGGTGAACTGCACCGGCCCGCGTGCCCGCATCAGCTCGTTCACCGCGGCCGGCCACCGGTCGGGCTCCGCCCGCAGCAGCGCGAGCTGGTCGGGCCGGGTCAGCAGGGCCAGCGCCCCGTTCGACAGCAGGTGTGCGGTGGTCTCGTGCCCGGCCATCACGATCGCGAAGACCATCGTGACCATCTCCTGGTCGGAGAGCCGGTCGCCGTCGTCCTCCTGGGCCGCGATCAGCGCGCTGACCAGGTCGTCGGCCGGTTCCGCGCGGCGCGCCGCGATCAGCTCGTGCACGTGGTCGACGGCGGCGCGCAGCACGCCGGGAATCCGCTCCGGATCCATCGACGTCAGCACCCGGCCCCACCGGTGCCACTGCGCGCGATCCGCCTCGGGGACCCCGACCAGCTCACAGATCACCGTGATCGGCAGCGGATAGCCGAACGCCTCGACCAGATCGACCGGGGTGCCGTCCGCACCGGCCGCGGCGATGTCGTCGAGCAGGCCGGCGACGATCTCCTCGACCCGGGGCCGCAGCGCCTGCACCCGTCGCACGGTGAAGGCGCGGGAGACCAGCTTGCGCAGCCGGGTGTGGTCGTCGCCGTCGGCGGTGAGGATCGTGCGGACCAGGTAGCCGACCAGGTCGTCGGGCACACCGGCCCGGCGCAGCAGCGCGTCCCGGGCGTTCACCCCGGCACCGGCGAGCTCGGGATCGGTGACGAACCGCGGATCGGTGAGCACCGTCCGGACCTCGTCGTAGCGGGTCACCAGCATCATCGGCGGGCCGCCCATCAGGGAGACGGTCGCCGCGGCCGCCTGCTCGCGCAGCCGGGCGTATCCGGCGTACGGGTCGTCGGTGAAGTCGGGTGCCAGCAGGTCCGGCGCTCCGGTCGGTGCGGTCATGTCGTGCTCCCCTCGGTGGTGGTCCGGCGGGCCCGGGATCACCGGGTCCGGCGGCGCCATTCGGTATCGATGTGCTCGATCAGCGGCCGGTAGAGCGCGGCCGCCTCGGTCGCGACGGACGCCGCGGCGGCCGCCTCCTGCTCGGGATCGAGGCCGGGTGTGACGAGCAGGCGGCGGACCGCGTACTCGAGCAGCTCGCCGCGCCCGCCCTCGCCGACCAGCGCCGTGACCTGCGGCAGGTTGTCGGTGAGGAAGTAGCCGTAGATCACCGATCCCCAGTTGTGCATCTGCTGCTCGGCGGGCAGGTCGGTGGCGACCAGCCCGGCGCCGCGGAGGAGCCGGAAGTACCGCCGGACGACGTCCTCGCGCATGGCCGCGAGCTCGCCGAGCGCCCCCGCCGCCTCGTGCGCGAGCCGGCCGAGCACCTCGGCGTCGCCCAGGTAGATCGTCCGGGCCACGGCGTCGCCGCGCATCCGCTCGTAGAGCAGCCGGGACATCCGCCACGGCAGCGCGTTCGCCGGCTCGGCGGCCATCCGGTCGGCGAGATCGGCGAACAGCCGCCGCTGCGCCCGCAGCAGCACGGTCAGGAACAGCGCCTCCTTGGTGCGGACGTGCAGGTAGACGGTGCCCTTCCCGACCCCGGCCCGGCGGGCGACGTCCTCGACGGTCACCCGCCGGTAGCCCCAGCGCACGAGCAGCTCGGCGGCCGCGTCGAGCACCCGCTCCATCCGCTCGGCGTCTCCAGGGACCTGCTCCGCCACCGACACGGCACCTCCACTGCTGGACTGTGGTGACTGCTTGACTTCATGACCAGAATCGTCAATCTGGTCAAAGTGCACGATAGCTTCGCCGCACCGCCCTGTCGAGATACCGTCGGGCCATGGCCGACTACGAGCACCTGCTGGTCAAGCAGGACGGCGACACGGTCCGGATCACGATGAACCGGCCGCAGCGGCGGAACTCGCTGACCGCCGGGCACCTCCGGGAACTGCTGGACGCGTTCGAGAGCGCCGGGCGCAGCGACGCGACCGGGATCGTGCTCGCCGGCGAGGGCAAGGCGTTCTCCTCCGGGCACGACTTCGGCGACGTCGCGGACCGGGACCTGGCCGGGGTGCGCGACCTGCTCCGGCTGTGCACGACGGTGATGCGCACCGTGCAGGAGGTGCCGCAGGTCGTCGTCGCACGGGTGCACGCGACGGCGTGGGCGGCCGGCTGCCAGCTCGTCGCGTCCTGCGACCTCGCGGTCGCCGCCGAGTCGGCGACGTTCGCGCTGCCGGGCGGCAAGGGTGGCTGGTTCTGCCACACCCCGGCGGTCCCGGTCGCCCGCAACATCGGCCGCAAGCGGCTGATGGAGCTGGCCCTGACCGGGGACCCGATCGACGCCGCGACCGCCGCCGGATGGGGCCTCATCAACTACGCGGTGCCCGACGACGAGCTGGACGCCAGGGTCGACGAGCTGCTCGCCAGGGCCACCCGCGGCAGCCGGCTGTCCAAGGCCGTCGGCAAGCAGACCCTCTACGCCCAGCTCGACCGTCCGGAGGCGGACGCCTACCGGATCGCGTCCGAGGTCATGGCCTCGATGTCGCAGTCCGGCGGGGCCCGCGAGGGGATGGCGTCGTTCCTGGAGAAGCGCCCGCCGGAGTGGTCGGACTAGCGGCGCGCCGCGGCCGGGCGGCCCCGGCCGCACCGATCACCTAGGCTCGTCCGGACCATGAACGACCCCATCCGTCTGAGCCGGCGCCGCCTGCTGGGCACCGCGGCGGTGCTCGGCGGGGCCGCGATCGGGCTGACCGGCTGCGGCCGCGAGTCGGCCGACGCGCTGACCCGGTTGCGGGCCGGCGGCGACGTCGTGGTCGGGCTCTCCGGCGAGCGCCCGTTCGGCTTCACCGACGGCGTCGGACGGCCGACCGGGCAGAGCCCGGAGGTGGCCCGGGCGGTCGTCGCCGGTCTGGGCGGCGGCGGGCTGGTCGCGGTGCAGGTCCCGTTCGAGCGGCTGGTCGAGGGCCTGCTGGACGAGCGGTTCGACGTGATCGCGGTCGGCCTCACCGTCACCCCGCTGCGCTGCCAGCAGGTCGCGTTCTCCCGGCCCGACTACATCGCCCGGACCGCGCTGCTGGTCCCGACCGGCAACCCGCTGGGCGTCGCGACGCTCGGCGGTGTCCGGCGGTCCGGCGCCACGCTCGGGGTGCTGCGCGGTTCCGCCGAGTTCGAGTACGCGCTCGCCGCCGACATCGGGAGCGAGCGGATCGTCCCGTTCGACTCGCAGGGCGCCCTGGTCCGCGGCGTCGCCGCCGGGGAGGCCCAGGTCGGCGCGCTCACCCGGATCTCGCTGCTCGACGAGGTGCGCCGCAACGCCGGCATCGGGCTGCAGGTCACGCCCGGCTTCGCGCCCGAGGTGAACGGCCGCCCGGTCGTCGGTGCCGGGGCGTTCGCGTTCCGGCCCGCCGACTCCGCGTTCCGCGCCGAGTTCGACCGCGGGCTGACCGCGCTGCAGGAGTCCGGCCGCTGGCTGGAGCTGGCGCGTCCGTTCGGGTTCACCGAGGAGAACCTCCCACCGCCGGATCTCACCGTCGACGACCTCTGCGCGCGCACACCCGAGTCGTGACCCCCCGGACGCCGCCGGGATGCGAGGATCCCGCACATGGCGCTGCGCATCGCCGGGATCCCGGTCCCCGGCCCGTCCGACCTGCTCTCCGGGGCGGCGGCCGTCGTCGACCGGACCGGTGAGCTAGCCGGCACGGTGGTCGCGCTCCCGGCCCGTGCCGGTGAGCTGATCGACGACATCGGGTCGCTGGTCGGCCGGATCGGCACCATCGCGGGCCGGGCGGAGGCGCTGCTGGACCGGGTGGACGGCGTCGTCGACCGGGCCGAGGGGCTGCTCGTCCGGGTCGACGCGGTGGCCGGCGAGGCGACCGGCGTGGTCGAGCGGATCCGGCCGGTGGCCGAGCGCGCGGAGCAGCTCGTCGAGCGCGTCTCCGGCGTCGCGGTGGACGCGGAGTCGCTGGTCTCCCGGGTCACCGGCGTCGCCGACGACGCAGGCGAGCTCGTCACCCGCGTCACCACCGTCGCCGGGAACGCCGAGGGCCTGGTCGCCCGGGTGGACGCCGTCGCCGACGACGCAGGCGGCCTCATCCGCACCACCTCGACCGTCTGCGACCGGGCCGGCAACCTCATCTCGCAGGTCGAGCAGGTCACCACGGACGCGACCGGCGTGATCGGCTCGGCCCGCCAGGTCGCCGAGCGGGCGAACGGGGTCGTCGACGAGGCGCAGGTCGCCAGCAGCCAGGCCCGCGAGCTGATCGATCTCTACGCCCCGCTCGCTCAGCAGGCGGCACCGCTGGCCCGCAAGTTCGTCGACGAGCTGTCCGAGGACGAGATCCACGCCGCGATCAAGCTCGTCGACCATCTGCCGGTGTTCACCGAGCACATGGAGAACGACATCATGCCGATCCTCGCGACCCTGGACCGCGTCGGCCCGGACGTGCACGAGCTGCTGGACGTGCTGAAGGAGGTCCGGCAAGCGATCGTCGGGATCCCCGGCTTCCGGCTGCTCAGCCGCCGGGGCAGCGAGAAGACCGGGGACTGACCGGACCGCCCGCTCACCCCTGGTCGAGCCCCTGCGCCTGCCTGATCAGGGTCACGATTTCGTCCATCATCTCGGTCATCCGGTAGTTCTTCGGCGTGAAGACGGCGGCGATCCCGCCCTCGCGCAGCCGCTTCTCGTCGTCCGGCGGAATGATCCCGCCGACCACGACCGGGATGTCCCCGGCGCCGGCCTCGCGCAGCCCGCGCACCACCGACGGGACGACCTCCAGGTGTGACCCGGACAGCACGGACAGCCCGACCGCGTGCACGCCCTCCTGCACGGCGGCCGCCACGATCTGCGACGGGGTCAGCCGGATGCCCTGGTAGACGACTTCGAAGCCGACGTCGCGGGCGCGCACGGCGACCTGCTCGGCACCGTTGGAGTGCCCGTCCAGGCCGGGCTTGCCGACCAGCATCCGCAGCCGCTGGCCCAGCTCGTCGCCGGTCGTCCGGACCCGCTCGCGCACCTCGGCGATCTCGGTCGCGGCCTCGCCGGACGCGCTCGCCCCGGACACCCCGGTCGGCGCCCGGAACTCGCCGAACACCTCGCGCAGCGCCCCCGCCCACTCGCCGGTGGTCACGCCGGCCTTGGCGCAGTCGATCGAGACCTGCATCAGGTTCTGGTCGGTCTTGGCCGCATCCCGCAGCGCGCGCAGCGTCTCCTCGACGGCGGCCTGGTCACGATCGGCACGCCAGGCCCGGATCGCCTCGACCGCGGCCTGCTCGGTCGCCGGGTCGACGGTGAAGATCGCCCCCGCGCCCTCGGCCTGCAACGGGCTCGGCTCGGTCGTCTCGAACTTGTTTACGCCGACCACGACCTCCTCGCCGGACTCGAGCCGGCGCCGCCGCTCGGCCAGCGAACTCACCAGCTCGCCCTTCATGTAGCCGCTCTCGACGGCCTCGACCGCGCCGCCCATCTCCTGCACCCGGTCGATCTCCGCCCGGGCGCCCTCGACGAGCTCGGCGACCTTGGCCTCGACGACCCGCGAGCCGTCGAATATGTCCTCGTACTCGAGCAGGTCGGTCTCGTAGGCCAGCACCTGCTGCATCCGCAGCGCCCACTGCTGGTCCCACGGGCGGGGCAGGCCGAGCGCCTCGTTCCAGGCCGGCAGCTGGACGGCCCGGGCCCGGGCGTCCTTGGACAGCGTGACGGCGAGCATCTCCAGCACGATCCGCTGGACGTTGTTCTCCGGCTGCGCCTCGGTCAGGCCCAGCGAGTTGACCTGGACGCCGTAGCGCAGCCGGCGCTGCTTGGGGTTCTCGACGCCGTAGCGCTCCTTCGTGATCTCGTCCCAGAGCCGGCCGAGGGCGCGCAGCTTGCACATCTCCTCGACGAACCGGATGCCGGCGTTGACGAAGAACGAGATGCGGCCGACGACGTCGCCGAACTTCTCCGGCGGCACCTGGCCCGAGTCGCGCACCGAGTCGAGCACCGCGATCGCGGTGGACAGCGCGTAGGCCAGCTCCTGCTGCGGCGTCGCGCCGGCCTCCTGCAGGTGGTAGCTGCAGATGTTGATCGGGTTCCACTTGGGGATCTCGGTGACCGACCAGGCGACCATGTCGGTGATCAGGCGCAGGCTCGGCCCGGGCGGGAACACGTAGGTCCCGCGGGACAGGTACTCCTTGACGATGTCGTTCTGGGTGGTGCCGGCCAGCTTCCCGCGGACCTCGGAGTAGTCGAGGCCCTGCTCCTCGGCCTGCTCCTCGGCGACCGCGACGTAGAGCGCAAGCAACCACATCGCCGGGGCGTTGATCGTCATCGAGGTGTTCGCCTCGGCCACCGGAATGCCCTCGAACAGCGCGCGCATGTCACCGATGTGGCTGACCGGGACGCCGACCTTGCCGACCTCGCCCTTGGCGAGCTCGTCGTCCGGGTCGTATCCGGTCTGGGTGGGCAGGTCGAAGGCGACCGAGAGCCCGGTCTGCCCCTTCGCCAGGTTCCGCCGGTACAGCTCGTTGGTCTTCGCCGCCGACGAGTGCCCGGCGTACGTGCGGATCACCCACGGGCGGTCGCGCTCACGATCGGTCGGGTAGGGCACCGGACACCTCCGCGTCGTCATCGGCACAGTCGGCACAGCCTGCACGGATACTACTGGCGAGTAGCCGCTGGGCGTCGCCGAGTCGGCACTCGTCACACCCCTGTGCGCGGCAAACTACGCGATCCGCGCGGGAAACCGAGCGCTGGATCGGTTCACCCCGTCCGCTCGGCGAGGCGCCCGGCGCCCGCGGGTGCGACGATCGACCGATGAACCTGGACCTCGTCCCCCGGCTGGGCACCGTGATCGGCCTGGTCACGACGCTGGTCCTGATCGGGCTGCTGCTGCGCTGGACGTTCGGCCACCAGCGGAACGTGAAACTGCCCACCGACGACCCGGACGACCCGGTCGCCACCGGGTTGCTGACCGAGGTCTCCCGGGTCCCGGGCCCGGACGCGGCCCGGGTGCTGCGCGACCGGCTGCGCGCCGCCGGCATCCGGGCAACCATCTCCCGGGACGAGGGCGGCGCCGGATACGCCCTGCTGGTCTTCCCGCGCGACGTCACGGACGCGAAGGTGGTGCTGTCCCGCAGGTCGTTCTAGCCGCCGTGGTCCGCGCGCAGCACCGTCTTGAGCACCTTCCCGCTCGGGTTGCGCGGCAGCGCGTCGACCAGCCGCAGGTGCCGGGGCCGCTTGTATGCGGCCAGCCGCTCCCGGGCGTAGCCCTCGATGTCGGCGCCGGTCGGCGGATCGGCCGGGTCCCGCGGCACGACGACGGCCAGCGGCGTCTCGCCCCACTTCGGGTCCGGGACGCCGATCAGGGCCACGTCGGCGATCTTCGGATGCCCGGCGAGCACGTTCTCCACCTCGGCGCAGTAGATGTTCTCGCCACCGGAGATGATCATGTCCTTCTTGCGGTCGACGACGTAGAGGTAGCCGTCCGGGTCCGCGCGGACCAGGTCGCCGGAGTGGAACCAGCCGCCGCGGAACGCCTCGGCGGTCTCCTCGGGCTTGTTCCAGTAGCCGGTCATCACCATCGGACTGCGGTAGACGATCTCGCCGACGTCCCCGGGCGGGACGTCGTTCATGTCGTCGTCGACGATCCGGGCCTCGACGCCGACCATCGGCGTGCCGATCGACCCGATCTTGCGGATCGAGTCCTCGCCGCGCAGGTTCGTGGTGACCGGGCTGCACTCGGTCTGCCCGAACGCGGTGCACACCTCGGCCTGAGGGAACGCGTCGATCATGGTGCGGAGCAGGGTGGTCGACGCCGGCGCCGCACCCCAGGAGATCCGGCGCAGCCGGGACAGATCGTGGGCGGCGAGATCGACGGCGCAGACCGCCTGCCACTGGGCCGGGACCATGAAGCACGAGGTGACGCCCTCGCCGGCGAGGGTGCGCACGGTCTGCACCGGGTCGAAGCCGCCCGACGGCGGGATCACGACCTTCCCGCCTGTGATCAGCACCGGCAGCATCCCGGACAGCCCGGCGATGTGGAACAGCGGCGCCGCCGACATCCACACGCGGTCGTCGCCGGTGATGCCCAGGGTCGCCATCGAGCAGAAGGCGTGCAGGTACAGGTTGCGATGGGTGAGCACCGCGCCCTTCGGGAAGCCGGTCGTCCCGGAGGTGTACATGATGAACGCCGGTGCCTCGTCCGGCACCGGGGATTCCGGGTACCCGCGGGGCCGTCCGGGTTCGGCGAGCAGCGCCTCGTACTCCTCGCCGAACGTGATCACCGACCGGACCGACGGCGCCCCTGCGCGGGCCTTCGCGACCCCGGGCGCCAGCGCCGGATCGACGAGGGCCAGGCTCGATCCGCTGTCGTCGAGGACGTAGCGGATCTCGTCCGGCGCCAGCCGGAAGTTCACCGGCACCGCGATCGCGCCGAGCCGCAGGATCGCGAGCCAGGACTCGACCACCCCGACGCTGTTCGTCCCGAGCACGGCGACCCGGTCGCTCGGGCCGGTCCCGCGACCGGCGAGCGCGGCGGCGAGCCGGTCGACCCGGGCGTCGAGTTCGCGGTAGGTCCGCCGGTGCACCGGATCGGCCAGCGCCACCGCGTCCGGTGCGATGCGGGCGTGCCGGGCGACGAGATCGCTCATCGTCATCCCCCGGCCGGGGATCGTCGTCGGGGCGTGCGCGGATGGCGTCGCGGACATCGTCGTCCTCACTTCCGTCACGGTGCTCGGTCCGGCCCTGCCGCTACAGCCCGAGCCGCTCGGCGAGCCGGGCCCGGTGCCCCGCCGGGGACCCCAGGAGCTGCTCGGCGCTCTTTGCCCGCTTGTAGAACAGGTGCGCGTCGTGCTCCCAGGTGTAGCCGACACCACCGTGGTACTGCACCATCGCGGTCGCCGCGGTGAACGCCGCGGGCCCGGTGTAGGTCTGCGCGAGCGCCGCCGCCACCGGCAGCTCGGCGCGGTCGTGGTCGGCGGCCCAGGCGGCGTGCCGCACCACCGAGACCGCGTGCTCCCAGGCGCTGTACACGTCGGCGCAGCCGTGCTTCACCGCCTGGTACGAGCCGATCGGGCGGCCGAACTGCACGCGCAGCGTCGCGTACTCGGCGGTCAGCTCCAGCGCCCGCTGCATCAGCCCGGTCTGCTCGGCGGCGAGCGCCACCGCGGCGAGATCGGCGACCGTTCCGAGCGCCGCCGCCGGGTCGGCGGAGGCGAGCGGCCGGGCCGGGGTCGCGTCGAACGTCAGCCTGGCGAGCCGCCGTGTCGGGTCCAGCGCGCCCAGCCGGTCGCGGGTCAGGCCGGGGGCGTCGCCGTCCACCGCGAACCAGCCCGGCCCGTCCGCGGTCCGGGCCAGGACCAGCACCAGATCGGCGGTGTCCCCGGCGAGCACCGGGGACCTGGCCCCGGTCAGCTCCCACCGGCCGTCCCGCTCGGTGGCGGTGGTCCGCCCGCCGGTGCGGTCCCACTCCCCGCCCCGCTCGGCGACCGCCACGGTGCCGATCAGCTCCCCGGCGGCCAGCCGCGGCAGGTACTCGGCGCGTGCAGCGTCGTCGTCGAGCGCCGACAGGGTGTCGACGGCGAGCACCGCCGACGCCAGGAACGGCACCGGCGTGAGCGCGCGGCCCAGCTCCTCCGCGACGACGGCGCGCTCCACGTGCCCGGCCCCGCTGCCGCCCAGCTCCTCGGGCACGACGAGCCCGAGCACCCCCTGGGCGGCGAGCCCGGACCAGACTGCCGGATCGTGCCCGGGATCGCCGTCCATCACCGCGCGCACCCGCTCCGAGGGTGCCTTGTCGGCGAGGAAGCGGCGCACCGCGGCGCGCAGCTCCTCGGCCTCGCTGTCCAGGACGAGTGTCACCGGGTCCCCTCCCGCCGCTGGGTCCCGACCGCGAGCTCGCGGAACGGGACGTCCCGATCGACCTGCGGCTCCTTCGGCAGCCCGAGGACCCGCTCACCGATGATGTTGCGCTGCACCTCGTTCGTGCCGCCCGCGATACTCGACGACGGCGCGGCGTTGATCGCCAGCGCCAGCTCGTCGCCGGCCGGGTCGGCCGGATCCCAGGCGACGGCGTCGGCGCCGGACACCAGACCGGCGACCTCGATCGCGCGCCGCAGCTGGAGCGCCCCGGCGAGCTTCAGCACCGAGCCGCGGGCGCCCGGCGGGCGCCCGGCCGCGGTCTCCTGCCGGATCCGGGAGTTGAGCAGCGCGAGCGCGCGCTCGTGCGCATAGAGCTCGGCGAGCCGGTCGCGCACCACCGGATCGTCGGCGACGCCGGCCGCCCGGGCCCGTTCGGCGAGCGAGGCGAACTCCAGCGGGCTCCGGCGCGGGCGGCGGGCGGAGCCGATCGACACCCGCTCGTGGCCGAGCATCGTCACCGCGGCGTGCCAGCCGCCGCCGATCTCGCCGAGCACGTTCTCCGCGGGGATCCCGACGTCGTCGAAGTAGACCTCGTTGAACGGCGACCGCCCGGTCATGTCCTTCAGCGGGCGGACCGTGACGCCCGGCGCGTGCATGTCGACGACGAACATCGTCAACCCCCCGTGCTTCGGCCGGTCCGGATCGGTGCGCGCGAGGACCGCGCCGAAGTCGGCGAACTGGGCGTTCGTCGTCCACACCTTCTGGCCGTTGAGGATCCAGCGGTCACCGTCGGGCACGGCCCGCGACTGCAGGCTCGCGACGTCGGATCCGGCGCCCGGCTCGGAGAACAGCTGGCACCAGATCTCCTCGCCGCGCAGCAGCGGGCGCAGGTAGCGGTCCCGCTGGGCGTCGGTGCCCAGGTCGACGACCGTCGGCCCGCACATCCCCATCCCGATCATGAACGGGTACAGCGGGAGCTCGTGCTCGGCGGCCTCGTCGGAGAACGCCTGCTGCTCGGCCTGCCCGAGGCCCTGCCCGCCGACGCTCTCCGGCCAGGTGATGCCCGCGTACCCGGCGTCGTAGAGGGCGGCCTGGAACTCCCGGGAGCGCCGCAGCTGCTCGTCGGGCGGCAGGTGGGCGAGTGAGCCGGGGGCGTTGGCGGCGAGCCAGGCGCGCACCGCCCTGCGGTACTCCGACGTCGTGCCCTGGGTCTCGTCGACCACGGTCATGCGCGGTTCCCTCCACGTCGAGGCGATGTCGGCAACCTACTGATCAATCGTTAAGAACGCAACGGGCGGGGCCCTCGGCGAGGGGTCGGTGATGTTGCTGTCCGGATCCACACCGGACAGTGATCACCGGCGCTAACCTGGGATCCCCCGTTCTCCCTGGAGGCGCCATGGCATGTCGGACCGTCGGCCGGGCTCTCCTCGCGGCGCTGGTGGTGCTTCTCGCCGGGTGCGGGCCCGGGGAGCCCACCGGTCCGTTCCCAGCCCGGCCCGCCGACATCGACACCACCACCGTCGACCTCTGCACAGCCCTCACCGCTGAACAGCAGGACGAGCTGGGGGTGGAGGCGGGCAGGGCGAGGACGGGGCTCCTCAGCGACGGCCCGACCCGGATCTGCGGCTGGAGCAACTTCGACGACGGCTACAACTACACCGTCCAGACGCTCCCCGTCCCGGCGCTCGCTGTCGTGAACAGTCCTCGCTCGACGATCCACGTCATCGACGGCTACGGGATCGTCAGGATCACCGAGGATGAGGATTCGTCGCCGCTGTGCGCGAACTACGTCGACGTCTCCGACGAGTTCGGCCTCCGCGTCCAGGTACTCCTGACGGGCGTGGACGACGACGGTGCAAGCAGGACGATCGACGAGGTGTGTGAGCGGAGCTCGATCCTCACCTCGCACGCTCTACGAAACCTACGATTCGCCCCCTGACCGTTCACCACTGCGAAGCCCTGGGCCGACGGCCATCGCTCCGAAGCCATCGAGCAATACGCTCCGGCGCATGCACATCGACGCCAGGCTTCCTCGCGGAACCGCATCCGACTCGCTCATGACGCAGATCCACATCGGCAACGTCCTGCAGACGCACGCAGCACTCGAACAGCAGGCGATTGCCGTCCAGTTGGCACTGCACGACGCCTCGGACCTGCGGAGTATCCCGCGTTGCGGCGACGACCCCATCTCCAGGGACGCCCAGAAGATGTTCCAGGCAAAGATCGACCACATCCTCGATACCCACGACGTGTACCTGGCCGAACTGCGCGAGGCCTGCACACGCCTCAAGGAGGCCGCCGTCCAGTACGGCCTCGTCGAGGACGAGACCGCCGAGTCCTTCAGGTGACCCGCACGATCACGGATCGGGAACCAGAACGCCCGCTGGGTGAACGACTCGGTTCCCGATCGGCGATCACGCGGCCTGGACGGGGCCGTTCCACACCGGACAGTGACCAACTGCCACTAACCTGACCCTCCCCAGGCGCTCGGAGGACCCGTGGCACGACCGGCACTGCGCCGCACCGCCGTCCTGCTCACGATCGCAGCCCTGCTCGCCGGCTGCGGGACCAGCGAGCCCACCGGCCCGTTCCCACCCCGGCCCGCCGACATCGACACCACCACCGTCGACCTCTGCACCGCTCTGGAACCCGACCAACAGCTCGCACTCGGTGTGGGGCCCGGTTCGGCAGGTACCGCCGAACTCAGCGACGGCCCGACGCGAACCTGCAGCTGGAGCAACTTCGACGACGGCTACAACTACACCGTCCAGACCACCCCGGTCCCCGCCGCGGTCACGGTCGGCAGCCCTGACTCGGTCGTCCGGGAGATCGGCGGCTACGGGGTCGTACAGGTCACCGCCTACACGACTTCGGTCCCGCTGTGCATGTACTACGTCGACACATCCGATGTCATGGGTATCCGGACGCTGACCCAGGCGACGGGAGACGACGACGGCGACGGCCCGGAACCCGTCGACGATCTGTGCCGGCGCGCAGAGGTCTTCACCTCGCAGGTGGTACAGAATCTCCGGCCCACTCGATGACCCGCGATCGCAGCTGTGAACCTTCGCTTCCGAAACGCTCCCCGGTGAATGTGCACTTCCTACGGTCGGCGCATGGACATCGACGCACGACTTCCACGCGGCACCGCCTCCGACTCGCTCATGACACAAATCGACGTCTCGAACGTCCTACAGACGCACGCGGTTCTCCGGGAGCAGGCCGACTCCATCCAGCTCGCCCTGAACGTTGCAGCCCTGAACCTCACGAACATTCCCCGCTGCGGCGACGACCCGGTCTCCAGGGACGCACAGCGGATGTTTCAACGGAAGATCGACCACATCCTCGCCACGCACAACGCCCACCTGGCCGAGCTGAACGAAGCCTGCACACGCCTCAACGAGGCCGCCGTCCAGTACGGCCTCGTCGAGGACGAGACCGCCGGGTCGTTCAGGTGACCCGGTGGTACCGGGCGTCGAGGAAGCAGAAGACCCCGTAGCAGGCGATCCCCAACCCCACCGCGATCAGCAGGAACACCCCGTAGGGCTGCTCGCGCAGCGCCTTCAGCGCCGAGTCCAGGCCGTTCGCCCGCTGCGGGTCGAAGGTCAGCGCGGCGACGCCGAGCAGGATCCCGAGCACCCCGAACGCGATGCCCTTGGCGATGAACCCGGCCTGGCCGGTGCGGGCGTTGAGCCGCCGGGCCCGGGTGTCTGCGCCGGCGAGGTCCTGGTCCTCCATGAACCGCTTCGTCCAACCGTTCCAGATCATGACGCCACCGCCGATGACGACGCCGAGGCCGACGAGCGCGGTGATGATCTGCCCACCCGGCAGCCCGAGCAGCCCGGCGGTGGCCTGGCCGCCGCTGCCCGACGACGCCCGGCCGCGGATCGCGGTGGTCGCCGCCGCGATCGCCAGGACCAGGTAGACCACCGCCAGCCCGGCGGAGACCAGCCGCTTCGCGAGCTGCTTCTTCCGGTCACCGAGGTAGCCGAACCCCCACACCGCCGACACCGAGCGCCACAGCACGACGGCCGCGAACCCGACGACGAGCACCCACAGGAACGCCCGGCCGAGCGGCTCCGCGGCGATGGCGCCGAGCGCGCCGTTCTGGTCGGCCTGCCCGCCGGAGCCGAGCGCGACCTGCACGGCCAGCCAGCCGATCAGCAGGTGCAGGACGCCGTTGGCGGCGATCCCGACCCGGGCCGCGATCCGGACCGGGGCGGAGTGGGCCACGTCCCGCGCTCCGCGGCCGGCCCTGGCCACGTCGGCGGTGTCGGGCGTGCGCACCATGGCGACCTCCTCGTCAGTGTGACGCGAAGACTGCCACGATCGGGTCACGGCCGCAGCGCACGGGGACGGCCACCCCACCGGCACGGCCGAGCCCTCCGTGGGGTCGCCGGTTCCGTCCCGGGCGGCGGGCACCGACCGCTAGCCTGAGCGCCTCTTCACCCGTCCGGAGGGCGTCCGTGGCCCGACCGGCGGCATGCCGCATCCGCTCCGTGCTCATCGCCCTCGCCGCGACCACGCTGCTCACCGGGTGCGCCGAGGCAGCCCCGGACTCCCCGTTCCCACCCCGGCCGGCCGACATCGACGTCACCGGCATCGATCCCTGCGCCGCCCTCACCCCCGCCGAACAGGCCGACCGAGGAGTCGACCCCGGGGAGCCCGGCACCGGCGACCTGGGCGACGGCCCGACCCGCATCTGCGGCTGGAGCAACTTCGACGACGGCTACAACTACTCCGTCCAGACCCTCCCGCTGCCCGCGGCGGTCGTCGTCGGCACCCCGGACTCCGCCGTGCACGTCGTGGACGGATACGGCGTCGTGCAGACCGCCGCCTTCGGCGACTCGGCACCGTTGTGCTCCTTCTACATCGATGCCTCCGATGCGTACGGCCTCCGCGTGCGGTGATGGCCACCCGCTCGGCCGACGACGGCTCGCCCGTCGACTTCGACGAGGTCTGCGGCCACACAACGCTCCTGGCCTCACAGGCGCTGCGCAACCTCCGACCGGCGCCGCCCAGGAGTACGGCCCCGCCGATCGCGCTGGCCGGCCTCGTCGACGACCCGGACGCCGTCCTGCGCTTCGGGATCGACCCGGGTTGCGACCCGGACTGCCTGCGCCGGATCGCCGACCGCGCCGACGACGCGTCGGCCCGCGCCGCGGTGCTGCGCGAACTGGACGCGGGACCGTGCGGTGCCTGGATCGGCGGCGTCATCGAGATCTCCTGGTCGGACCGCGGCCGGCCGGCCACACCGGACGCCGCGTCGCACCTGCGGATCGTGCTGACCGTGCTCGCCGACGTCGACCGCGACGCCGGTGCCGGGCTGCTCCCGCTGCTGGACCGCTGCGCGGCCGCGCTGGTGACCGACCGGCACGGCGTCGACCTGCGGGTCTCGGTCGCCCCGGAACGAGCCCGGCCGGCCGGAGCCGTCGATCCCGGGCTCCCGGCGGTGCTCCGGTCCGCCGAACAGGGCCTGGCCCTGGACGCCGAGGCCCGGCACGCCACCCGGGTGCTCGCGGGCGGCGACGGGATCGAGCAGCCCGCCGACCGGGACTTCGGGCCGGCGCTGACCGACGACCTGCTGGCCACGCTGAAGCCGGTGCTCGACCGGGCCGTGCGCGACCACGTCGTGGCCGGGACCCGGACCGCCCTGGAGCGCGGCCCGTCACTGCGCTCGGCGGTCTACCTGCCGGGCTCGGTGCACCGGCTGCGCGCCTACTCGTCGTTCGCCCGCCCCACCGGACGCCCGCCGGTTAGCTCCTAGCGCTCCGGCTCGCCGGCGACCCGGGCGATGTCCGCGCCGAGCGCGCTGAGGTTCTCCACGAACCGGGGGTAACCGCGGTCGATGTGCGCGACGTCCCACACCTCGGTCGAGCCGCGCGCGCAGAGCCCGGCCAGCACCAGCCCGGCGCCGGCCCGGATGTCACTGGCCCACACCGGCGCGCTGGACAGCTCCGGCCGCCCACGGACGACGGCGTGATGGCCGTCGGTGCGGGCGTCGGCGCCGAGCCGCACCATCTCGTCGACGAACCGGAACCGGGCCTCGAACACGTTCTCGGTGATCATCGAGGTGCCGTCGGCGACCGCGGACAGGGCGATCGCCATCGGCTGCAGGTCGGTCGCGAAGCCCGGGTAGGGCAGCGTCACGAAGTCCACCGCCTGCGGGCGCTCCGCCTGGGCGACGGTGAACTGGTGGTCGCCGACGGTGATCTCGGCGCCCGCGCTGCGCAGCTTGTCCAGCACCAGGTCGATGTGGTGCGGGTCGACGCCGCGCACGGTCACCTCGCCGCGCGTCATCGCGGCGGCGAACGCCCAGGTCGCACCGACGATCCGGTCCCCGATCACCCGGTGCGTGGTCGGCTGCAGCCCGGTCACGCCGTGCACGGTCAGGGTGGACGAGCCGACGCCCTCCAGCTTCGCGCCCATCTGCTGCAGCATCACGCAGAGATCGACGATCTCCGGCTCGCGGGCGGCGTTGTCGATGACCGTGGTGCCCTCGGCGAGCACGGCGGCCATCAGGATGTTCTCGGTGGCGCCGACGCTGGGGAAGTCCAGCCAGATCTGCGCGCCGTGCAGGTCCCCGGCGGAGGCGGTGACGCTGCCGTGCACGATGTCGGTCGTCGCCCCGAGCTTGCGCAGCCCGTTCTGGTGCATGTCCAGCGGCCGGGAGCCGATCGCGTCGCCCCCGGGCAGCGGGACGACCGCCCGCCGGCAGCGCGCCACCAGCGGCCCGAGCACGCAGACCGACGCCCGCAGCTTCGACACCGACCGGTAGTCGGCCTCGGCGCCGGGATCGGCCGGGACGTCGATGTGCACCGTCGGGCCCTCGATCGTCACCGTGCAGCCCAGGCTGCGCAGGACGTCGGCCATCAGCGGCACGTCCAGGATCTCCGGACAGTTCTCCAGCGTCGTCCGGCCCTCGGCGAGCAGTGCCGCCGCCATCAGCTTGAGCACGCTGTTCTTCGCCCCGACGACGTCGACGGACCCGCTCAGCCGGGCCCCGCCACGGACCGCGAAATGCTCCACCACGCCTGGAACGGTAACGGGACGGCCACCGGCCCCCGGGCACACCCCGACGTGTCGGGGAGAGGTTGCACCGTCCGGCGCAACACACCGAACGGTTGTCGTGGGGCGGGACGGCCGGTCCGGTCTGGTCCGCGTGTCGCCGCGCCGCATAGCCTGTCGGTGTGGCTGTACACCTCACTCGGATCTACACCAAGACCGGCGACGACGGCACGACGGCCCTCGGCGACTTCAGCCGGGTCCGCAAGACGGACCCGCGGCTGGCCGCCTACGCCGACACCGACGAGGCGAACGCCGCGATCGGCGTCGCGGTCACCCTCGGCGGGCTCGCCGAGCGGGTCGCCGATCCGCTGCGGCAGATCCAGAACGACCTGTTCGACGTCGGCGCGGACCTGTGCGCGCCGATCGTCGAGGACCCCGAGTACCCGCCGCTGCGGGTCACCGAGGGCTACGTCACCCGGCTCGAGGGCTGGTGCGACGAGTTCAACCCGGAGCTGCCGAAGCTCAGCTCGTTCATCCTGCCCGGCGGCACCCCCGGCGGGGCGTACCTGCACGTCGCCCGGACCGTCACCCGGCGCGCCGAGCGGTCGGTGTGGGCACTGCTGGAGGACGACGCGGAGCGCACCAACCCGCTGACCGCGCAGTACCTGAACCGGCTGTCGGACCTGCTGTTCATCCTCGGCCGGGTCGCGAACCCGGACGGCGACGTGCTGTGGCGGCCGGGCGGACCGCACGGCGCTCCCCGGTCCTGACGCGGGCCGGGTCCGCCGCTACGACGCCTCGCGGTAGTGGTTGTGGCCCGGCGGCGTCGACTCCAGCCACGCCATGAAGCCGGTCCGCACGTCGGACGACATCGCGAGCTCGACGTCGATCTCGCGGCCGCCGGCGTCCCGGCCGCGGCAGCGCAGCACCTCGACCGCCATCGGGATCGCGAACTCCTCGGAGCGGTGCGGCGGGCGCCGGTCGACGATCTCCAGCTCACCCCGCTCGACGACGACCGTCGGGCCGATCCGGAAGCTGGTGAGCCGGTACCAGGCGAACCGCTCGCCCTCGTAGCGGCCCACCCCGAAATGCCAGTCCGTGACAGCGAAACGGCGGCGCAGACACAGGTCCACGCCGCCGTTCCGCATGAGTCGCACCCGCCGTACGGCGAGCCAGACCAGGGGGACGACCAGACACAGCAGCAGAACTCCGACGATCGCCGCGATGAGCTCCACGTGCGTGTGTCTCCCCCGGCCCCTAGTTGGCCTCGGCTGCGCGGAGACGGACCTCCGCGCGGGCCTTGGCGGCCGTTCCCTCGTCGGAGTCGTCCGCCCGGTCCAGTGCCCTCCGGGCCCGCTCGACGTCGATCTCGTCGGACTGCTCGGCGAACTCCGCCAGGATCGACACCCGCTCGGCCGACACCGACAGGAACCCGCCGTGCACCGCGATGGTGCGCTTCACACCGTCGCTGGTGTCGATCCGGACGATGCCCGCCTCCTCCAGCTGCGCCAGCATCGGCTGGTGGCCGGGCAGGATGCCCACCTCGCCGACGGTGGTGCGGGCGAGCACGAACCGCGCGCCGCCCGACCACAGCCGCCGCTCGACGGAGACCAGCTCCACGGTCATCTCAGCAGGCATGAATCAGCCCTGCTCGAGCTTCTTGCGGTTCTTCTCCAGGTCGTCCAGACCACCGCAGAGGAAGAACGCCTGCTCCGGGACGTCGTCGAACTCGCCCTTGGCGATCTTGTCGAACGCCTCGATGGTCTCCTTCAGCGGGACCGTCGAGCCCTTCTGGCCGGTGAACTGCTCGGCGACCAGCAGGTTCTGCGACAGGAAGCGCTCGATCCGGCGCGCCCGGCCGACCAGCTGCTTGTCCTCCTCGGACAGCTCGTCGATACCGAGGATGGCGATGATGTCCTGCAGGTCGTTGTACTTCTGCAGGATCCGCTTGACCTCGTTGGCGACGCGGAAGTGCTCGTCGCCGACGAACTGCGGGTCCAGGATCCGCGAGGTCGAGGTCAGCGGGTCCACCGCCGGGTAGATCCCCTTCTGGGAGATCGGCCGGGAGAGCTCGGTGGTGGCGTCCAGGTGCGCGAACGTGGTCGCCGGGGCCGGGTCGGTGTAGTCGTCCGCGGGGACGTAGATCGCCTGCATCGAGGTGATCGACCGGCCGCGGGTCGAGGTGATCCGCTCCTGCAGCTCGCCCATCTCGTCGGCCAGGGTGGGCTGGTACCCCACCGCGGACGGCATCCGGCCCAGCAGGGTGGAGACCTCCTGGCCGGCCTGGGTGAACCGGAAGATGTTGTCGATGAAGAGCAGGACGTCCTGGTCCTGCGCGTCGCGGAAGTACTCCGCCATGGTCAGCGCGGACAGCGCGACCCGCATACGGGTGCCCGGCGGCTCGTCCATCTGGCCGAACACCAGGGCGGTGTTCTTCATGACGCCCGACTCGGTCATCTCCGTGATGAGGTCGTTGCCCTCACGGGTGCGCTCGCCGACGCCGGCGAACACCGAGGTGCCGCCGAAGTTCAGCGCGACGCGCTGGATCATCTCCTGGATCAGCACGGTCTTGCCGACGCCCGCGCCGCCGAACAGGCCGATCTTGCCGCCGACCACGTACGGCGTCATGAGGTCGAGGACCTTGATGCCGGTCTCCAGCATCTCGGTCTTGCCCTCGAGCTGGTCGAACCGCGGCGCCTTCTGGTGGATGGACCGCAGGTCGCCGGTGAACTGGATGTTCGGGTCGTCCAGGCAGTCGCCCAGGGCGTTGAACACGTGCCCCTTGACCTGGTCGCCCACCGGCACCGAGATCGGGCGGCCGAGGTCGCTGACCTCCTGGCCGCGGACCACGCCGTCGGTCGGCTGCATCGAGATGGTGCGGACCAGGTTGTCGCCCAGGTGCTGGGCGATCTCCAGGGTCAGCGTGCGACGGTCACCGGACAGGTCGACGTCCAGCGTCAGCGCGTTGTACAGGTCGGGCACCTGGTCGCGCGGGAACTCGACGTCGACGACCGGGCCGGCCACCCGGACGACGCGCCCGGTGATCGTCCCGGTGGTGCCGGTCTCGGCGGTTGCGGTCATCAGCTCTCACTTCCTGCGCTCGCGAGGGCGTCGACACCACCGACGATCTCGCTGATCTCCTGGGTGATCTGAGCCTGACGGGCCTGGTTGGCTTCCAGGGTCAGACTACGGATCAATTCGTTGGCGTTGTCGGTCGCCGCCTTCATGGCCCGCTGCCGGTTCGCCGACTCCGACGCGGCCGACTCCAGCAACGCCGCGTAGAGGCGGGCCCCGATGTACTTCGGGAGCAGCGCGTCGAACAGTGTGTCCGGGTCCGGCTCGAACTCGTACAGCGACTGCAGCGCCTTGCGCTCCGGGTGCTCGGACTGGCTCTGCGCCGTGTCCGCGTCGGAGTCGATCTCGTCGACCGGCTTCGCCGAGGCGGTGTCGGCCGCGTAGGTGACCTCCAGCGGCGCCATCCGGCGGGCCTGCGGGACCTGCGTGATCATGTTCTTGAAGCTGGTGTAGACGAGGTGCAGCTCGTCCACCGCCTGGATGCCCTCGGGCACATCCGCGTCACCTGCACCGGCCATGAAGGCGTCGACCAGCGTCTTCGCCGCCGCGGCCGCGTGCTCGTAACCGGGCTGCTCGGAGAAGCCGGTCCAGGACTCCTCGATCTCCCGCTTGCGGAACCGGTAGTACGAGACGCCCTTGCGGCCGATCACGTAGAGCACCGGCTCCTTGCCCTGCTCACGCAGCAGCGACTGGAGCTGCTCGGCCTCCTTGAGCACGTTCGCGTTGTAGCCGCCGCACTGGCCGCGGTCGCTGGTCACGACCAGCACCGCGGCCTTCTTCGGCTCCTCGCGCTCGACCAGCAGGGGGTGGTCCAGCGCCGAGTTGGACGCGAGCTCGGAGAGCGTGCTCGTCATCAGCTCGGCGTAGGGACGGGCCTCCTGCACCCGCGCCCGGGCCTTCGCGATCCGTGAGGTCGCGATCAGCTCCTGGGAACGGGTGATCTTCTTGATGGACTGCGTCGACCGGATACGCCGGCGCAACACCCGGATCTGTGCCGCCATCGGGTATCAGCCTCAGGCCTTCTTGTTGACCGTGACGGTCTCCTGCTCGACGTCGTCCTCGTCGAGCGCCTCTGCGGCCTGCTCCTTGGGGACGACCGAGGAACCGTCGGACGCGGTGAATTCGTTGCGCTTGAACTCGTCGACCGCCGTGGTCAGGGTCTCGACCGCGTCGTCGGAGAGCTGCCCGGTCCCGGTGATCTCGTCGAGCGCGCCCGAGGCGTGCCGCCGGGAGTACTCGCGGAACTCGGACTCGAAACGCTGCACGTCGGCGACCGGCACCGAGTCGAGCTTGCCCGAGGTGCCCAGCCAGATCGACACGACCTGGTCCTGCACCGCGACCGGCGCGTACTGGGCCTGCTTGAGCAGCTCGACCAGGCGCTCACCGCGGCCCAGCGCGGCGGCCGAGGCGGCGTCGAGGTCGGAACCGAAGGCGGCGAACGCCTCCAGCTCGCGGTACTGCGACAGGTCCAGACGCAGCGAGCCGGACACCTTCCGCATCGCCTTGACCTGCGCGGAGCCACCGACCCGGGAGACCGAGATACCGACGTTGATCGCCGGGCGGACGCCCTGGTTGAACAGGTCGGACTCCAGGAAGACCTGGCCGTCGGTGATCGAGATGACGTTGGTCGGGATGTAGGCCGACACGTCGTTGGCCTTGGTCTCGATGATCGGCAGGCCGGTCATCGAGCCGGCGCCGAGGCCGTCGGAGAGCTTGGCGCAACGCTCGAGCAGCCGCGAGTGCAGGTAGAAGACGTCGCCCGGGTAGGCCTCGCGGCCCGGCGGGCGGCGCAGCAGCAGCGAGATGGCGCGGTACGCCTCGGCCTGCTTGGAGAGGTCGTCGAAGATGATCAGGACGTGCTTGCCCTGGTACATCCAGTGCTGACCGATGGCCGAGCCGGTGTAGGGCGCGAGCCACTTGTAGCCGGCCGGGTCGGAGGCGGGAGCCGCGACGATCGTCGTGTACTCCAGCGCGCCCGCGTCCTCCAGCGACTGCCGGACACCGGCGATCGTGGAGCCCTTCTGGCCGACCGCGACGTAGATGCAGCGGACCTGCTTCGCCGGGTCCCCGGAGTCCCAGTTCTCCTTCTGGTTGATGATCGTGTCGACGCAGACCGCGGTCTTGCCGGTCTTGCGGTCGCCGATCACCAGCTGGCGCTGGCCACGGCCGATCGGCGTCATGGCGTCGATCGCCTTGATGCCGGTCTGCAGCGGCTCGCGGACCTCCTGGCGGTCCATCACGCCGGCCGCCTGGAGCTCCAGCACGCGCCGCGAGTCGGTCTCGATGTCACCGAGGCCGTCGATCGCGTTGCCCAGCGGGTCGACGACCCGACCGAGGTAGCCCTCGCCGACCGGGACCGAGAGGACCTCGCCGGTGCGAGTGACCTGCTGGCCCTCCTCGATCCCGGTGTAGTCACCGAGGACGACGGCGCCGATCTCGGTCGGCTCGAGGTTCAGCGCGACGCCACGGACGCCGCCCTCGAACTCGAGGAGCTCGTTGGTCATGGCCGAGGGCAGGCCCTCGATGTGCGCAATGCCGTCACCGGTGTCGGACACGGTCCCGACCTCGCGCCGGGACGTGTCGCTCTCCAGCGACGAGACGTAGCTGGAGATCGCACTCCGGATCTCCTCGGAGGAGATCGTCAGCTCTGTCATGGCTGCGTCGTTCCTTCTCTCGAACGGGGTCTGAGATCGTGCCGCCGGCGGACCGGCGCGCTCACTCAGCAGGTCAGCTGGGCAGGGACCGGCGCGCGGCGGCCAGCCGGCCGGCCACGCTTCCGTCGATGACCTCGCCGCCGACCTGCACGACCAGTCCTCCGAGGAGGTTCCGGTCGAGCTCGACCTGCAGGGAGATCTTCCGGCCGTAGATCCGGCCGAGTGTGTCTTCGAGCTTCGCCTCCTGCTCGGAGGTCAGCTCCACGGGCGTGCGCACCTTCGCCACCGAGCGGTTCCGGCGGGCGGCCGCGAGCTCGGCGAGCTGCTCGGCGACGACATCGAGGTGCCTGCCCCGGGGCAGCCGCACGGCCTCCCGCAGCAGCGTCGCGGTGACCGGGTAGACCCGGTCACCCAGCACCTCGTCGAGCAGCCGCAGGCGGCCCTCGACCGGCTTCGTCGTGTCGGCGAGCAGGCTGTTGAGCTGGGGCTCACGGCCGAGGATCCGGCCGAAGCGGAAGAGCTGGTCCTCCACCTCGTCCAGCGAGGACGTCTTCTCGGCGACGGCGACGGCGGCCAGCCGGGCCAGCGTCTCCGCGGCGGTGACGACGTCGCTGGTCTTCGACCAGCGCTTGCGCGCCAGCTCGGAGACCAGCTCGACCGTCGGCTGCGAGAGCTGGTTGCCGAGGAGCCGGTTCACCAGGTCGACGCGTGTCTCCTCCGGGGAGGACGCGTCGGCCAGCAGTCGCTGGATCGCGCGCTCGCCGTCCAGGAACCGGGCCACCGCGAACAGCTCGTCCGCGGTCGTGGTCAGGTCCCGGGCGGAGGCGCCGTCGGCGTGGGCGTCCAGCCGCTCGGTCAGCGCGGCGAGCGCCTCCCGGGAGGCGGGCTGCAGCACCGTCGCCATCAGTTCGCCCCGCTCCCCTGGGCAGCGCCCTGCTGGTCGAGCTCACCGAGGAACGAGTCGATCGTCGCGGAGCGACGCGAGTCGTCGGCGAGCTGCTCGCGCAGCAGGCGCTCGGCGAGCTGGACGGACAGGCCGCCGACCTCGTTGCGGAGCGAGCGCTGGGCGGCGTCGCGGGCGGCGACGATCTGCTCCTCGCCGCGGGCCTTGATCCGCGCGGCCTCCTGCTCGGCCTCGGCCCGCAGCTCGGCCTTGATCTGCTGGCCCTCGGCGCGGGCGTCGTCGCGGATGCGCGCCGCCTCGGCCCGGAGGCCGGCCAGCTGCTCCTCGTACTCCTTCTTCAGCCGGTCCGCCTGCTCCTGGGTCTCCTGAGCACGCTTCAGACCGCCCTCGATCGCGTCGGTCCGCTCCTCGTAGAGCTTCTCGAAGCGCGGCACCGCGAACTTCCAGAGCACGAAGAGCAGGATCCCGAACGCGACCAGGCCGAGCACGAGCTCATCGAGGTGCGGGAGAATCGGAAGCGGTTCCTCGGCGGCGAGAATCAGTTCCACCGTGTGTCCTTCCCTGACGTGGCCGCCGGTGCGGGGACCGGCATGGATGTGATCAGCCGCCGGCGATGAAGAACAGCACCAGGCCGATCAGCATGACCAGCTCGGCGAGCACGAAGGTGGTCCAGCCGATACCCATCAGCTGGCCGCGGGCCT
Source organism: Pseudonocardia sp. NPDC046786 (assembly GCF_040645415.1). Taxonomy (NCBI): domain Bacteria; kingdom Bacillati; phylum Actinomycetota; class Actinomycetes; order Pseudonocardiales; family Pseudonocardiaceae; genus Pseudonocardia; species Pseudonocardia sp. NPDC046786. The sequence goes on along the minus strand of NZ_JBEYYF010000002.1, from coordinate 162,295 downwards.
CCGGCTGGCGGGCGGTGCCGCTGATGACAGCCGACCAGATCAGGCCGACGCCGATGCCGGCGCCGATGGCGCTGGCGCCGAAGCCGATGGCCGCGAGGCCGGGGTTGATGTCGACCGCCTGCTGGGCGAGAACCTGGGTGGCGCTCATGTCGCTTTCCTTCCGTCGGGTCCGCGGGGTGCGGGTCGTTCGGTGGGGGGTGCCGGACGAGCCGGCGGATCGGGTCGGCGCTGCCGCGCCGGGCTGGTGTGTCTCAGTGGTCTTCTGAGATCGCCGCGCCGATGAAGACGGCGGCGAGCAGCGCGAAGACGTAGGCCTGGATGACCTGGATCAGGGCTTCCAGGAAGGTGAAGGCGATACCGCCGACGAACACCACCGGCGAGGCCACGATCAGGGCACCGCCCGCGGAGAACAGGAAGAAGGCGCCGACAGCGGTGAGCGCCAGGATGAGGTGTCCGGCGAACATGGCGGCGAACACACGCAGTGCCAGCGAGAGCGGCTGCACCAGGAACTTCTGCACCAGCTCGATCACGATGATCAGCGGCGCGATGAAGACCGGGACGCCGGGCGGGAGCGCGGCGTGCTTGATGTAGCCGGCGAACCCGTGCTTCTTGAACCCGGCGTAGTGGTAGAAGACGTAGACGAACAGCGCCAGCGCGATCGGGAATCCGATCCTCGACATCGTCGGGAACTGGATGAAGGGGATGATCGCGAAGATGTTGTTGACCAGGATGAAGCTGAACAGACCCAGGATCAGCGGGATGTAGCGCTTGAACTCGTCGGAGCCGATCTGGTCGCGGGCCATCGTGTTGCGCGGGATGTTGTAGAACGACTCGAGGCCGAACTGGAACTTGCCGGGCACGATGGCGAGCTTGCGCGTGCCGAGCGTGAACACCGCGGCGACGATGATGAGCGACAGGACGGCCAGCACCATCGGCTTCGTGACAGCGCCGAAGATGGGCGGGTACTCGAAGAGGCCGGCGCCGGGTGGCGTGAACTCTTCGGCCGCCAGTACGAACGTGCCCAATGGGGGTCCTTCCGGTGCTCCCGTCCCGCGTCCGCGCGAAACGGGGGATCGCCTGCAAGGTGCCTCGCGGTGCGATGACTTTCAGGCGCCCGGGTCGAAACACCGGAAGTCACCCACATCGCCTACGTCGCGGATGCTATCAGCCGTACTTCTACAACGCGTCGGGGGCTGTCAGCCACCTCACCAGGGGCTTCACAGCACGAAACGATCTTGGACGACGGATGCGGCCCCCCGTACGGGTGGACCGACCGGACGCCGGCGGGGGCGCTCCGGGGCGCCGCGTGCGGACGCTCGCCGGCCGCGCCGTCATGACCGGTTCAGAATCCGGCAAACCGGTCGAAGATCGCCTGGTCACGCGCTGGGAGGTCCCGGCTCGGCCCCGATCAGGATCCGGAGCCTGCTGCCCGCCCACGCCTCGGCCGCCGTCGTCACGACGAACACGACGAGCAGCGTGATCGCCAGCGACATCCGGTGCAGGCCCGGTGCGCTGCCCACGGTGAACAGGGCGAGCAGCAGCACCAGCGCCTTGGTGGCGAGGCCCACGAATGAGGCCATCATCACAGCCCCGGGGTCGAGGTGCGTGGTGCGGAGCATCAGCACGGGTGTGAGCAGCGCGGACCCGGTGGCGAGCAGGCCGGCCAGACCCGCACCGTAGGTCCCGGGGAGGCCCACCGCGACGGTCGCCACCACCAGGCAGACCAGCGACGCCACGGTCCCGGTCAGCGCGGCACCGCGGGCCATCGAGCCGGACAACCTGCGCACCACCTGGGCCTGCCCGACGGCGGGTCCGTCGTAGTCGACCGTTCCCCACCGGTCCCATCGCCACACGGTTCGGCCCGCCCTCCGGATCGCCGCACGTCCCGTCGGGACGCCTCCCACCACGGTATCCGGCGTCCGCCCGTCCGGTCTCCGCAGCCCTCCACGGCACCGGACCGGCGGGGGCCTCCCGCGACGCGGCTCGGCGGGTCAGTGCTCCCGGGCCGGGGGTTGGGCCCGGGTGGGGGTGGTCGGCTGCTCGCTGCCCCGGTCCTCGCGGGACGCCCCCGGGTCGCGGCCGTCCCGGGGTGCCCCGGTCGCTCCGGTGTCCGTCCTGCCCCGGGCGTCGTGCGGCGGGGGCTGCGGGGGGCGTCGGTGCTGCGGCGCGGTCACCGGCCGCTCGAGCCACGGACCGCTCTCCCACCTCGGTGGTGCACCGGGGCCCTGCCCCGGTGCGGAGTGGTTCCCCGGCGCGGGCCGACGGGGGCCAGGGCCGGGCGGGGTGCTCGTCGCGGGCGCCCCGGTCGGTCGGCCCACCGTCGGCGGGGTCGCAGGCGGCCGGATCGCGGACGGCTGGGCCGTAGGCGGCGGGGTCGCGGTCGGCGGGGCCTCTGCCCGGGGCGCCCCGTTCACCCTGCCCGCCGGAGGGGCGCCCCGGCCCGGCCGGACGCCGTTCCCCGCGGTGGGCCCCACGGCTCCGCCGCGGCCCGCCGGATCACGCCGGGCACCGCCGTCCCCGGACCCGCCGTCCGGCGCCGGTCCGCCCGGATCCGGGGCGTCGACGGAGCGGACGGGGGCGGTGCCCGCAGCGGCCGTCCGCGTCCGGGACAGGTGCGGCACCGCGGACGCGACGAACGCGATGATCAACGCGACACCGATGGCGGCCAGCACCAGCCCGGTCTGGTCGACCAGGGCGAGCGCGACGGCCCCGAACGCCAGCACCGTGACCCACAGATAGACCAGCAGCACCGCGCGGCGGTGGCTGTGCCCGAGCTGCAGCAGCCGGTGGTGCAGGTGCATCTTGTCCGGGCTGAACGGGCTGGTCCCGGCACGGGTCCGGCGGATCACCGCCATCAGCAGGTCGAGCACCGGGATGAAGACGATCCCGACGAGCACGATCAGCGGGGCGACCAGCGCGAGGAAGTCGCTCGCGGAGGTCTCCTCGTCCGGGACGACCCGGCCGGAGGCGGCGGTGATCGCCGCGGACAGCATCACCCCGACCATCATCGAGCCGGTGTCGCCCATGAAGATCCGGGCCGGATGGAAGTTGTGCGGCAGGAAGCCCAGGCAGGCCCCGGCCAGTACGACGGCGATCAGCGCCGGCCCGAACGCCGCAGGCGCGTTGCCGTTCTCGCTGATCAGCCCGACGCAGAACACCGCGGTGGCCAGCGTGGTGATCAGCCCGATCCCGCCGGCGAGCCCGTCCAGACCGTCGACGAAGTTCATCGCGTTCACCAGCGCGACGGTGAGCAGCACCGTCAGCAGCACCGACTGCCCCTGGCCGAGGATCAGCGTCGAGCCGGAGATCCCGGTACCGCCGCCGCCGAGCGGGATCCACAGCGTCGTCCACTGCACGCCGTAGAGCACCAGCAGCCCGCCCGCGGTCACCTGGGCGGCGAACTTGGTGATCGCGTCGAGATCGAAGCGGTCGTCCAGCAGCCCGACCCCGACCAGCAGCCCGGTCGCGACGACGACGCCCATCACCTCGGAGCTGCCCTCGAAGTAGGCGAGCCGCAACGCGGGCAGGGAGAGCGCCAGCAGCAGCCCGGCGAGCACCCCGCCGAACATCGCGAGGCCGCCCCACCGCGGGGTCGGGGTGACGTGCACGTCCCGTCCCCGCGGCCAGGCGACCGCGCCGGCCTTGAGGGCCAGCATCCGGACCGGGCCGGTCAGCAGCAGCGTGACGACGGCGGAGACCAGGCCGACGAGCAGGAACTCGCGGATCGGGAGTCCGTAGCTCAGCTGGTCCACCGGCACGTCGGGTACGCCTCTCCGGTCCGCCTCGGGGCTCGGGTCACCCCCGAGGGTAGGCCGGTGCCCGGGAGACGAGCGCGGTGACCGCCTCGGCGACGTCGCGCAGCTCGGCGTCGCCGGCCGGGGTGTCGTGCTCGGCCTTCACCGCGCGCGCCAGCAGGCTGCCGACCTCGGCCATGTCGGCCTCGGTCATACCCTGGGTGGTGACGCTCGGCGAGCCCACCCGGATGCCCGAGGGCTTCATCGGCGGCGCCGGGTCGTACGGGATCGCGTTCTTGTTCAGGGTGATCCCGGCCCGGTCGCAGCGGGTCTCAGCCTCCCCGCCGGTGACGCCGATCGGCCGCAGGTCGAGCAGCGCGAGGTGGTTGTCGGTGCCGCCGGAGACGGCCCGCATGCCCTCGGCCTCCAGGCTCTTGGCGAGCGCCTGGGCGTTCGCGATGACCTGCCGCGCGTACGCCTGGTACTCCGGCTGCGCGGCCTCCTTCATCGCGACGGCCTTCGCGGCGACGGCGTGCATCAGCGGCCCGCCCTGGGAGAACGGGAACACCGCCTTGTCGATCGCCTTGGCGTGCTCCTCGCGGCAGAGCACCATGCCGCCGCGCGGGCCGCGCAGCACCTTGTGCGTGGTGGCGGTGACGACGTCGGCGTAGGGCACCGGGGACGGGATCGCCTGCCCGGCGACGAGGCCGATGAAGTGCGCGGCGTCGACCATGAGCTTGGCGCCGACCTCGTCGGCGATCTCGCGGAAGATCTTGAAGTCGATCAGCCGCGGGTACGCCGTGGCACCGGCGATGATGATTTTCGGCTGGTGCTGCTTCGCCAGGTCGCGGACCTGGTCGTAGTCGATGATCTCGGTGTCCTCACGGACCAGGTAGGACACCGCGTTGAACCAGAGGCCGGAGAAGTTGACCTTGCTGCCGTGCGTCAGGTGGCCGCCCTGCTTGAGGTCCATCGCCAGCACGGTGTCACCGGGCTTGGCGAACGCGGCGTAGGCGGCGAGGTTCGCGCTCGCGCCGGAGTGCGGCTGCAGGTTGGCGTGCTCGGCGCCGAACAGCTCCTTGGCGCGCGCGTTGCCGATGTTCTCCGCCTGGTCCACCACACCGCAGCCGCCGTAGTACCGGCGGCCGGGGTAACCCTCGGCGTACTTGTTGGACAACGTCGACCCGAGTGCGGCCAGCACCGCAGGGCTGGTCAGGTTCTCGCTCGCGATGAGCTGGAGTCCGCCGCGTAGGCGGTCCAGCTCGTCCAGCACGACCCCGGCGATCTCGGGATCCTGCTGTTGCAGTGCGGTGAAGTCCGGGCCCCAGAAGGTCTGCTCACTCACCCCGGGCACGCTACCGGTACCCGTCGTCCCTGGCTGCGCCCCTGACGGGGCGATCACACCTCCGCTGCTCGGATCCGGTCGATCTCCTGGCCGACGACCTCCTCGACCTGTTCGGCCGAGACCCCGCCCTCGCGCAGCATCCGCGGGCGGGCGCCGGTCAGGTCGACGATCGTCGAGGCGACCGGATCGCCGGACGGACCGCCGTCCAGGTACACCTGGACGTTCCCGGCGAGCTGAGTGATCGCCTCCGTCACGTTCGACGCCGGCGGGTTGCCCGAGGTGTTCGCGCTCGACACCGCCATCGGGCCGACCTCGCGCAGCAGCTCGAGCGCGACCGGGTGCAGTGGCATCCGCAGCATCACCGTGCCGCGGGTGCTGCCGAGGTCCCAGGCCAACGACGGCGCGTGCTCCAGCACCAGTGACACCTCGCCCGGCCAGAACGCCTCGATCAGCGCACGCGCGGCCTGCGGAACACTGGTGACCAGGCCGTCGATCGTCGTCCAGGACCCGACGAGCACGCCGACCGGCATGTCCGGGCCGCGCCGCTTCGCGGCGAGCAGGCTCCGCACACCGGTGCCGTTGAACGCGTCACACCCGATGCCGTACACCGTGTCGGTCGGCATCACGACCAGCTCCCCGGCACGGACGGCCCGGGCGGCAGCGGCCAATCCACGGCGGCGCTCACTCGGGTCGCTGCAGTCGAACAGCGGCTGGGTCTGGGGTGCGCTCACGGTTCGCGACAATACGACCGCCCCCGTTGCGGGGCGGGGCCGGGCTCGCTCCCGGTGCATCGAGATGCAGCTCAGGGGGCTGGGGAGATCGACAACTCCCTGTGGTCTGCATCTCGGCGGGTGTGGGGCTGGGCTGGGCGGGACTTGCGGAGTGCGGGCGGGCGGGCGGTACGCGGCGCGGCGCGGTCGGGCGGGGCGCGGCGCGACTGGCGGAGCGCAGTGCGGGCGGCGAAGCGCGGCGCCGCCGGGCGGGCGGGGCGCGGGCAGGAGAGAGCGCGGCGCGGTGGGGAAGCGGCGCGGCAGGGGACGCGGCGCAGGTGGGCAGAGCGCAGCGCGGTAGGAGGCACCGCGCCGAAGGGCAAGGCGCGGAGCGGCGTAGGACGCGGCGCGGCGATGCGGGGAGCGCACCGGAGCAGCGCCGCAGAACAGGCCGGGCGGGGCGAGGCGGGGCGGGCTGCCCCGCTTGCTCGCCGAGATGCAGCTCAGCGCGCCGGAAAGATCCACAAATCGCGCTGATACGCATCTCGACGAGTGACAGGCTCCGACTCGGAGCGGGGCCCTCACCCGCGGGGCGGAGTGAGGCGGCGCGGCGCGGCAGAGCCCGGCGCAGCGGGGCCGGCTGGGCGCGGCGGGGCAGGGCAAGCGCGGACGCGGAGGGGCCGGGCAACGGAGCGGGCGCGGGGCGGCAGAGCGGGGCGGGGCAGAGCGGGCGCGGCGGGCGGCTCAGTGGCTCGGGACGCGCCGGGCGGTCACGAAGCGTGGCCGGTCGTTCAGGTCGTGGTGCTCGGTGACGTCGGCGAGGGTCCGCCGCCGGCGCAGCAGCGCGGGCACCGACTCCGCGTGGGTGTCGTCGTGCTCGATCGCCAGCGCCCCGCCGTGCCGCAGCCAGCCGGTGGCCCCGCGCACCACGGCCTGGATGATCTCGGTGCCGTCCGGCCCGCCGAACACCGCCCCGGGCGGGTCCCAGCGCTCGACCTCCGGCGGCACCGGCGTGCCGTCGGGGACGTAGGGCGGGTTGCAGACGACCAGGTCCACCCCGGCCTCGAGCTCGATCAGCAGGTCCGGCCAGCGGACGTCGGCGACGTGCAGGGTCACCGGGCGCCCACCGGCGCGGACGTGCGCGTCGAGGTTGCGCCGGGTCCAGGACAGCGCGGCCGGATCGGCCTCCAGCGCGTGCACCTCGGCGTCCGGGCGGGACACCGCGAAGGCCAGCGCGAGCGCGCCGGAGCCGGTGCACAGGTCGAGCACCACCGGGCGCCGCACGTCCCGCAGCGCCCCGAGGCCCCACTCCAGGAGCAGCTCGGTCTCCGGGCGCGGGGTGAACACCCCCGGCCCGACGGCCACCTCGACCGGTCCGAGCACGGCGGTGCCGAGGATGTGCTGCAACGGTTCCCGGGTGGCGCGGCGGGTCGCGAGGGCCTGCAGGTCCGCCACCACGTCCGGGTCCACCAGCGGGATCATCGGCAGCGTCGAGCGCTGCGCGCCGAGGACGTGCGCGGCGAGCAGCTCGGCGTCGACCCGCGGGGACGCGATCCCGGCGGCGGCCAGTGTCCGCTCGGCCTCCGCGATCGCCACCCGCAGCGGCTGCCTGCTCACCGGAGTCCCCTGGTCACGGTGCCATTCTCCGGGTCGTGGCCGTGCCCGGGGCGCGACGCGACGGCGGGATCACACGGGCGGGGGACGACCGGACCGATCACGCCGCGCCGTCTCCCCCCTGGCCGGCGCCGGCGGCGGCGCCGGCCATCGCCTCGGCGCGCTCCGCGGCCACCAGGGCGGCGACGACGTCGGCCAGGTTCCCGTCGAGGACCGAGGACAGGTTGTGCGCCTTGAACCCGACCCGGTGGTCGGAGATCCGGTTCTCCGGGAAGTTGTAGGTGCGGATCCGCTCCGACCGGTCGACGGTACGGACCTGCGAGCGCCTCGACTCGGAGGCGGCGGCCGCCGCCTCCGCCTCCGCCTTCGCCTGCAGCCGGACCCGCAGCACGTCCATCGCGCGCGCCTTGTTCTGCAGCTGGGAACGCTCGTTCTGGCAGGTCACGACGATGCCGGTGGGCAGGTGGGTGATCCGGACGGCGGAGTCGGTGGTGTTGACGCTCTGCCCGCCGTGCCCGGAGGCGCGGTACACGTCGACCCGGATGTCCTTCTCGTCGATCTCGACGTCCGGCGTCTCGTCGGTGTCGGGGAACACCAGGACACCGGCCGCGGAGGTGTGGATGCGGCCCTGCGACTCGGTGACCGGGACCCGCTGCACGCGGTGCACGCCGCCCTCGAACTTCAGCGACGCCCAGACCCCGTCGGCAGGGTCCCGGCCGCGCACCGACAGCGTCACGTCCTTGAACCCGCCCAGGTCCGACGGCGTGGCGCCGAGCAGCTCGACCTTCCAGCCGCGGGATTCGGCGTACCGGGTGTACATCCGGACCAGATCCCCGGCGAACAGCGCGGACTCCTCGCCGCCCTCGCCGGACTTGACCTCCATCAGGACGTCGTCGGAGTCGTGCGGGTCGCGCGGCACGAGCAGCTCGGTCAGCGCCGTCTCCAGCTCGACGACGCGGGTGTCGAGGGTGTCCGCCTCGGCGGCGAACGTCCGGTCCTCGGCGGCGAGCTCGCGGGCGGCGTCCCGGTCGGCCCGGATCCGCGCCAGCTCGTTCGCGGTGGTCACGATCGGGCCGAGCTGGGCGTAGCGGCGGCCGAGCTTGCGCGCCTGGGCCTGGTCGGCGAGCACGCCGGGGTCGGCGAGGCGCTGCTCCAGCTCGGCGTGCTCGTCGAGCAGCGCGTCGACCGACTGGCTGGTCATCAGGTCCTCCGTCGCGGGAGCGGGCTGGGAACGCGAAACGGCGCCCGCCTCCTCGCGCGGGGCGAAGGGACGGGCGCCGTGACGGTGGCTACTGGTTGGCGCGCTGACGCTTCCCGTAACGGGCCTCGAAGCGGGCCACGCGGCCGCCGGAGTCCAGGATCTTCTGCTTGCCCGTGTAGAACGGGTGGCAGGCCGAGCAGACCTCGACGGTGATCGCACCGTTCGGCTTCGTGCTGCGGGTGGTGAACTGGTTGCCGCAACCACAGGTGACCTGGGTGTCGACGTACTGAGGGTGAACGCCCTCGCGCATGGGATCTCCTCTCGGTGGCCGCCGGGTCCCTGCTTCCGCAGGGTGAACCGGAGCCGGGAAGCTGACGTGCCATTCAACCACCCGGGCCCCGGCGGAATTCCCACCGGGGCCCGAGGGCGTCAGTCGTCGTCCTTGCCGGGGGTGTTCTTGGCGACCTGCATCAGGAACTCGATGTTGGTCTTGGTCTTCTTCAGCCGGTCGAGCACCAGGTCGATCGCCTGCTGGTCGTCCAGCGCGGCGAGGACGCGGCGGAGCTTCACCATGACGGCGTGCTCGTCCGGCGACATCAGCAGCTCTTCCTTGCGGGTGCTGCTGTCGCCCACGTCGATCGCCGGGAAGACGCGCTTGTCGGCGATCTTGCGGTCGAGCTTGAGCTCGGCGTTGCCGGTGCCCTTGAACTCCTCGAAGATCACCGTGTCCATCGTGGACCCGGTCTCCACCAGCGCCGTGGCGAAGATCGTCAGCGAGCCGCCGTCCTCGATGTTGCGGGCCGCGCCGAGGAACCGCTTCGGCGGGTACAGCGCGGTCGAGTCGACACCGCCGGAGAGGATCCGGCCGGACGCCGGCGCGGCCAGGTTGTAGGCACGGCCGAGGCGGGTGATGTTGTCCAGCAGGACGACCACGTCGTGGCCCATCTCGACGAGGCGCTTGGCGCGCTCGATCGAGAGCTCCGCGACCGTGGTGTGGTCCGACGGCGGGCGGTCGAAGGTGGAGGCGATGACCTCGCCCTTCACCGACCGCTGCATGTCGGTGACCTCCTCCGGCCGCTCGTCGACCAGGACGACCATGAGGTGGCACTCGGGGTTGTTCGTGGTGATCGCGTTCGCGATGGCCTGCATGACCGTGGTCTTGCCGGCCTTCGGCGGGGAGACGATCAGCGCGCGCTGCCCCTTGCCGACCGGCATGACCAGGTCGATGACCCGGGTGGTCAGCTGGGTCGGGTCGGTCTCCAGGCGGAGCCGCTCGTTCGGGTAGAGCGGGGTCAGCTTGGTGAACTCGGGCCGGTTGCGGGCGGACTCCGGATCCCGGCCGTTGATCGTGTCCACCCGCACCAGCGGGTTGAACTTCTGCCGCTGCTGCTCGCCCTCGCGGGGCTGGCGGACGGCGCCGGTGATCGCGTCGCCGCGGCGCAGGCCGTTCTTGCGCACCATCGACATCGACACGTACACGTCGGTCGGGCCGGACAGGTAGCCGGTAGTCCGGACGAACGCGTAATTGTCGAGGATGTCGACGATCCCGGCGACCGGCAGCAGCACGTCGTCGTCGCGGATCTCGGTGTCGACGTTGCCGCCACCGCCCCCCCGCTCGCGGTCCCGGCCGCGCCTGCGGTCCCGGAACCGGCGGCCGCGGCGGCCGCGGCCGTCACCGTCGTCATCGTCGTCGTCGTAGCCGCCGGCGTTCGCCGCATTCCCGGCGTTGGCGGCGTTGCCCAGGTTCTGGGAGTTGCCGCCGCCGTTGCGGCCCGGGTTGTTCCGGCCGCCGCGGCCCCCGTCCTCGTTCCGGCCGTCACCGCGGTTGTCGGCGTTGCGGTTGTTGCGCCCGCCGCGGCCGCCGCCGTCGTTGTCCCGGTTGCGGCCACCCCGGCCGCCGTCGCGGGAGTCGTCGCCGGAGTCCGGCTGGGCGTCCTTCTGACCTGCGTCGCGTTGGGCGGGTGCGTCGTCGCCCTGGCCACCGCGACGACGGGTGCGGGACCGGCGGCCGCCGCCCTCCTGCCCGTCGTCGTTGCGGTCGGCCTTGCGGTCCTCCCCGGACGGCTCCGGCTTCGCGGGGGCCTCGGCCGGGGCGGCCGGGGTCAGCTCCGCGACCGCCGCCGCGGCGGGCGACTCCGCGGCCGCGGCCGGGGTGCCGGCCTGCTCCGCGGCGGCCGGCTCGGCGGCCGACTCCGGGGCACCGGCCGGCCGGGTCGCCGCGCGACGGCGGCGGGTACGCGGCGCGGGTGCCTCGGCCTGCTCGGCGGCACCGTTCGAGGCGGGCCCCGCAGCGGGCTCGGCCGCAGGCGCGGCGTCGGCCTCGGCGGCGGCCTTAGCGGCCGGCTCGGGGGCCGCCGCGGTGTCGCCCAGGGGGAGCTGGGGGGCGTCGGCACCGTCGGACCCGGTCGCCGCAGGCTTGGCCTTCGACTTCCGGGCCGGGGTCGCGGCACCGCCCTGACGCTCCTTGATGGCCGCGATCAGGTCGCCCTTACGCATGCCGGAGATGTCCGGGACGTTCAGCTCGGTGGCCAGCTGACGCAGTTCCGCCAGCACCATGCCGGACAGGCCGCCGCGACGGCGGGGCGCCGCCTCGTTCGATGCGGTCCCGGTTCCGGCGAGATCGGTCTCGCTCACAGAGTTCCTTCCTGACCGACCCGGTTGTCCTGTCCAGGTCAGGGGATGTCACGCGCTTGACCGGCGCGGGTGAGCCGCACCGGCAGCATTCACAAAATGGAGCACCACGACGACGTCGCGGGTGTCAGGCCGCCCGTTCGGGATTCCGAGTCCAGTCAGAAAGGAGATCGGGCGAGCGGGCCCGGCTGCAGACTACGCGGATGTCGCGTGGATCGCCGTACAGCGCCGAGACTAGACGTATCGCTCGCGGGCGGCAACAACCCCCACCCGGCGAGTCCGCCGATCGCGGTCGTGTACGTCACGCCACCTGTCTCAACGAGCCGGGCGGCCGGCGCATTCCCGCTGCTCAGGAGACGTCGACCCGGACCCCGACGGTGTCGACCGGCAGCGGCAGCACCGCGAAACCGCCGGTGGCGACGGCGTCGGGCACCGATCCGTCCGAGGTCAGCGCCAGCACCGTCGGCCCGGCCCCGGAGATCGCCGCCGGCACGCCGTGCCGGCGCAGGTCCTCGACCAGCTGCAACGACGCCGGGTACGCGGCCCGCCGATAGGGCTGGTGCAGCCGGTCCTCGGTCGCGTCCAGCAGCAGATCGGGGCGCCGGGTCATCGCCAGCACCGCGAGCGCGCACCGGCTGCCGGTGAACGCCGCGTCGGCCAGCGGGACGGTCTCCGGCAGCAGGCCGCGGGTGGTCTTCGTGGACGACTCGGTGCCCGCGACGAACGCGACCGGGTGCACGTCCGGGTGCACGTCCAGCTTCTCGGCGTGGAACCGGCGGGCCGCGCCGGAGGACTCCCAGGCGACGACGAAACCACCCATCAGGCTGGCCGCCGCGTTGTCCGCGTGGCCCTCCATCCCGGCCGAGAGCTGCAGCAGCGCGTCGCGCTCCAGCGCCGCGTCCCGCCCGCAGAGCACGGCCGCGGCGGTGACGCCGGCGACCGCGGCGGCCGCCGAGCTGCCCAGCCCGCGCGAGTGCGGGATCGCGTTCGTGCAGCGCAGCCGCAGGCCGGCCGGGGCCGCTGCCGGGTCGGACCCGCCGAACAGGTCGAACGCCTGGCGCATCGCGCGCAGGACCAGATGCCGCTCGTCCCGCGGGACGTGCCGGGAGCCCTCCCCCGCGACGTCGACGAACAGGCCGGGCGTGTCGAACGTCTCGACCTCGATCTCGTCGTAGAGCCCGAGCGCCATCCCGAGCGAGTCGAAGCCGGGCCCGAGGTTCGCGGTCGATCCCGGCACCCGGACCCTGACCCGTGTCGGGCGACCCATCAGGCCAGCTCAAGGGCTGCGGCGACCGCCCCCGGGTCGATCGGCACGATCTCCGGATCGGGCGCGGTGAGCAGCGCCGAGTCCGGGTCCTTCAGGCCGTGCCCGGTCACCGTGCAGACCACCAGCGACCCCTTCGGCAGCGTGCCGTCCGCGCTGGACTGCAGCAGGCCGGCGACGCTCGCCGCGGATGCCGGCTCGACGAACACCGCCTCCTCGGCGGACAGCAGCCGGTAGGCGGCCAGGATCTCGTCGTCGGTGACGGCGGCGAACCGGCCGTTCGACTCGTCGCGGGCGGTGGTCGCGCCGCGCCAGGACGCCGGCGCGCCGATCCGGATCGCGGTCGCCACCGTCTCCGGCTCCTTCACCGGGGCGCCGTGCACCAGCGGCGCGGCGCCGGCCGCCTGGTAGCCGAACATCCGCGGCAGCTCCGAGATCAGCCCGTCGGAGTGGTAGCCGCGGTAGCCCTTCCAGTACGCGGTGATGTTGCCAGCGTTGCCGACCGGCAGGCAGTGGATGTCCGGGGCCTGCCCGAGCTGGTCGCAGATCTCGTAGGCGGCGGACGCCTGGCCGGCGATCCGGGTCGGGTTCACCGAGTTGACCAGCGCGATCGCCGGGTAATCGGCCGTCGTCTTGCGGGCCAGCTCCAGGCAGTCGTCGAAGTTGCCGTCGATCTGCAGGATCCGGGCGCCGTGCGCGACCGCCTGGGCCAGCTTGCCGAGCGCGATCTTGCCGCGCGGGACCAGCACCGCGCAGGTCATCCCGGCCCGGGTCGCGTACGCGGCAGCCGACGCCGAGGTGTTGCCGGTGGAGGCGCAGAGCACGCTCTGTTTGCCGTCGGCGAGCGCTGCGGTGACCGCCATCGTCATCCCGCGGTCCTTGAACGAGCCGGTCGGGTTGGCGCCGTCGACCTTGAGGAACACCTGGCAGCCGGTCCGCTCGGACAGCCGCGGGGCGGGCAGCAGCGGCGTCCCGCCCTCGCCGAGGGTGACGACGGTCCAGTCCGGCTGCACCGGCATCCGGTCCCGGTACGCCTCGACGACGCCGGGCCAGTGCCCGGGCGGCGGGGGCGCCACCGCGCCGGTCGCCTGGACCGCCGGGGTCGGGCCGCCGGCGGCCGGGCCCCGGACGTTGTGCACGCTGCCGGTCATCGCCGGTCGCCTCCCCTGTTCGGCCGGCAACAGCCGGATCGCACCGTGTTCTGGGTCCGCACCGTCACTCGCCCATGCCCAGCGCGCTGACCGCGCGGCCCAGGCCCTCCACCCGGAGCACCCCGACCACGCCGATCACGTGGTCGAGATCGGCGAGCGCGGCGACCGTCGCGGACAGTGCCGCCTCGCGCGCCGAGTGCGTGACGACGGTCAGCCGGGCCGGCCCGGGCCCGGCGTCGTCGGCGCGCGCGGTGCTGTCGATCGAGCCGTTGATCCCGCCGGTCTGGCGCACCGCGGCGATCGAGACGCCCTGGCGGGCGAACTCTCCGGCGATCGCGGCCAGCACGCCCTCGCGGTCGGCGACCTCGAGATCGACGTGGTAGCGGGTCGGGACCTCGCCGATCGCCCGCACCGGCAGGCTGGCGTACGCGGACTCGCGCGGGCCGCGGCCGCCGCCGACCCGGTTGCGGGCCACCGCGACCAGGTCGCCGAGCACCGCCGACGCGGTCGGCGCGCCGCCGGCGCCCTGGCCGTAGAACATCAGCTGGCCGGCCGCCTCGGCCTCGACGAACACCGCGTTGAACGCACCGTCGACCCGGGCCAGCGGGTGCGAGTCGGGCACCATCGCCGGGTAGACGCGGGCGGAGACGGACTCCGTCCCGGCCTCGTCGACGACCCGCTCGCAGATGGCCAGCAGCTTGATCGTGCAGCCGAGCCGGCGCGCCGCGGCGACGTCGGCGGAGCTGACCCCGCGCATCCCCTCGCGGTGCACGTCGGAGGCGGTGATCCGGGTGTGGAAGGCGAGCGTCGCCAGGATCGCGGCCTTGGACGCGGCGTCGTAGCCGTCGACGTCGGCGCTCGGGTCGGCCTCGGCGTAGCCGAGCCGGGTGGCCTCCTCCAGCGCGTCGCCGTAGGAGGTGCCGCCGGAGGCCATCGCGGACAGGATGAAGTTCGAGGTGCCGTTGACGATCCCGGCGACCCGGGTGATCCGGTCCCCGGCCAGCGATTCGCGCAGCGGGCGCAGCAGCGGGATCGCCCCGGCGACGGCGGCCTCGAAGTAGAGATCGGCGCCGGACGCGTCGGCCGCCTCGGCCAGCGTCGGGCCGTCCTCGGCGAGCAGCGCCTTGTTCGCGGTGACCACCGACTTGCCCGCCTTCAGCGCCTCCAGCAGCCAGCCGCGGACCGGCTCGATGCCGCCGATCACCTCGACGACGACGTCGACGTCGTCGCGCGCGACGAGGGCGCCCGCGTCGGTCGTGACCAGGTGACCGAAGTTCTCGGCCAGCCACGGGTGCCGGTGCGGCCTGCGGACGGCGACGCCGACCAGCTCGACCGGGGTCCCGACCCGCGCGGTCAGGTCAGCGGCCTGGTCGGTGATCAGCCGGACCACCTCGGTGCCGACGGTGCCGCAGCCCAGCAACGCGACCCGGACGGCCCCGCTCTCACCCCTCGCCACAAACCCTCCTCGCGTACCGCACCCGCTCCAGCGGGCGCCGATCATTCCTGGTCAGGCCGGTCCCGGACACGCCGGGTGGCCGTTCTCACGCCCGGGTGCTCACACCTCGAACCGGAACTGGTCCTCCAGTGTCTCGCGGCGCAGCAGTGTCCGGTCGGCGCCCTCGCGCACCGCGACGACGGCGGGCCGCGGCAGCCGGTTGTACCCGGACGCCATGGTGTAGCAGTACGCGCCGGTCGCGGCGACGGCCAGCAGGTCGCCCGGCGCGAGATCGGCGGGCAGCCAGCAGTCGCGGACGACGATGTCGCCGGATTCGCAGTGCTTGCCGACCACCCGCGACAGCACCGGCTCGTCGCCGTCGGGGATGCTGTCGCGCTCCGACGAGCGGGACACCAGCCGGACGTCGTACTCGGCGTCGTAGAGCGCGGTGCGGATGTTGTCGCTCATCCCGCCGTCGACGCTGACGTAGCGGCGGGTGTAGCCGCCGAGCGGCACGTCCTTGATCGTCCCGACCTCGTAGAGGGTGACGGTGCCGGGCCCGGCGATCGCCCGGCCGGGCTCGACGGCGATGCCCGGGACGTCCAGCCCGGCGGCGGCGCACTCCCGCTTGACGATCGAGCGCAGCTCCTCGGCCAGCGCGGGCATCGACAGCGGCGTGTCGGCCGGGCGGTAGGCGATGCCGATGCCGCCGCCCAGGTCCAGCGTGCGCAGCGCGGCGAGGTTGTCCGCGCCGTGCTCGGTGTGCAGGTCGGCGAGAACCTTCACGACCCGGCGGGCGGCCGCCTCGAAGCCCTCGGTCTCGAAGATCTGACTGCCGATGTGCGAGTGCAGCCCGACCAGCTCCAGGTGCCGGGAGCCGATCACCCGGCGGGCAGCCTCCAGCGCGGCGGAGTCCTTCCCGTCGGAACCGGCGCCACCGGCGATGGAGAAGCCGAACTTCTGGTCCTCGTGCGCGGTCGCGATGTACTCGTGGGTGTGCGCCTCGACGCCGACGGTGAGCCGGATCAGCACCCGGGCGGTGCGGCCCCGCTCGGCGGCGACGGCGGCCAGCCGGGCGATCTCGTCGAAGCTGTCCAGCACGATCCCGCCGACCCCGGCGTCGACGGCCGCGATCAGCTCGTCGGTGGACTTGTTGTTGCCGTGCAACGCGATCCGCTCCGGCGGGAACTCCGCGCGCAGGGCCACGGCGAGCTCGCCGCCGGAGCAGACGTCCAGCGACAGGCCCTCCTGCGCGACCCAGCGGGCGACCTCGGTGCACAGAAACGCCTTGGCGGCGTAGTGCACCGACCCGGCCCCGAACGCGGCGGCGAACTCGGCGCAGCGGGACCGGAAGTCGTCCTCGTCGAGCACGAACAGCGGGGTGCCGTGCTCCCGGGCGAGATCGCGGACGTCGGCACCGGCGACGGTCAGCGCGCCGTCCGCGCCACGCTCGGCGTTGCGCGGCCAGACGGCGGGGGCCAGGTGGTCCAGCTCCGCGGCCGACCCGGGACGCGGCCCGGCGGACTCGGGCGCGGGGGTGAGGCCGGCGTGCATCGGGCCTGCGGGGTGGGCTCTCATCGCACTACATCCGTTCCGGCGCGCTCACGCCGAGCAGGCCGAGGCCGGCGGCGAGCACCTGGCGGGTGGCGGCGCACAGCGCCAGCCGGGCCCGGTGCAGGTCGGTGACGTCCTCGTCGCCCTGGGGCAGGACGCGGCAGGAGTCGTAGAACTTGTGGTACGCCCCGGCCAGCTGCTCGAGGTAGCGGGCGACCCGGTGCGGCTCGCGCAGCTCCGCGGCGGAACGGACGACCTCACCGAACTCGCCGAGGGTGCGGATCAGGTCGCCCTCGCGGGGGTGCTCGAGCAGGCCGAAGCCGTCGCCCTGGTCGATGCCGAGATCGGCGGCGCCGCGGGCCAGCGACGCCAGCCGGGCGTGCGCGTACTGCACGTAGAAGACCGGGTTCTCGTTGGTGCGGCTGGCCAGCAGGTCGAGATCGATGTCCAGCGCCGAGTCCACCGACGAACGGATCAGCGAGTACCGGGCCGCGTCGACACCGACCGCGTCGACCAGGTCGTCCATCGTGACGACGGTGCCGGCGCGCTTGCTCATCCGGACCGGCTTGCCGTCCCTGACCAGGTTCACCAGCTGCCCGATCAGCACCTCGACCACGGCCGGGTCGTCGCCGAAGGCGGCCGCGGCCGCCTTGAGCCGGGCCACGTAGCCGTGGTGGTCCGCGCCGAGCATGTAGATGCACAGGTCGAAGCCGCGGGCCCGTTTGTCCCGCAGGTAGGCGATGTCGCCCGCGATGTAGGCGGGGCGGCCGTCGGACTTGATCACCACCCGGTCCTTGTCGTCGCCCTGGTCGGTGGAACGCAGCCACCAGGCGCCGTCGGCCTCGTAGAGCGAGCCGTTCTCCTTGAGCGCGGCCACCGCGGCCTCGACGGCCCCGGACTCGTGCAGCGACTGCTCGTGGAACCAGACGTCGAACTCGGTGCCGAAGTCGGCCAGCCGTTCCTTGATCTCGGTGAACATGAACCCCACGCCGACCCGGCGGAACGTCTCGTCCCGGCGCTGCGGCTCCAGCTCCAGCACGCCCGGCTCGGCGGCGAGGACCCGCTGCGCGATCTCCCCGACGTAGGCGCCGCCGTAGCCGTTCTCCGGGGCCGGCTCGCCCTGCGCCGCGGCGACCAGGGAGGCGACGAACCGGTCGATCTGCGCCCCGGCGTCGTTGAAGTAGTACTCCCGGGTGACCTTTGCGCCGCGCGCGGACAGCACCCGGCCGAGTGCGTCGCCGACCGCCGCCCACCGGGCGCCGCCCAGGTGCAGCGGACCGGTCGGGTTGGCGGACACGAACTCCAGGTTCACGTTGCGGCCGGCGAGCTCGTCGCCGGTGCCGTACGCCGGGCCCGCGGCGAGCACCTCACCGACGATCGCGCCCTGCGCGTCGGCGGCGAGCCGCAGGTTGATGAACCCGGGCCCGGCGATCTCGGCGCTCGCGATGCCGTCCCGGGTGGTCAGCTCCTCGGCCAGCCAGCCGGCGAGCTCGCGCGGGTTCACGCCGGCCTTCTTCGCGGTGCGCAGCGCGATGTTGGTGGCGTAGTCGCCGTGCTCGGGATTGCGGGGCCGCTCGACACCCCCGTCGGCGGGCAGCGCCGAGACGTCCAGGCCACGTCGGGTCAGCACGTCCCGCGCGACGTCACGGACCAGGTCGGCGAGCACGTCGGGATTCACCGGCACGATTCTAGGAGGTGACCGCGCGTGGCCTCCGGTGGGCAGGCGGTCCCCGGGCCCCGGCCCGGCGGGCACCCCCGCGGCCGGGCGTCCGGGGGGTGGGGTAGTGTTCTGCACGTTGCACGGCCCCCGTAGCTCAGGGGATAGAGCACCGCCCTCCGGAGGCGGGAGCGCAGGTTCGAATCCTGCCGGGGGCACCCCGGTGCCCACAGCGACAATCGGCCCCTCACCTGCTGAAGCAGGGTGGGGCCGATCTCGTTGGTGCCCGTTTGCGGCGCTGCGCGGGCGACGCACCGGCCACGCGACGGTGCCGAAGGGCCGCCGCCGCGGTGCGCACCCCGTGTCCGCGGTGCGCACCTGCTGCGGCGGGTGCGTACCGGGGCGACGGGATGCGCACCCGCCCGATCAGGACAGGTGCGTCGGCTCGGGATCGGACTTGTGCAGCCAGTCCCCGCCGACGGCGCCCTGCGCGCCCGACGGGTCGCAGTCGACCTCACCGGCGACGGTCGGCCGGACCACCACCGACTTCGACGCCGGTTGGTTGCTCTTGCGCGCGGTCGCGTCCAGCGGGACCAGCGGGTTCGTCTCCGGGTAGTAGGCGGCGGCGGTGCCCCGCGGCACGTCGTAGGCGACCAGCCGGAAGCCCCGCGCGCAGCGGACGTGCTCGTCGCCCTCCCAGCGGGTGACCAGATCGACCCGGTCGCCGTCGGAGAAGCCGAGGTTCGCGATGTCCTCGCGGTGGGCGAACACCACGTGCCGGCCGCCCTCGATGCCGCGGTAGCGGTCCGAGTAGCCGTAGATGGTGGTGTTGAACTGGTCGTGGCTGCGCAGCGTCTGCAGCAGCAGGTGCCCGTCGGGTGCCTGCACGACGTCGATCGGCGACACCTCGAACTCGCCGCGGCCCGAGGCGGTGTCGAAGGTGCGGGAGTCGCGCGGCGGGTGCGGCAGGATGAAGCCGCCGGGGCGGCGGGCGTTGACCTCATAGCTCTCGCAGCCGGGGACGACCCGGGAGATGTGGTCGCGGATGCGCCGGTAATCGGCGCGCATGCCGGCCCAGTCGATGCCGTAGCGGTCGCCGAGGGTGGCCTCGGCGATCCCGGTGATGATCGCGACCTCGGACCGCAGGTGCGGGCTCGCCGGCTTGAGCGGGCCGCGGGATCCGTGCACCGAGCAGGTGGAGTCCTCGACGGTGACGAACTGGGCCCCGGACTCCTGGACGTCCTTCTCGGTCCGCCCGAGGGTGGGCAGGATCAGCGCGGTGCGCCCGCCGACCAGGTGCGAGCGATTGAGCTTGGTCGAGATCTGCACGCTGAGCAGGGTGTTGCGCAGGGCGGCGGCGGTGACGTCGGTGTCCGGCGCGGCCTGCAGGAAGTTCCCGCCGAGGCCGACGAAGACCTGCACCTTGCCGTCGCGCATCGCGCGGATGCTGTCGACGGTGTCGAAGCCGTGCTCGCGGGGTGGGTCGAAGCCGAACTCGCGCTCCAACGAGTCCAGGAAGCTCTGCGGGACGCGCTCCCAGATTCCCATCGTGCGGTCGCCCTGCACGTTGGAGTGGCCGCGCACCGGGAACAGGCCCGCACCCGGCTTGCCGATGTTGCCCTGGGCCAGCGCCAGGTTGACGAGCTCCTTGATAGTGGCGACGCCGTTGCGGTGCTGGGTCAGGCCCATCGCCCAGCAGAAGACCGTCTTGCGGGAGTCCCGCAGCAGCGCGGCGGCGTCGGTGATCTGCGCGCGGGTCAGCCCGGTCGCGTCGGTGACGACGTCCCAGTCGAGGTCGGCGACGTGCTCGCGCCACTGCTCGAAGCCGTGCGTGTACCGCTCCAGGAAGGGGTGGTCCAGCGCGTCCCACTCGACGAGCAGCGAGCCGATCGCCTGGAACAGGGCGATGTCGCCGTTCACCCGGATCGGCAGGTGCATGTCGGAGAGCTGGGTGCCGTTGCCGACGACCCCGCGCGGCGTCTGCGGGTTCTTGAAGCGGTTCAGGCCCGCCTCGCGCAGCGGGTTGATCGTGAGGATCGTCGCGCCGTTCTGCTTCGCGTGCTCGAGCTGGGTGAGCATCCGCGGGTGGTTCGTGCCCGGGTTCTGGCCGGCGATCACGATGAGCTCGGCGCCGACGAGGTCGGGCAGCGTGACGCTGGCCTTGCCGATGCCGATGGACTCCTGCAACGCGATCGACGTCGACTCGTGGCACATGTTCGAGCAGTCGGGGAGGTTGTTCGTGCCGAACGCCCGGACGAAGAGCTGGTAGGCGAACGCGGCCTCGTTCGAGGCGCGGCCGGAGGTGTAGAACGTCGCGTCGTCCGGCGACTCCAGGCCGTCGAGCTCGCTCGCGATCAGCCGGAACGCCTCGTCCCACTCGATCGGCTCGTAGTGGGTGGCGTCCGGACGGCGGACCATCGGGTGGGTGATCCGGCCCTGCCGGCCGAGCCACCACTCGGAGTGCGCGTCGAGCTCGGCGACGCTGTGCCCGGCGAAGAACTCCGGGGTCGCGCGGGCCTTGGTGGCCTCCTCGGCGACGGCCTTGGCGCCGTTCTCGCAGAACTCGGCGGTCGCCCGCTCCCCCGGGTCAGGATCGGGCCAGGCGCAGCTCATGCAGTCGAACCCGTCGGCCTGGTTCAGGTCGAGCAGGGTCCGGGCGGTCCGGACCGGGCCCATGTGCTCCAGCGAGCGCCGCATGGACACGGCTACCGCGGTCGGTCCGCCCGCCGTGTCCTCGGCGGGCCGGCGATCGAGATCATCCTCGGTGAACTCGTCGGTCCGCTTCGTCATCGGTGCACCTCCGGGCCCGGGCCGGGGGCACGGCCGGGCGGTTCGTCGTGGCGGTCGGAGATGCCCTACCCGCCAGACGGGATCCGAATCCTGCGGCCGCGACGATCGGATCCGGACATAGGGTGGGCTAACCTCACCTGGTGGCGTGCAGGATCTCCGGTGGACCGGCCCGGACATGAGCGATCCGGTCGACCGGGAGCGGCACCGGCTGGTCAGCGCGCTGCTGCTGGACACCGGCGCCCGGCCGGAGCCGGGGCCGCTGCTGGTCCCGCTGCCCGCGGTGGGGCTGTCGCTGCTGTGCGAGGTGACGGAGGTGTCGCCCGCCGGGCTCGGCCGGCCGGTGCGGATCGCGCTCGGCGACACGATGGGGCACCTGGACCGCGCGCCCGATCCGGCCGAGCTGGCGGCGGTGCTGCGTGCCGAGCTGACCGACCGCTGGGCGGGTGGGGTGGTGGGCGGCGCGGCACCCGACGGATGTGCGACGGCGGGCGGGCGCGACGCCCGGGGGTCCGGCGGGGCCGGCAGCGCCCGGGAGTCCGACGGGGCCGCTGGCGCCGGGGTGTGCGGTAGCGCCGGTAGCGCCGGGGTGTGCGGCAGCGCCGGTAGCGCCGGGGTGTGCGGCAGCGCCGGTAGCGCCCGGGTGTCCGGCGGCGCCGGGGCGCGCGGTGCCTCGGCAGGGACCGCGGCCGGGCTGGACGGAGGACCTCGCGGCGCGGTCGACGCGGCGGTGGCCCGGTTGCGCGGCGCGGCCGGTGCGGTGCCGGACGCCGTCCTCACCGATGCGGTGCTGGTCCGTGAGCTGCTCCCGGCCGCCGGGAACGGGCCGGGACGGGCCACCGGAGCCGGGCCGGGGCGGCACACCGGGGCCGGGCCGGACGGCCTGGCCGGGCTGGTCCGCGGGCTCACGGCCGCGCGGGACCGCGAGCCCGGCGGCCCGGTCCGCGACCTGCTGGACCGCTGGCTCACCGAGCCGCACCTGTGGCGACGCCCGGAGCTGCACCCGATGCCCTGGCACCGGATCCCGAACCCGCTGGCACCCGCCGTCGGCGCAGCGCCCGCCGATCCGCCGGTGCCGGTCCGCTGTGGGGAGTTCACGCTGCGCCCGGCGCTGCCCCGGCCCGACGACGTCCGGCTGGTCGCCGGATGGATGCGCACGCCGTCGGTGTCCCGGTTCTTCGGCCAGCCGTGGCCGGACGAGCGGTGGGCCCGCGAGCTGGCCGGGCACGGCCCGGGGAGCGGGACCGTGGCACTGCTCGCCGGGCGCACCGGCGACCCGGGTGCCGGGCCGGTCGGCTACCTGGAGCTGTACCGCCCCGCGCGGCATCCGCTGGCGCGCTCGTTCCCGGCCGCGCCGGGCGACGTCGGCGTGCACCTGGCGGTCGCCCCCGGCGAGCACGGCCGGGGGGTCGGCGCCGCGCTGCTCGCCGCGGTCGCCGGGGCGCTGCTCGCCGCCGCCGGCCCGGGTGCGCGGGTGCTGGCCGAGCCGGACGCCCGCAACGCCGCGGCGCAGCGGGCGTTCCGGCGGGCCGGATTCCGGCCGGTCGAGCAGATCGCGCTGCCGCACAAGGACGCGGTGCTGCTGGTGCGGGATCAGTCCAGGTAGCCGGTGGCAACCGGGAACAGGTCGCGGCCGGTCAGCTCCCGGCCGTCCGCGGTGCGCAGCAGCTCCAGGCAGAGTCCGGGATTGCGGCCGCGGCGGGCGTCCGGGCCGGTCACGACGACCACGCCGGCCCCCTCGTGCAGGGTGAGCCGGCCGGGGGTCCCGCCGTAGGCGGTGTCGGTGACCCGGGCCCGCAGCACCCGGATCCGGCTGCCCTCGTGCTCGAACCAGGCGTTCGGGTACGGATCGACCTGGGCCCGCACCAGGTTGAACAGGTCGCGCGCCGGCCAGGTCCAGTCCAGCCGGTTCTCGCGGTCGGTGCGCCGGTGGAAGTACGACGCCGCGGACCGGTCCTGCGGCACCGGGCGCGCGGTCCCGGTCCGCAGCTGCTCCAGTGCCTCGACGGTGATCGGGCCGAACATCGCCAGGGTGCGGTCGAACAGGTCGACGACGGTGTCGTCGTCGGTGATCGGGGTGGACCTGCTGAGCACGACGTCGCCGGCGTCGAAGTCGGCGTCCATCAGGTGCGCGGTGACGCCGACCTCGGCCTCGTCGTTGATCAGCGCCCAGTTGAGCGGCGCGAAACCGGCGTAGGCGGGCAGCAGCGCGTCGTGCACGTTGAGCGTGCCGAGCCGCGGGATCGTGAACAGCTCCGGGGCCAGCCGGGTCCGCCAGTTCGAGACGACGGCGACGTCCGGTTCGGCGGCCCGGACGGCCTCCCGGATCTCGTCGTCGTCGGCGCGGTGCCGGACGAGCAGCGGGATCCCGCGTTCCGTGGCGAGCTCGGCCACCGACTCGTTGAAGATCTTCTCGTACGGGTTGTCCCGGTCCGGGTGGGTGACGATCAGCGGGATCTCGTGACCGGCGTCGAGCACCGCCTCGATCGTCCGGCGCCCCCAGGTCATGTATCCGAACGCGACGACGCGCACTGCACTCTCCTCCGGTTGGACAGCAGGAAGTCCACGATCAGCCGGTTCACCTGCTCGGGCCGTTCCAGGTAGCCGTAGTGCCCCGCGTCGGCGATCTCGGCGTAGTCCGCGCCCGGGACGGCGTCGGCGACCTCCCGGCTGAGCGCGGGCGGGATCACCCGGTCCTGCGCGAACCCGACCACCAGCAGCGGCACCCGGATGTCCCGGTAGGCGTCGCGGCGGTCGCCCAGCGCCCCGGACACCGCGAGCTGGGCGCGCAGCCCCGGCCCGGAGCGCCCGGCCGCGAACTCCAGGACGTCGAGCCAGTCGTTCGCGGTCCGGGTGTCGGCCAGCGTGGCCGGTGCCAGGTTCAGCACCGCGTCGATCGCGGCCCGGTACCGGGCGGGCAGCTCGACGCCGGAGTCGATCAGCGCGATCTCGCCCTCGGTGTGGGCGCGCTGCACCGGGTCGAGCCGGGCGTGCGCGGCCAGTGCGACCGCGGAGCGGACCAGTTCCGGGCGGGTCAGGGCCAGCTCCTGGGTGACCCGGGCGCCGAGCGAGGTGCCGACCACGTGCGCCGGTCCGGTGCCGAGGATCCCGATCAGGCCGGCGACGTCGCCGACCATCTCCTCGATCGTGATCCCGCCGGGGCAGGGTGCCGTGGCGGCGACCCCGCGGGCGTCGAACGTGATCGTCCGGAACCCGGCCGCGACCAGCGCGGGGACCTGGTGCAGGTGCCAGGCCCGGCCGGAGGCGCCGGTGCCCATGACCATGACGAGCGGTTCACCGTCCGGCGGGCCGGTGATCTCGTAGGGCAGCGCGGCGCCGGGCAGCTCAGCGGTCGGCACCGCGGCTCAGGCCTGCGCCAGCGAGCGGCCGGACTGCTGGCCGGGTGCGCCGGGCACCGGTGCCGCCGGGTCCGATCCGAGATGGACCTGCCGGTTCCGCTCGTCCACATGCACCACCGACGGCCGGTGCGCCGCCAGCTCGTCGGCCTCCAGCGCGACGTAACTCATCAGGATGACCAGGTCGCCGGGGTGCACCAGGTGCGCCGCCGCGCCGTTGATGCCGATCACCCCGCTGCCGGCCTCGCCGGTGATCGCGTAGGTCTCCAGGCGGGCCCCGTTGGTGATGTCCACGACCTGCACGAGCTCACCCTCGCGCAGGTCGGCCGCGGCCATCAGGTCCGCGTCTATCGTGATCGACCCGACGTAGTGCAGGTCGGCCTGGGTCACCGTGGCCCGGTGGATCTTGCCGTTCAGCATCGTGCGGCGCACACCCGTCTCCATTCTTTTAGGCGTGCCTAACCTAAGTTGTCGGCGGCGGCGGGACAATGTCGAAAGCTCGGGTCCGTTGTGGCTTCAGCCTCGCCAACCCTAAAGTAAGGCTTACTTCATCCAGCGGCCAGCGCCGCCCAGACCGAGGTGTCCCATGACTCCCCTCCCCGACTCCCCCCGCCGGTCGCGCGCGACCGGCCGGGGGATCGCCGCCGCCGTCCTGACGTCGGCGGCCCTCCTGCTCGTCTCCGCCTGCGGCAGCGCCCAGACCGACGCGCCCGCCGAGCCCGCCGCCGGTGACGGCACCCGGACGGTGCAGTCCGCCCGTGGCCCGGTCGAGATCCCCGAGACCCCGCAGCGCATCGTCGCCGTCGACTACATCTCGCCGGAGATCCTGTTCGACCTGGAGGCCCCGCTGGTCGGCGCGCTCGACCTGTCCTCGGGCGCCGACGGCGAGAAGTACTCCACGATCACGGCCGTCGGCAACGACTCCGGGGAGCTGAACTTCGAGCAGCTCGCCGGGCTGGACCCGGACGTGATCATCGGCAACGAGATCGAGAACGAGGCCGCCTACGACCAGCTCGCGCAGATCGCGCCGACGGTGCTGTTCAGCGACGGCGGCACCGACTGGAAGGCGACCGTGAACACGGTCGCCGAGATCGCCGGCAAGACCGCCGACGTGCAGAGCCGCGAGCAGGCCTACCAGACCGAGGTGGAGCGGCTGCGCGGCGAGTTCGGCGACGCGATCGGCGCGTCCGGCGCCTGGGCCGTTGCCGGCACCTACGACGGCGCGAGCTGGTACGTCTACGGCTCGGACACCGGCCCGAACACCGTCCTCACCGATCTCGGCGCGACGCTCGCCCCGGTCGCCGAGGAGGTCAGGGCCGACCCGAACACCTTCACCCGCACCCTCGAGCAGCTCGACGCGCTGCAGTCGGCACAGGTGATCCTGTTCGACGACCTGGGCCCGCCGGTCACCACCGAGGGCGCCGCCGCGACCCTGCAGGCGGACCCGCTGTTCTCCGGGCTGCCGGCCGCGCAGGCCGGGAAGGTCTACCCGGGCACGTACAACGTCGTGACCTACGGCCAGGCGGAGAGCGTCCTGCAGCAGCTGGCGCAGATCCTGCCGCAGCTGTAACACCCGGCACCGCATGAAGGGACCCCGCCCGCCGGGCGGGGTCCCTTCCGCGTGCCCGGGATCAGCCCGCCGCGAGCCGCTGGGCCAGCAGGCGGCCCACGGTGTCCAGCGCGGCGCCGGACAGCACACCGCCGTGCCGGCAGTCCACCGGGTGCACCTGCACCGCGCCGGTCAGGTGCCCGGCCCAGTCCGCCGAGGCGGGACCGGACGGTGCGGGCAGGTCCGGCTCCGGCACGGTCGCGTCCACACACAGCGCCGGCGCACCGACGACGCCGTAGTCGGCGCCGGCCAGCAGCCGGCCGGCGAGCAGGTGGCTGCGCAGCATCGCCGTCACACCGTCGGCGCCCAGGCCGGCCGGGTCGCCACCGGCCTCGCGCAGCAGCACCGCCGCCCGGGCCACTGTCGGCACCTCCTCCGGTGCGGTCGGCCGGCCCAGGTCGGTGAGCAGCTCGGCGAGCGCCGCCGGGCCCTCGGGCCGGGACGACGCTCCGGGGTAGCGCACCCGGGCGTCGAGCAGCACCAGCAGCTCCACCCGCTCCCCCGCCGCCTCCAGCAGCTCGGCCATCCGGTGTGCGACGTTCCCGCCGAACGACCAGCCCAGCAGCCGGTACGGGCCGTGCGGCCGGCGCTCCCGCAGCGTGGCCAGGTAGCCGGCGGCGAGCGCCCCCAGGTCGTCGGGCCCGGTCGCCGCGGGATCGGCGAGCAGCGGGGACTGCAGGCCGAGCAGGCCGGTCCCGGCGGGCAGGTAGCGCTCCAGCGCCCGGTACGGCCAGGCCGAGCCGCCCGCCGGGTGCACGCACACCAGCGGCGGGCCGGACGTCCCGGGCCGCAGCTCGATCAGCGGGGCCAGCGCCGATCCGGCGCCGGACGCGCCGCGGGCCAGCAGGCGGGCCATCGCGGCCGGGGTGGGTGCGGCGAACAGGTCCGCCACGCCGGGCCGGACGCCCAGCCGCTCGGCGATCTTCCCGGCGAGCGCGACCAGCAGCATCGAGTGCCCGCCGAGCGCGAAGAAGTCGTCGTCGGCGCCGACCGGGCCACGGCCGAGCACCTCGCCGACCGCCTCGGCGAGTGCCTGCTCGACCGGCCCGGCCGGGGCCCGGCCGGGGCCGCCCGCCGGCTCGTCGGGCAGCGGCAGCGCGCCCCGGTCGATCTTGCGGGTCGCGGTCTGCGGGAACCGGTCGAGCACCATCAGCACCGACGGGACGACGGTCGCGGGCAGCCGGGCCGCCGCGTGCGCGCGGACCTCGCCGGGGTCCGGCGGGGCGGCCGGATCGGCCGCGGTGAGGTAGCCGACCAGCCGCGGGCCGGTGTCACCGGGCACGGCGAGCACCACGGCGCGGCCGACCGCCGGGTGCCCGCCGAGCACCGACTCGAGCTCGCCGAGCTCGATCCGCACGCCGCGGATCTTGACCTGGTGGTCGGCCCGGCCGAGAAACTCCAGCTCGCCGTCGCGGGTCATCCGGAACAGGTCGCCGGTGCGGTAGAGCCGCCCGCCGGGGGCCTCCGGGTCGCCGGCGACGAACCGTTCGGCGGTGAGCCCGGGCCGTCCGTGGTAGCCGCGGCGCACCCCCTCACCGCCGACGTAGAGCTCCCCGGCGACGCCCGGCGGGACCGGCCGGAGCCGGTCGTCGAGCAGGTGCAGCCGGACCCCGGCGAGCGGCGCCCCGACCGGCGGCGGGCCGGTGACCGGCGCGTCGACCGGGCCGGAGGTCGACCAGACGGTGCTCTCGGTCGGGCCGTAGAGGTTGTGCAGCCGGCCGGTGCGGGCGACCAGCTCGGCGGCCAGCGGGGCGCTCAGCGCCTCCCCGCCGACCAGCGCCGTCGTGCCGGGCAGGGTCAGTCCGGTGTGCTCCAGCAGGGACTGCCACACGGTCGGCGTCGCCTGCAGCACGGTCGGTGCGATCGCAGTGATCCGGGCGGCGAACCGGTGCGGGTCGCGCACGTCGTCGCGGTCGGCCAGGTGCACCGACGCGCCGCGGGTGAGCGGGGCGAGGATCTCCAGGATCGACGGGTCGAACGACAGCGTGGTGTGTGCCAGCACCCGGTCGTCCGGGCCGATGCCGAGATCCCGGACGGCCGCGTCGAGGTAGCTCGCCAGCGAGCGGTGCGCGATCACCACGCCCTTGGGCCGGCCGGTGGAGCCGGAGGTGTGCACCACGTAGGCGGCCTGCAGCGGGTGCACCGGCGCCGGGTCGTCCGGGTCGGCGTCGGGCAGCCCGGCCGGCCACTCCCGCTCCCAGTGCAGCACCGGACCGGTGCCGGCGGGCAGCCGCTGCGCGGCGGCGCCGGCGGTCACGGTGAGCACCGGGTCGGCGTCGGCCAGCACCAGCTCCAGCCGGGCGGCCGGGAGGTCCGGATCGAGCGGGACGTACCCGGCGCCGGCGTGCAGCACGCCGAGCAGTGCGACCACCATCCGCAGATCGCGGGGCAGGGCGAGCGCGACGAGCTGCTCGCCCGGCCCGATGCCCCTGGCGCGCAGTGCGGCGGCGAACCCGGCGACCGCGCGCAGCAGCTCGCCGTAGCCAAGGACGCCGTCCGGGCCGGTCACGGCGAGCGCGTCCGGCCGGGCCGCCGCGGTCGCGGCGAACCGCACCGGGAACGGCGGGCCGGGATCGGCGTCCGGGCCGGTACCCGCCCGGTCGGCGAGCGCGATCTCGGCCGGGGTGCGCAGCTCGACCGCGCCGATCCTGGTGTCCGGATCGGCGGCGACGGCGTCGAGCAGCCGGGCCAGCCGGTCGCCGATCCGCTCGGCCGTCTCCTCGTCGAACAGGTCGGCGGCGTACTCCACCGATCCGGCCAGCCCGGCGCCGGGACCCATCTCGGACACCGTCACGGTGAGATCGAACTTGACCGCGGTCACCTCGACGTCGTGCGCCTCGAGCTCGACACCGGGCAGGCCGCCGGCGCCGGTGTCGCGGGCGTTCTGATGGACGAGCATCGTCTGGAACAGCGGGTGCCGGGCCGCCGAGCGGGCCGGGTTCAGCTCCTCGACCAGCCGCTCGAAGCCGATGTCGGCGTGCGCGTAGGCGTCCAGGTCACCGGCCCGCACCCGGCCCAGCAGCTCCCGGAACGTCGGGTCGCCCGCAGTGTCGGTGCGCAGCACCAGGGTGTTGACGAAGAAGCCGACGAGCTCGTCGAGCGCGGCGTCGGTCCGCCCGGCGATCGGCGACCCGACGACCACGTCAGTGCCCGCCCCGAGCCGGGTGAGCAGTGCGGTGAGGGCTGCGTGCACCACCATGAACCCGGTCGCGCCGGACCCGGCGGCGAGCTCCGCCAACCGCCGCGCGGTGTCCGCGCCGACGGTGAAGCGCACCTCGCCGCCGCGGCCGGACGCCACCGCCGGGCGCGGCCGGTCCCGGGGCAGCTCCAGTTCGTCGGGCAGCCCGGCGAGCCGGTCCCGCCAGTACCGGACCTGCTGCTCCGCCTCCGGCCCGGCGAACAGCTCGCGCTGCCAGAGCGCGTAGTCGGCGTACTGCACCGGCAGCGGCGCCCGGTCCGGGGCACGGCCGTCGAGCCGGGCCGCGTACGCCGTGGCCAGGTCGCGCAGCAGCGGCCCGGTGGACCACTCATCGGCCGCGACGTGGTGCAGCAGGGTGACCAGCACCGCCGATCCACCGCCGGTGGCGCGGACCAGCCGGACCCGCAGCGGCTGCTCGGCCGCCAGGTCGAACCGGTGCGCGGCCTGCTCGGCGGCGACCGCGTCGACCCGCTCCGGTGCGACGTCGAGCACCGCGAACGGGGCGGGCGTGCCGGCCGGGAGGATCCGCTGCACCGGCCGCGGCCCGTCCAGCGGCAGCACGGTGCGCAGGATCTCGTGCCGGTCGGTGAGGTCGCCGACCGCGGCGGCCAGCGCGTCCGCGTCGAGATCGCCGCGGATCCGCGCGGTCAGCGGGATCGTGTACGCCGCGGCCGCGCCCTCCTCCAGCCGGTCCAGGAACCACAGCCGTTCCTGGGCGAACGACAGCGGCACCGCGGCCGGGCGGGCCCGCGGCCGCAGCGCCGGGCGGGCCGACGCGGCGCCGTCCAGCAGCGCGGCCAGTCCGGCGACGGTCGGTGCGGTGAACACGTCGCGCACCGACAGCTCGGTGTCCAGGGTCGCCCGGATCCGGGACACCAGCCGGGTGGCGAGCAGCGAGTGCCCGCCGAGCGCGAAGAAGTCGTCGTCCGCGCCGATCTCGTCGAGGCCGAGCACGTCGGCGAACACCGCGGCCAGCGCCGTCTCCCGGGCACCGCGGGGCGCCCGGCCGGTGCGGCCGTCCCAGGCCGGTTCGGGCAGCGCGGCCCGATCGACCTTGCCGTTCGCGGTGACCGGCAGGACTTCCAGCAGGACGACGGCGGCCGGCACCAGGTGCTCGGGCAGCCGCTGCGCGGCCCAGGCCCGCAGCCCGGCCGCATCGACCGGGTCCGGACCGGCCGGTCCGCCGCCGGGCTCGTGCCGCACGACGTGCGCGACCAGTGCCGTCGAGCCGGCCGGGGTGCGGCGCAGGGTCACCGCGACCCGACGCACCGCGGGATGCCCGGCCAGCTCCGCCTCGACCTCCTCCGGGGCGACCCGCATGCCGCGGATCTTGACCTGGTGGTCGGCCCGGCCGACGAAGTCCAGGCTGCCGTCGGGTGCCCAGCGTGCCAGGTCGCCGGTGCGGTAGAGCCGTTCCCCGGGCGGCCCGAACGGGTCGGCGACGAACCGGGCCGCGGTCACCCCGGGCGCCCGCAGGTAGCCGCGGCCGAGCAGGAACCCGGCCGCGTACAGCTCACCGGTCACGCCGGGCGGGACCGGCCGCAGCCGGTCGTCGAGGACGTAGAGCCGGGTGTTCGGGTTCGGCCGCCCGATCGAGGTGGCGATCCGGTCGGCGCCGTCGGTGTAGACGACGTGCGAGACGCCGATGGTCGCCTCCGCCGGGCCGTAGCCGTGGTACAGCGTGGTGCGCAGGTGAGCCCGGAACCGGTCGAACAGGTCCGGGGTGAGCACCTCGCCGCCGCACCACACGTGCCGCAGCCCGGTGAGCAGGCCGTCGCCGCCGGCCCGGTCCAGCTCCAGCAGGGCGTCCAACATGGACGACACCAGGTAGACGAAGGTGACCCGCTCGCGGGCGATCAGCCCCAGCAGCCGATGCGGCTCGCGCTCGTCGCCCGCGGCGGCGAGCACCAGTCGGCCGCCGGTGACCAGCGGCAGCAGGATCTCGTTGATCGAGATGTCGAAGGCCAGCGGGGCCTTGAACAGCGACGCGTCCGACGGGCCGCCGAACCCGAGCAGCCCTGCCTGCCAGCGCAGCCGGGCGCTGATCGCCTCGTGCCGGATCATCGCGCCCTTCGGCGCGCCGGTCGAACCGGACGTGAAGATCACGTAGGCGAGCCCGGCCGGGTCCACATCGGATGCCGGCGGGGCGAGGTCCGGCGACGGTGCGTCCGGGCCGGTGCCGATCCGGGTCACGAGCTGGGCGACGCCGCAGTCGTCCGGCCACGGCTCGGTGACCAGGGTGGCGACCGCGCGGGCGTCGGCGAGCACCGCGGCCCGGCGGGCGGCGGGCCAGCCCGGGTCGACCGGCACGAACGCGCCACCGGCCCGCAGCACCGCGAGCAGCCCGACCACCATCTCCGCGGAGCGGGGCATCCCGATGCCGACCACCCGTTCCGGGCCGACACCGGCCGCGACCAGCCGGTGCGCGAGCGCGGCGACGTGCGCGTCGAGCTCGCGGCGGGTGAACCGGCGGTCGCCGTCGACCAAGGCGATCCCGTCCGGGGCGACGGCGGCGCCGTCGTCGAGCAGCTGCAGCAGGGTCTCCGACACGACCGGTGCGGCGGTGTCGTTCCAGGTGTGCAGCACCCGTTCGCGCTCGCCGGGACCGAGCACGTCGACGGCGCCGATCCGGGTGCCCGGATCGGCCGCGACCGTGGCCAGCACCCGCTGCAACCGCTCCACCAGCGCCTGCGCCGTGCCGGCGTCGAACAGGTCGGTGGCGTACTCCAGCAGACCGTCCAGCGGGCCGCCGGGTGCGGCCTCGCCGACGGTGAAGGACAGGTCGTACTTCGACGTCGTGGTGGGCACCGGATGCGGTTCGGTGCGGGTCCCGGGCAGCCCGAGGTCCTCGCCGGCCGCCGCCGCGACCGTGACCATCACCTGGAACAGCGGGTGCCGGGCCGCCGAGCGCGGCGGGTTCAGCTCCGACACCAGCTGCTCGAACGGCACCTCGGCGTGCGCGAACGCGTCCAGGTCGGCCCGGCGCACCCGGTCCAGCAGCTCGCCGAACGTGGGATCGCCCGCGGTGTCGGTGCGCAGCACCAGGGTGTTGACGAAGCAGCCGACGAGCTCGTCCAGGCCGCTGTCCGGACGGCCGGCGACCGGGGAGCCGACGACGACGTCGGTGCCGGCGCCGGACCGCGTCAGCAGCACCGCGACGGCCGCGTGCACCAGCATGAACAGCGTGACCCGGTGCTCGGTGGCGACCGCACGCAACCGGCGCGCGGTGCGCCGGTCGAGCGTGAACCGCACCTCGTCGCCGCGCTGCGAGGCGGTCCGCCCGCGCGGCCGGTCCCGCGGCAGGTCCAGCTCGTCCGGGAGGCCGGCGAGCGCGGCCCGCCAGTACCCGAGATCGTCAGCGGCCGGCTGCTCGCGCAGCCAGAGCGCGTAGTCCGCGTACTGCACCGGTAGCGGCGCCCACCGGGGCGCCCGCCCCGCGCACCGGGCGGCGTAGGCGGCGCCCAGGTCGCGCAGCAGCGGCTCGGTGGACCACTCGTCGGCGGCGACGTGGTGCACCAGCAGCACCAGCACCGAGGAGTCCGCGCCGGTGCGCAGCAGCGCCGCCCGGACCGGGATCTCCCGGGCCAGGTCGAAGGCGTACCCGACGGCGTCCTGCACGGCGGCCTCGATCCCGCTGCCGCCGGCCGCCGCACCGTCCGCCCCGGACCGGCCGACGGTGCGCTCCACCAGCTCCGGCCGGCCCCGGTCGGCGGGCAGCACGACCTGGTACGGCTCGCCGTCGTGCTCGGCGTAGACGGTGCGCAGCACCTCGTGCCGCGCGGTGAGATCGGCCAGCGCGGCGCGCAGCGCGTCCGCGTCGACCGGGCCGGTGAGCCGGGCGACGAACGGGACGTTGTCGGTCGCCGAGGCGCCCTGCATCCGGTGCAGGAACCACAGCCGCTCCTGGGCCGGGGACAGCGGCAGCCGCTCCGGCCGCGGACGGCGGCGCAGCGCGGGACGCCGCGGCGCCCCGGAGCGCCCGGCGGCCAGCCGGGCCAGTCCGGCGACCGTCGGCGCGTCGAACACGTCCCGCACGGCCAGCTCGACGCCGAGTGCCTCGCGGGCCCGCGACGCCAGCCGCACCGCGAGCAGCGAGTGCCCGCCGAGCGCGAAGAAGTCGTCGTCGGTGCCCACCCGGTCGACGCCGAGGACGCCCGCGACCAGGCCGGCCAGGGTCTCCTCGGTCGCGGTGCGCGGGCCGCGGCCCGCGCCGGCCGCCGGGAGCGGCAGCGCGGACCGGTCGACCTTGCCGGTACCGGTGACCGGCAGCTCGTCGAGTACCAGGACGGCGGCCGGGACCAGGTGCGCGGGCAGCAGCCGGCGCAGGTGGTCGCGCAGCTCGGCGCCGATCGGGGTGGTGCCGGGGCGGGCGACGGCGTAGCCGATCAGCCGGGGCCCGGCCGGATCGGCTGCCGGACCGGGCGCCGGACCGGGCGCGGGATCCACCGGCGGGCTGGTCACGACGGCCTCGGCCTGGGCGACGGCCGGGTGCGCGGCCAGCGCGGCGGCGACCTCGGCCGGTTCCACCCGGATGCCACGGACCTGGGCCTGGTCGTCGGTGCGTCCGAGGAACTCCAGCACCGGTCCGCCGGCCCCGGCACGCTGCGCCAGCCGCACCCGGTCCCCGGTCCGGTAGCGACGGGCGCCGCCGGGCCCGGCGACGAAGCGTTCCGCGGTGCGCGCCGGATCGCCGTGGTAGCAGCGGGCCAGCCCGCCGCCGCCGATCACCAGCTCGCCGGGCGCACCGTCCGCAGCCGGGCGCAGCAGCGGGTCCAGCACCTGCACCGACGTCCCGGCGACCGGGCCGCCGATGTGCGGCGGGCCGGGGGTGATGCGGGCGACGGTGGCGTCGACGGTGGTCTCGGTCGGGCCGTAGAAGTTCAGCGCGGTGGTACCCGGCTCGGCGGCGAGCCGGTCCCACAGCGCGCCGCCGACCGCCTCGCCACCGGTGCCGACCAGCTGCGGGACCGGCCCGGCCGACCGGTCCAGCAGTCCGGCGTCGAGCAGCTCGCGCAGCAGGGTGGGGGCGGCGTCGACGTACCCGGCGGTGGACGCGCGGCTCTGCGCGACCAGCGCGGCCGGATCGCGGACGGTCTCGGTGCCGGCCAGCAGGCAATGGTGCCCGGCGAGCATCCAGAGCACCGGTTCGAGGGCGGCGTCGAACACCAGCGGGGCGGACGCCAGCACGGTCACCGGCTCCGGGGGCATCCGGTCGGCGTGGTGCGCCGCCCACAGCGCGAGCACCGCGGCGTGCGGCACCGTCACGCCCTTCGGCGTGCCGGTGGAGCCGGAGGTGAAGATCGTGTACGCGGCGTTGCCGGGATGCAGGTCCGGCACCATCCCCGGAGCCGGAGCCGGAGCCGGAGCCGGAGCCAGGGCTGTGGCTGTCGGATCTGCCGCGGCCGAGACCGCCGCGGCCGGGACCGGCCGCGCACCGGGTGCCGGGTCGAGCACGGCGGGCCGGGGGACGTCGCGCCCGAGCATCCCGATCGCCTCGCCGACCGCGGCCGCGTCCGGACCGGCCAGCACCGCGACCGGCCGGACCGCGGTCAGTAGCCCGGCCAGCCGGGCCGCCGGGAACCCCGGATCGGCCGGGACCAGCACCGCACCGGCCCGCCACACCGCGCACCAGGCGACGACGGCGTCCACCGTGCGCGGCAGCGCCACCAGCACCGCCCGCTCGGGGCCGGCGCCCGCGGCGGCCAGCCGGGCGGCGAGCGCGTCGGCGGCGGCCAGCAGCCCGGCGAAGTCCAGCCGGTCGCCGTGCCCGCCGGCCGGGCCGCTCAGCGCGGTCGCGTCCGGGGTGCGGGCGGCCTGGCGGGCCAGCAGCTCGCCGAGGGTGCGCGCCGGGACGGGCACCGGCTCGGCGTGCAGCGCGCCGCGCTCCCCCGGCCCGCGCAGGTCGAGTGCGGCGACCGGGGTGTCCGGCCGCTCCGCGATCGCCGCCAGCGCCCGCTCGGTGCGGGCGGCGAGCCGGGCCGCCCGCTCCGGGGTGACGGCGTCGGCGCGATGGTCCAGCCACACCGACAGCGTGTCCCCGGTGCCCTCCGCGGTGAGCGTGACCGGGTAGTTGGTGTCGTCCACACCGGACACACCGGTCACCCGGAGCCCGGCGCGGGCCTCCGCGGCCCGGACCGCGTCCAGGTCCACCGGGTAGGTCTCGACGACGGTGAGCGTGTCGAACAGGTCGGTGCCCGGCATCGCCGCCGAGCGGGCGATCTCGGCGAGGCCGAGGTGCTGGTGCTCCAGCAGCGCCGCCTGCTCGTCCTGCACCCGGCGCAGCAGCGCGTCGAGGGTGTCGGTCGACCGGATCCGGACCCGCACCGGCACCGTGTTGACGAACAGCCCGATCATCGACGCGGCGCCGGGCAGGTCGGCCGGGCGCCCGGACACCACGGCGCCGAACACCACGTCGGTCCGGCCCAGCTCGGCGGCCAGCACCAGCCCCCACGCGCACTGCAGCAGGGTGTTGACGGTGACCGCGGACCCGCGGGCCCGGCGGCGCAGCGCCGCCACCCGGTCCGGGCCGAGCGCCAGCGGCACCCGCGGGCCGGGCCTGCCCACCCGGGCGGCGCCGGGCGGGCCGAGCAGGGTCGGGCCGGGCAGCCCGTCCAGCGCGGCGGCCCAGGCCCGGCCGGCGGCGACGCCGTCCTTCGCGGCCAGGTACGCGAGATGGTCCCGGTACGGGCGGACCGGGGGCAGCCCGCCGGTGTCGCCGCCCGCGGCGTAGGTCTCCAGCAGCTCGCGGACCAGCAGCGGGGTGGACCAGCCGTCGAGCAGCAGATGGTGGTTGGTGACCAGCAGCCGCCACCGGCCGGGCCCGAGCCGGGCCAGCAGGCAGCGCAGCAGCGGCGGCCGGGCCGGGTCGAAGCGCTCCGCCCGGTCGGCGGCCAGCAGCGCCGCCCACTCGGCCTCCGGATCGGCGGCCGCGGCCAGGTCCCGCTCGGTCCACGGCAGCTCCACCGCGCGCGGCACCACCTGTACCGGCCGGTCCACCCCGTCGGTGACGAACCCGGCCCGCAGGTTCGGGTGCCGTTCCAGCAGCGCGGTCAGCGAGCGGCGCAGCAGCGCCGGATCGGCGTCGCCGCCGAGATCGACGGCCAGCTGCACGACGTAGACGTCCACGCCGTCGCGGTCGCCGTCCAGCCCGTCGAGGGCGAGCAGTCCCTCCTGCAGCGGGGACAGCGGCAGGATGTCCGCCAGCCCGGTGGTGCGTGCGGCCGGGGTGGCGCTCACGGAGCCCTCCAGAGGTTCTCGAGACGGTCGATCTGGGCCTGGTCGAGCCCGGGGACGAGCAGGTCGGACGGGGTGAGCCCGCCGGCGTCACCGGCGTCGGCGTGCCGGGCGAGCCCGTGCAGCGCGCCGGTCCAGGCGTCGGCGAGCGACCGGGCCTCGGCGTCGGTGAGCACGCTCGCGCAGTACGCCCAGCTCGCCCGCAGCGCGCCGTCCGGCCCGACCGCGGTGTCCACGGTGACGGTGTGCCGGGCCGGCAGCGCCGCGTCCGCGGCCCCGCCGAGCGCGGACGCCTCGGGCGCTCCGGACCAGGCGGCACCGGCGGCGCCGGGCGGGTCGAGCCGGCCCAGGTGGTTGACCAGCAGCTGCGGTGCGGGCAGCCCGGCCAGCGCCGGGCCGGACTCCGGATCGAGATGGCGGAGCAGCCCGTACCCGTCGACGGGGGCGGTGCGCAGCTGCTCCTTCACCTGCTTCACCAGCGCGCCGGCGGCCGGTCCGCCGTCGTCCACCGCGGCCGGATCGAGATCGCCGGTGTCGAGCCGGACCGGGCGCAGCGCGGTGAACCAGCCGACCGTGCGGGACAGGTCCAGCCCGGCGGCGTCCCGGCCGTGCCCCTCCAGGTCGACCAGCACCGAGGTGTGCTCCTCGCCGAGCTCGTCGCGCCGCCAGCGGCGGACCGCGATCGCGACGGCGGCGAGCAGCACCTCGTCCGGGCCGCACCGGTAGAGCAGCGGCAGCCGGTCCAGCAGCGCGGCGGTCGTCGCGGCGTCGACGGTGACGGTCAGCTCGCGCACCGAGGCGAGCGTGTCGGTGGCCGGATCGACCCGGCGGGTCCCCAGCGGCGGGTCCTCGCCGCCGAGCACGGCCAGCCAGCCGGGCAGCCCGGCCCGGGCGGCCGGGACCGCGCCGGACTGCATCAGGGCCCACTCCCGCCAGGTCACCGGCTCCGGATCGGGCTCGGTACCGGCGACGGCGGCGGCCAGGTCGGCGGCGATCACCCGCCAGGACACCGCGTCGATGCAGCTGTGGTGGGCGACCATCAGCAGCCGCCCGGTGCCGCCGGTGCCGGGCAGGTGCACCGCGCGCAGCAGTGGCCCGGTGAACGGGTCGAGCGCGTCCAGCTCGGCGGTCGCGGCGGCCCGCAGCTCCGCGGTGCCGGTGGGTCCGGGCGCGGCGATCCGCAGGACACCGCCGGTGCCGGTGCCGGTGCCGGGGGCCGGGTCGATGTGCAGCGCGCGCTCCGGGCCGGTCCCGGTGATCCGGGCGCGCAGCACGTGGTGCACGGCGAGCAGCCGGGCGAACGCGTCGCGCAGCACGGCCGGATCCAGCCCGGCCGGGGTGACGAGCACCCGGATCTGGGCGTACCGGGCGAGCGCGGTCGCGGCGTCCCCGGCGAGCAGCTCGGCCAGCATCGGGGTGTTCGGCACCGGACCGACCGGATCGACGGCCGGGCGCGGCGCCGGGGCGTCGGCGGCGTGCGCTGCGGCGGCCCGGGCCAGCTCGGCCGGGGTGCGCCGGGTGAACACGTCGCGCGGGGACAGCACCAGGCCGGCCGCGCGGGCCCGGCCGACCAGGCCGAGCGAGACGATGCTGTCCCCGCCGAGTGCGAAGAAGTCGTCGTCGGCGCCGACCCGGTCGACGCCGAGCAGGTCGGCGAACAGCCCGGCGAGCACCGCCTCCGGGCCCTGCCCGGCGGCCCGGCCGGCGCTGCCGGTGATCTCCGGTTCGGGCAGCGCGGCCCGGTCGAGCTTCCCGTGCCGGGTCAGCGGCAGCGCGTCGAGCAGCACCAGCGCGGCCGGGACCAGGTGGTCGGGCAGCGTGGCGCGGACCGCCTCGCGCACGGCCGCCGGGTCCGGGACGCGATCGGGTGCCGCGGTGAGGTAGCCGACCAGCCGGCGCACGCCCGGGACGTCCTCCCGGGCGACCACGGCGGCCTCCGCGACGTCCGGATGTGCCGTCAGTGCCGCGGCGACCTCGGCCGGCTCGATCCGGAAGCCGCGGATCTTCACCTGCTCGTCGGCGCGGCCGGCGAACTCCAGCGCGCCGCCGGCGCGGCGGCGCACCAGGTCCCCGGTCCGGTAGCGGCGGGTGCCGCCGGGTGCGGCGACGAAGCGTTCCGCGGTGCGCGCCGGATCGCCCCGGTAGCCGCGGGCCACCCCGGGCCCGCCCAGGTACAGCTCGCCGGTGACGCCGTCGGCGAGCAGCTCCAGCCCGGGCCCGCGCACCTCGGCGACGGTCCCGGCCAGCGGGGTGCCGATCACCGGCCCACCCGGACCGATCGGGGCGGTGACGGCGTCCACGGTGGCCTCGGTGGGGCCGTAGACGTTGACCGCGTCGGTGCCCGGGGCGGCGGCGAGATCGTCCCAGAGCGCCGGTGGTACCGCCTCCCCGCCGGTCACGACCAGCGACGGCCGGTGCGCTCCGGTGAGCAGGCCGGCGTCCAGCGCGGCCCGCAGGAACGACGGCGGCAGGTCGACGTGGTCGATCCGGTCCCGGCGGACGGTGGCGACCACCGCGTCCGGGTCGCCGAGCACGTCGCGCAGGTGCAGCTCGTGCCCGTCGAGCAGCCACAGCAGCGGATCGATCGCGGCGTCGAAGGAGAACGCGGCGCCGTGCAGCACGCGCAGCCGTCCGCGCCCGGCGTGCAGGCCGGCGCGGTGTGCGGCGAGCAGCCCGAGCACCGACGCGTGCTCCACCAGCACGCCCTTCGGCCGGCCGGTCGAACCCGAGGTGAAGATCAGGTACGCGGCGTGGCCGGGGTGCAGCGGTGCGCTGCGGTCGGCGTCGGTGAGCGGTGCCGGATCGGCCGCGGCGAGCCGGGCGCGCACCTGTGGTGTGTCCAGGACCAGCGCGGGCACCGCCGCCGGGACCCGGTGCGCGAGGTCGGCGGTGGTGACGACGAGCGCGGCACCGGACTCGTCGAGCAGCATCCGCAGCCGCTCGTCGGGCAGCGCCGGATCGACCGGCAGGTAGACCGCGCCGGCCGCCCAGCAGGCCAGCGGGGCGATCACCGCGTCGGCGGTGCGGGCCAGCAGCACCGCGACGGTCCGTTCCGGGCCGGTGGCGAGCAGCCGGGCCAGCCGGTGCACCCGCGCCGCGAGCTCCGCGGTGCCGAGCGCGCCGTCGTCGGTGACCAGCGCCGTCCGGTCCGCTGCGGTCGCGGCGAGCCCGGGCAGCAGGTCCCCGAGCAGCCGTTCCGGCACCGGCGCCGGATCCGGCCCGCGACCGGCGGCGACGATCCGGTCCCGGGCGGCGCCGAGCAGGTCGACGGTCGCGACCGCGGCCTGCGGATCGGCGGTGAGCGCGGCCAGCGCGCCGAGCAGCCGGCCGCCCCACTCCCGCGCGGCGGCCGGACCGACCACGTCGGGCCGGTACTCCAGGGACAGCAGCAACCGGCCGTCCTGCAGCGCGGCGGTGACGGTCACCGGATGCTCGGTGGCGTCCCGGCCGTGCACCGCGGACACCGTCAGCCCGGCGCCGGCCTGCGCCCTGGCCAGCGCCTCGGTGTCCACCGGGTAGCTCTCGAAGACGGTGAGCGTGTCGAACAGCTCCCGGCTACCGGCGGCCCGGCCGATCGCGGCGAGCCCGAGATGCTGGTGCTCCAGCAGCGCGGCCTGCTCGTCCTGCACCCGCCGGGCCAGCGCGGCCAGGGTCTCGCCGGGGCGCAGCCGGACCCGCACCGGGACCGTCTCCACGAACAGCCCGATCATCTCCTCGGCGCCGGGCAGGTCGGCCGGGCGCCCGGACACCACCGCGCCGAACACGACGTCGTCGCGGCCCAGGCCGCGGGCCAGCGCCAGGCCCCACGCCACCTGCACCAGGGTGTTCACGGTGACCCCGGTCCGGCGGCCGAGCGCGACCAGCGCCGCGGTCCGCTGCGCGTCCACCGGCAGATCGACGCGGTCCGGCAGCACCGGCTCCGGCGCCCCGCCGGGCGGGCCGAGCAGAGTCGGCCCGTCGAGATCGGCGAGTGCGGCCGCCCAGGCCCGCTCGGCGGCCGCGGTGTCCCGCGCGGCGAGCAGCCGCAGGTGCTCCCGGTAGGGCACCGGGGCCGGTCCGGTGTCACCACCGCCGGCGAGCTGCAGCAGCTCGCGGACCAGCAGCGGGGTGGACCAGCCGTCGAGCAGCAGATGATGGCTGGTGAACAGCAGCCGGTGCCGGTCCGGTCCGAACCGGACCAGGGTGAACCGCAGCAGCGGGGCGGTGCCGGGATCGAACGGGCGCGACCGGTCGGCGGCGGCCAGCGCGTCGGCGGCGGCGCCCGGGTCGGCGGCGCCGGCGAGATCGACCTCCCACCACGGGGCGGTGAGCCCGGGCGCGGCGACGACCTGCACGAAGCCACCGGCGGCCGACGGGTGCAGCGCGACCCGCAGGTTCTCGTGCCGGGTCAGCAGCGCGTCCGCGGCGGCCCGCAGCCGGCCCGGGTCACCGGTGAGGTCGTAGCTCCACTGGACGGTGTAGACGTCCGGGCCGTCGCCGATCGCCGCGGTGTGGAAGGCCATGCCCTGCTGCAGCGGGGTCAGCGGCCAGGCGTCGACGAAGCCGGGCCGGTCGCGCTCGAGCGCGGCCACCTCGGCCTGGGTGAGGCCGGTGGCGAGCAGGTCGGACGGGGTGCGCCCGCCGGCGTCCGCCGGGTAGCCGGCGTCGATCCCGGCGACGACGGCGTCGGCGAGCCGGTCCAGCTCGTCACCGGGCCGCAGCGCGGCAGGGGCGGTGAGGTCCAGGACGAGCTCGCCGCCGTCGAGCACCGCGTTGACGACCAGCGCGTGCGACACCGGGCGGCCCGGATCGGCCGATCCGCCGAGCGCCGCGGCCTCCGGGGCGCCGGTCCAGGGGGCCCCGGCGGGACCGTCGGCGTCGAACCGGCCCAGGTAGTTGACCAGTACCTCGCTGCGGTGCGCGGGCAGCCGCCCGGCCGCGACGAGCAGTCCGTGCCCGATGCCTCCACGGGGTGCGGCGCGCAGCGCCTCCTTGACCGCCGTGAGCCGGGTGACCGGGTCCGGCTGCGGCTCCAGCCGGACCGGACTGACCGAGGTGAACCAGCCCACGGTGCGGGTCAGGTCGGCGCCGGGGACCAGGTCCTCCTCGCGGCCGTGCCCCTCGACGTCGGCGGTGCGCACCGCCCGGCCGTCGGTCCGGTCCAGCGCGGTCGCGACCCCGGCGAGCAGCAGCTCCGCCGGTCCGGCCCGGAACCGGGTCGCGACCTGCAACAGCACCGCGGTCCGATCGGCCGGGACGGTGCGGCGCACGGTGTGGGCGGTGGCGACGGTGTCCCGCTGCGGATCGAGCAGCGGCCCCGGCCGCACGCCGTCGGTCACCGACCGCCAGTGGCCGAGCTCGCCGTCCAGCCCGTCGGCGGCGGCGCGGGCGGCGATCGCCCAGGCCCGGAACGAGGTGCCGACCGGATCGGGGGACGGCCGGTACCCGGCCGCGGCGGCCGCCACCGCCGCGGCCAGGTCGGCGACGAGGATCCGCCAGGACACCCCGTCGACCGCCAGGTGGTGCACGACCAGCAGGACCCGGCCCTCGATGCCGGGGCCGGCCGGGTAGTGCACGACGCGCAGCATGATCCCGCGCTCCGGATCGAGCCGGGCCGGGACGCCGAGCCCGTGCTCGCGGGCCGCCGGATCGCCGGGTGCCGCGGGCACCGTCTCGACCAGCATCGCGGCATCCACGGCGCCGGCTGCTGCGGTGCCGCCGGCCGGGCCGCCGGGTTCGGGCACGTCCAGCACCGGATCGGGGCCCGGGACGAGCCGGGCGCGCAGCAGGTCGTGCGTGTCCAGCAGCGCCTGCACGCCCGCGACCAGGTCGGCGGTGCGCAGGTCGGCCGGGGCGCGCAGCAGCCGCGCCTGGCTGGTGGCGCGGATCGGGCCGCCCGCGGTGAGCAGGTCGTGCGCGACCGGCAGCAGCGGCACCCGCCCGGTGCCGGCGACGCGCAGCGCGGGCGCCGCGTCCCCGGCGGGGGCGGCGAGCGCGGCGCGGGCCAGCGCCGCGACCGTGCGGTGCTCGAACACGTCCCGCGGGCGCAGCGTGAGCCCGGCCGCGCGGGCCCGGGTGACCAGCGCGATCGAGCTGATGCTGTCCCCGCCGAGGGTGAAGAAGTCGTCGTCGGCGCCGACCGTGCCCGTCCCGAGCACCCCGCCGACCAGGTCGGCCAGCACCGCCTCGACCGGGGTCGCGGGCGCCCGGCCGGATCCGGCCACCGGCGCCGGATCGGGCAGCGCCCGCCGGTCGATCTTGCCGTTGCCGGTCAGCGGGATCTCGTCGAGCACGACCAGCACCGCGGGCACCATGTGGTCGGGCAGCAGCGCGGCGGCGTGCGACCGGACCGCGGCCGGGTCCACCGGTGCCGGGCCGGCCGGCACCAGGTAGCCGACCAGCCGGGCGCCGGAGCCGTCGTCGCGGGCGACGACCGCGGCCCGCCCGACGTCCGGGTGCCCGGCCAGCGCGACCTCGACCTCGCCCGGCTCGATCCGGAACCCGCGCACCTTCACCTGGTCGTCGGCCCGGCCGAGGTGCTCGACGACGCCGTCCGGCCGGATCCGCCCGAGATCGCCGCTGCGGTAGCGGCGCGCGCCACCGGGCGCGGCGACGAACCGGGAGGCGGTCAGCGCGGGCCGGCCCAGGTAGCCGCGGGCGACCCCGGCGCCGCCGACGTACAGCTCGCCGGTCGCGCCGGGCAGCACCGGCGCCAGGCCGCCGTCGAGCAGCTCCAGGTGCAGGTCGGGGACGGGCCCGCCGATCGGGCTGCCGCCGGCCGCGGCGGACGCCGGGTCCAGCGGCCGGTAGGTGACGTGCACGGTGGTCTCGGTGATCCCGTACATGTTCACCAGCTGCGGCCGGTCCGGGTGC
Source organism: Pseudonocardia sp. NPDC046786 (assembly GCF_040645415.1). Classification (NCBI taxonomy): domain Bacteria; kingdom Bacillati; phylum Actinomycetota; class Actinomycetes; order Pseudonocardiales; family Pseudonocardiaceae; genus Pseudonocardia; species Pseudonocardia sp. NPDC046786. The sequence goes on along the minus strand of NZ_JBEYYF010000002.1, from coordinate 118,963 downwards.
CTGCCGAACCAGCCGGCCAGGGTGCGCGGTTCGAGCGCCTCCCCGCCGAAGACGACGGTGCGCAGATCGGGCAGCCCGGCCGGGCTCGCGGCGTCGGCGGCGTCCAGCCCGGCGAACGCCGACGGCGTCTGGTTGAGCACGGTGACCCGTTCCCGGCGCAGCAGCGCGTGCAGCTCCTCCGGGGAGCGGGCGGTGTCGTGATCGACGACCACCACGGTGCCGCCGGTGAGCAGCGGGCCGAACAGCTCCCACACCGAGAAGTCGAAGGCGTAGGAGTGGAACAGGGTCCACACGTCGTCCGGGCCGAAGCCGAACCAGCCGCCGGTCGCGTCGAGCAGCCGGGTGACGTTGCCGTGCCCGACCACCACACCCTTCGGACGGCCGGTGGAACCGGAGGTGTGGATGACGTAGGCGGCGTGCTCGGGGTGCAGACCGGCCGGCACCTCGGGGACGTCCGGCGCGCCGGTCCCGTCCGGCCCGTCCGGGTCTGCGGTCCCGGGCAGGGTGACGACCGGGGTCCCGGCGAACCGGGCCGGATCGGTGCCCGGGGCGGCCAGCACGAGCAGCGGGGCGGTGTCGGCGAGGATCGCGGCGGTCCGCTCGGCCGGGTGGTTCGGGTCCAGCGGCACGTAGGCGGCGCCGCTGCGCAGCACGCCGAGTACCGCCGCGACCAGCTCCGCCGAGCGCGGCAGGTACAGCCCGATCCGGGTCTCCGGCCCGGCGCCGCGGGCGAGCAGCGGGGCGGCGATCCGGGCGGCCCAGCGGTCCAGCTCGGCGTGGCTGAACCGGCGGTCGCCGTCGACGACGGCGGTCCGCTGCGCGACCGCGGCGCCGTGCGCGGCGAGCAGCGCGGCCCGGGCCTGCGGGATCGTCGACGGGGCCCGGTCCGGGGCGGTCGCCCCGGGCGGCGGGGCCAGCGCGGCGGCCATGCGCTCGCGGTCGGCGGGGGTGTCGAGGCCGATCCGGCCGACCGGCGCCTGCGGGTCCGCGACCAGCGCCGACAGCGCGGCGACCGCGCGATCGGCCAACGTGCGGGCGGGCCCGTCGCCGACGACGTCGGGCCGGTACCGCAGCACCACCGTGAGATCCGGGTCCTGCTCGGCCAGCACCGTCACCGGGTAGTGAGTGGCGTCCCGGATCTGCCCGCCGGTGACCTGCAGCCCGGCCGCGGACTCCGCGCCGGCCAGCGCCTCGGCGTCCACCGGGTAGCTCTCCACGACGACCAGCGAGTCGAACAGCTCGCCCAGGCCGGTCTCCCGCTGGATCCGGGCCAGGCCGAGGTACTGGTGGTCCATCACGGCGGCCTGCTCGGCCTGGATCCGGGACAGCCAGCCGGCGACCGGCTCCCCCGGGCGCAGCGCCACCCGGACCGGCAGCGTGTTGATGAACAGGCCCAGCATCGACTCGATGCCGGTCACCTCCGGCACCCGGCCGGAGACGGTGGTGCCGAACACGACGTCGTCGCGGCCCAGGGTGCGGGCCAGCACCAGCGCCCAGGCCGCCTGCACGACGGTGTTCACGGTGACGCCGCAGGACCGGGCCAGCCCGGCGACCCCGTCGGCCAGGCCGGGCGGCAGCGGGACCGGCAGGGTGGCCGGGTCCCCGGCGGCCGGCGGCGCGCCCGGGGCGAGCAGCGTCGGCTCGTCCACACCGGACAGCGCGGCGCGCCAGCTCGCGGCGGCGGCGCCGGTGTCCTGTGCGGTGACCCAGCGCAGGTAGTCGCGGTAGGGCCGGACCGGCGGCGGGGTGCGGCCTGCGTAGTGCTCGAACAGCTCGCGGCCGAGCAGCGGCACCGACCAGCCGTCGAGCAGCAGATGGTGCACGGTCAGCAGGAAGCGGTGCTCGTCGGCGGCGGTGCGGGCCAGCGCCGCCCGCAGCAGCGGCGGCCGGGACAGGTCGAAGCGGATGCCGCGGTCGCGCGCGCACAGCAGCGCCCACTCGGCGCCCGGATCGGGCCGGTCGCGCAGGTCGTGCTCGGTCCACGGCACCTCGGCCCGCTCCGGGACCAGCTGCACGTACTCCCCGCTGCGCCGCGGCCGCAGGCACACCCGCAGGTTCGGGTGCCGGTCCAGCACGGCGGCCAGTGCGGCCCGCAGCCGGGCCGGGTCGAGCGCGCCGCGCACGGTCAGCTCGATCTGCACGGTGTAGACGTCCGCGGCGCGGTCGTCGTAGGACGCCAGGAACAGCAGCCCCTCCTGCAGCGGGGACAGCGGCAGCACGTCGGACAGGCCACCCCGCCCCGGTCGCTGCCCGGTCGCACGCGTCGGCGCCGCCATCACCAGTCCTCCGATCCCGAACCGAACTCTGCTTCGAACTCGTCCAGCTCCGCCTGCGACAGCCCACCGGCGGTGAGGTCGGACGGGGTGTGCCCGCCCGCCGCCGGATCGGCGGCGTGCGCGGCGAGCGCCGCCAGCGCGTCGGCGAACGCCCGGGACAGGTCGGCGATCTCGCCCTCGTCGACGGCGCCCGGCTGCCAGGCCCACACCACGGCCAGCTCCGGGCCGGCCGGGGTGTCCTGCGCGACCGCGGTCACCCGCAGCGCGTGATCGGCCGCCATCGCCGGATCGACGCCGCCGCCCAGCGCACCGGCCTCCGGTGCGCCGCTCCAGGCGCCGCCGTCCTCACCGGCGGTGAACCGGCCCAGGTAGTTCCACAGCAGGTCCGGCGCGCGGTCGCGCAGCTCCGGCGCGGTGGCCGGGTTGAGGTGGCGGAGCAGGCCGAAGCCGATCCCGCCGTCGGGTGCCGTGCGCAGCACCTCCTTGACGTGCTTCACCGCGGCACCGGCGGACGGGCCGCCGGCCAGCGCGTCGGCGACGTCGATCCCGGCCAGGTCCAGCCGGACCGGGAACAGCGTGGTGAACCAGCCGACGGTGCGCGACAGGTCCGCGCCCGGCACCAGCTGCTCCTCCCGGCCGTGCCCCTCCAGGTCGACGACCAGGCCGTCGGTGCTGCCCGGCTCGTCCTTGCGGGCCCCGGCGACGGCCAGCGCCAGCCCGGCGAGCAGCACGTCCCCGGCGCCCGCGTGATAGAGCGCCGGCAGCGCGGTCAGCAGCGGCCCGGTCACCTCGGCCGGGATCCGGGTGCGCTGCAACCGCTCCGCACCCGCCAGGTCGACGGCCGGATCCAGGTCCCGGCGGGCCAGCCGCAGCCCGGGCCGGGCGACGACGTCGCGCCAGTGCGCCAGCTCGGCCAGCCTGCGGCCCGCCCCGGCCTCGGCGACCAGGGCGCGGGCCCACTGCCGGAACGGGGTCGGCACCGGCTCCGGGGCGGGCGTCGCGCCCCGGGCGAGTGCGGCGACCGCGTCGGCCAGGTCGGGCACCAGCACCCGCCAGGACACCCCGTCCACCGCCAGGTGGTGCACGGCCAGGAACACCCGGCCCTCCCGGCCGGGGCCGCGGTCGAACCAGACCGCCCGCAGCATCCGCCCGGCCCGCGGGTCCAGCTCGTCGAGCACCGGAGCGACCAGGCCGGTCCAGCCGTCCCGCCAGTCCGCATCGGACCAGCCGGACACGTCCACCCGGGACACCGTGCCCGGCGGCAGGCCGCGCTCCGGCGGATCGACGACCAGCTCGTCGCCGGTGAGCCGGGCGCGCAGCATGTCGTGCCGCGTGACCAGCGCCGTCACCGCCGCCGCGAGCAGCCGCTCGTCCAGGCCGGCCGGGGCGCGCAGCAGCCGGGCCTGCGCGTAGCGGCCGATCGGGCCGGGCCGTTCCAGCAGGTCCCGCATGATCGGGGTGAGCGGCACCGGCCCGGTGCCCGGCTCGGCCGGCGCCGCCGCGCCCTCCGGCTCGGCGACCGCGGCCAGCGCGGCCGCGGTCCGCTCGGTGAACACCTGCCGCGGGGTGATCCGCAGCCCGGCCGCGCGGGCCCGGGCGACCAGCCCGATCGCGACGATGCTGTCGCCGCCGAGGGTGAAGAAGTCATCGTGCGGGGCGACCTCGTCGAGCCCGAGCACGGCGGCGACGATCCCGGCGAGCACCGCCGCCGTGTCACCGCGCGGCTGCGCCGCGGGCTCCGGCGCCGGGGCCTGTTCCGGGGTCGCTCTGCTCTGCTCACCAGGGGCGGGCAGCGCGGACCGGTCGAGCTTGCCGTTGGCGTTGCGGGGCAACTCGTCGAGCACCAGCACCGCGGACGGCACCAGGTGCGCGGGCAGCCGCGCCGCGACGTGCTCGCGCAGCTCCGCCGGATCCGGGGCCGGGCCGCCGGCCGCGGGCACGACGTAGCCGAGCAGCCGGGCACCGGCCGGACCGGTGGACGCGACCACCGCCGCCGTCCCCACCGACGGATGGGTGGACAGCGCCGCCTCCACCTCGCCGGGCTCGATCCGGAAACCGCGCACCTTCACCTGGTCGTCGGAGCGGCCCAGGTACTCCAGCTCGCCGTCGGCGCGCCAGCGCACCACGTCACCGGTGCGGTACAGCCGCCCGCCCGGGGAACCGGCCGGATCGGCGACGAACCGGGACGCGGTCAGCCCTGGCCGGTTCAGGTAGCCGCGCGCGACGCCGACGCCGCCCAGGTACAGCTCGCCCGTGGTGCCCACCGGGACCGGGGTGAGCGCGGCGTCGAGCACCAGCGCGCGCAGGCCGGGCAGCGGGCGGCCGATCGGCAGCCCGGCCGCCCGGGCGGGGCCGCCGTCGTCCCGCCAGACGGTCGCGTACACGGTCGCCTCGGTCGGGCCGTAGGCGTTGCGGACCTCGACGCCCGGCCCGAACCGGGCCCGGACGGCGTCGAGCAGCGGGCCGGGGAACGCCTCCCCCGCCAGCACCACCGACGCCGGTTCGGCGACCACGCCAGGCCCGCCGAGCAGCCCGGCGAGCACCGCGGGCACGGTGGACAGGATCGCGCCGTCCGCGCCGGCCGGTGGCGCGCCGGGCACGGCGAGATCGAGCGCGTTCCCGGTGAGCAGCACGGTGCCGCCGGCGGCCAGTGGCCCGAACAGCTCGAACACCGACACGTCGAAGTTCAGCGAGGTGCTCGCCAGCATCCGGCGCGGCCCGAACTCGGCGGCCGCCCAGGCCGCCAGGTTCGCCGCGGAGCGGTGCGACACGACGACGCCCTTCGGGCGCCCGGTCGAACCGGAGGTGTAGATCACGTAGGCGGCCGCGTCCGGGTCGGCCGGCCCGTCCGGCCCGACGCCGGACGGTTCCGGCGCAGGACCGGACGCCGGGCCGGACCCAGGCCCCGGGCCCCGGTCGAGGACGACGACCTCCCGGCCCGCCGTCGGCAGCCCGGCCAGGCTCGCGGCCGTCCCGACCACCAGCACCGGATCGGCGTCGTCGAGCAGGAACCGCAGCCGGTCGGCCGGGTAGTCCGGGTCCAGTGGCAGGTACGCCGCACCGGTGCGGAGCACCGCCAGCAACGCGACCAGCAGGTCGGTGCTGCGCCCGAGTGCCACCCCGACGAACCGTTCCGGGCCGGCGCCGCGGGCGGCGAGCCGCCCGGCCAGCCGGGCCGACGCCGCGTCCAGCGTGGCGTAGTCCAGCCGGGTGTCCCGGTCGGCGACGGCAATCGCCGACGGCGTCCGTGCGACGCTCGCCCGGACCAGCGCCACCAGGTCGTGCGGGCCGGTGTGCGCGGGCTCCGGCGCACCGGACGGTCCGCCACCGGCGCGCAGCAGCGCCCGCTCGGCCGGATCGAGCAGGTCCAGCCCGCCCACCCGGGCCGACGGCCGCGCCGCCAGCTCGTGCAGCGCCCGGACGGTCCGGTCCAGCACGGTGGCGGCCGTGCCGGCGTCCACCAGCTCGGCCCGGTGCCGCAGGGTCAGTGCCAGCCGGTCCCCGCCGCGACCGGCCGGGAGCACCAGCAGGTTCAGCGGGTAGTGGGTGGCGTCCCGGCCGCGGGCCGCGGCCACCCGGAACCCGGCGGCCCGCTCGGCGGCGGCCAGCGCGTCGTCGTCGACCGGGTAGCTCTCGAACACCAGCAGGGTGTCGAACAGGTCCCCGGTGCCGGCCGCCCGGGCGATGTCGGCGAGCCCGAGATGCTGGTGCGCCAGCAGCTCGGCCTGCTCGGCCTGCACCCGGTCCAGCAGCGCAGCGACCGGCTCGGCCGGGTCCAGCCGCACCCGTACCGGCACCGTGTTGATCAGCAGGCCGAGTGTGCCGTCCACACCGGGCAGGTCGGGCGTGCGACCGGACACGGTGCTGCCGAACACCACGTCGGTGCGGCCCAGGGTGCGCGCCAGGGTCAGCGCCCACGCCGCCTGGACCAGTGTGTTCAGCGTGACCCCGGCGGTCCGCGCGGCCGCGGCCAGCGCGGCGGTGTCCACCGTGGACAGCGTCGTGCCCAGCTCGGCGGGCAGCCCGGACGGGATGCCGCGCAGCGCGTCCGGGGCGACCAGGGTGGGCTCGACCGGCCCGGCCAGCGCGGCCGCCCACGCGGTGCGGGCGGCGTCGTCGTCGCGGGTGGCCAGCCACGCCAGGAAGTCCCGGAACGGCCGGGCCTGCGGGAGCGGATCGCCCGCGTAGGCGGCCAGCACGGCCCGCATGAACAGCGGCGCCGACCATCCGTCCAGCAGCACGTGGTGGGTGGTCACGGCCAGCCGCCAGCGGTCCGCGGCGAACCGGACGAGCAGCAGCCGCACCAGCGGCGGCCGGGCCGGGTCGAACCGGTCCAGCCGGTCGGTCGCGACCTGCCGCCCGGCCTCGGCCTCGGCGGTGCCCGGGTCGCGGCCGGACAGGTCGACGACCCGCAGCGGCACGTCCGCCTCGTACGGCACCACGGCGACGTGCCGGCCGTCGCCGAGCAGCCGGAACCCGGCGCGCAGCTGCGGCTGCGCGGCGAGCACGGCGCCCAGTGCCGCGCGCATCCGCTCCGGATCGACCGGGCCGTCGATCTCCAGCTCGGTCTGGGTGGTGTAGACGTCGACGCCCGCGGTGTCGTCGAACCCGGAGTGGAACAGCAGCCCGCGCTGCAGCGGGGTGACCGGCAGCAGGTCCGCCGGTTCGCCGGCCTCGGCGACCAGCGTCGCGAGATCGTCCGCGGACGGCGCGACCAGCGGGAAGTCCGACGGCGACACGCCGCCCGCACCGGGTGTCCCGGCGTGCGCGGCCAGGCCGCGCAGCACCGCATCCCAGTCGGCGGCCAGCTCCGCGACGGCCTCCCCGGGGACGCCGGACGGCCAGGACAGCCGGGCCGCGAGGGTCCCGTCCGCCGCCCGGTAGGCGTCCACGGTCAGCGCGTGGGTGACCGGCCGGTCGGCGTCCGCCGGGACCGGCGGGAGATCGGTGTCGACGCCCCAGTCGTCCGGACCGGATCCGTCCGGCGCACCGGTGGCGACCCGGCCGAGCCAGTTCAGCAGCACCGGCGGCCGGTGCGCCGGGAGCCGCCCGGCGAGCAGGCCGAACCCGGTCCCGGTGCCGGGGACGGCGCGCAGCGCGTCCTTCACCGCGAGCAGCGCGTGACCGGCGGCCGGGCCGCCCGCGACGACCGCATCCGGATCGGCCGGGGCGACAGCGGGGGTGAGCCGCACCGGGTGCACCGCGGTGAACCAGCCGACCGTCCCGGACAGCGACGCGCCGGGGACCAGCTCCTCGTCGCGGCCGTGACCCTCCCGGTCGAGCAGCACCGGCGCGTCCGGGCTGCCGCCGCAGCGGGCCCGGAACCGGGCCAGTGCCACCGCCAGCGAGGTGACCAGGACGTCCTCGGTGCGGGCCCGGTAGCGCCCGGGCAGCTCGTCCAGCAGCGGCCCGGTGACGTCGGCGGGCAGCCGCAGGGTGCGGTCCCGCACGCCGTCGCCGGTGGCGCCGGCCGGGACGTCGAGCCCCGGGATCCGGGCGTCGGCCGGGTCGCCGAGCACCGCGCGCCAGTACGGCAGCTCCGCGCCGACGTCGGCGGCGGCCAGGCCGTGCGACCACGCCCGGAACGGGGTGCCGGTGCGGGCCGGCGGCTCGCCGGTGGTCACCGTGCGGCGCAGGTCGGCCAGCAGGATCGGCCAGGACACGGCGTCGACGGCGATGTGGTGCACGGCCAGGAACAGCCGTCCCGGGGCGGCCGGGCCGGCATCGAACCAGACGGCCTGCACGGTCGGCCCGGCGACCGGGTCGAGCCGGCGCAGCGCCGCCTCGGCGGCGACCGGCACCTGCGCCGGGTCACCGTCCCATTCGACCCGGGTGAGCAGACCGTCCGGTGCCGGGCCGGGCTCCGGGACGTCCAGGCCGCCGTCGGGCAGCAGCCGGGCGCGCAGCACGTCGTGTGTGGACAGCAGTGCGGCCAGCCCGGCCGTCAGCTCCGGTCCGGTGAGCCCGGCCGGGGTGCGGACCGTCCGGATCTGGGCGTAGCGGCGGGCCCGCGCGCCACCGGCCGCGGCGAACGCGGCGAGCACCGGGGTCGGTGCGGTCCGCCCGGTCGCGCCGGGAACAGCGCCGCCGGCGGCCGGTGCGACCGCACCGGCCCGGCCGGCCGCGAGCGCGGCCAGCGCGGCGACCGTCCGCCCGGTGAACACGTCCCGCGGGGCCAGGTCGAAGCCCTCCTCACGGGCCCGGCCGACCAGCCGGATGGAGACGATCGAGTCCCCGCCGAGCGCGAAGAAATCGTCGTCCACGCCGACCGCGGGCAGGCCGAGCACCTCGGCGACGACGGCCGCCAGCGCCGCCTCGGCCGGGGTGCGCGGCCCGGTGCCGCCGGCGGTCGCGACGGTGTCCGGGGCGGGCAGCGCGCGGTGGTCGATCTTGCCGTTGGCGTTCACCGGCAGCGCGTCCAGCACGACGACGGCCACCGGCACCATGTGCTCGGGCAGCCGGGCCGCGGCGAACTCCCGCAGCTCCGCCGGGACCGGGGCGGGACCGCCGGGCTCGGCGGCGACGTAGCCGACCAGCCGGGCCGGGGCATCGGCCGGACCGTCGCGGCGGGCCAGCACGGCCGCGGCGCGGACCCGCTCGTGCCCGGTCAGGACCATCTCGATCTCGCCCGGCTCGATCCGGAAGCCGCGGATCTTCACCTGGTCGTCGGTCCGGCCGAGGAACTGCAGGGTGCCGTCGGCGGACCGGCGGACCAGGTCGCCGGTGCGGTACAGCCGCCGCCCGGGCGACCACGGATCGGCGACGAACCGGGACGCGGTGAGCGCGGCCCGGCCGTGGTAGCCGCGGGCCAGGCCGTCGCCGCCCAGGTACAGCTCACCGGCGACGCCGGACGGCACCGGGGCCAGGCCGTCGTCGAGGACGTGCGCGGTGACGTTCGGGTCGGGCAGCCCGATCGGCGCGGTCGGGCCGGTCACGATCCCGCCCGGGACCGGGCCGGCCGACCAGCTGGTGGCGTTCACCGTCGCCTCGGTGGGGCCGTAGGCGTTGACCACCCGGTGGGTGGCGGTGAGCCGGCGCAGCAGTGCCGCGGGCAGCGCGTCGGCGCCGACCACCAGCGTGCTGCCCGGCGGGAACGCCGGGCCGTCGCCCGCGGCCCGGGCGGCCTCCGCCATCAGCACCGGCGGTGCGACGACGTGCGTGGCCCGGTGCTCGGCCGCGTGGGCAACCAGCTCGGCGGCGTCCGGGACGCCCGCCGGGGCGAGCACCAGCCGGCCGCCGCGGGCCAGCGTCGCGGTCACCATGTAGACGAACACGTCGAAGCTCGGCGACGACGTCGTCAGCACCACCGAGTCCGGCCCGAAGCCCCAGCCGGCGGCCGTCTCGACCAGCGACGCCAGCCCGGCGTGCGGCACCACGACGGCCTTCGGGAGCCCGGTCGACCCGGAGGTGTAGATCAGGTAGGCGGGGTGGTCGGGATCCGGCCGCGGCGCCCGCGTCCCGGGGCCGGCGGGACCGGCCGGGTCGTCGAGCAGCAGCAGCTCGGTGTCGCCGGCCACGTCGCGCAGCACCTCGGCGCCCGCGGGGTCGGTGAGCAGCAGCGCCGGACGGACGTCGTCGATCATGTGCGCGAGCCGGGCGGCGGGCAGCGCCGGGTCCAGCGGCAGGTGCGCCGCACCGGCCGCGGCGACCGCGAGCAGCGCGACGACCGCGTCCACCCCGCGCGGGAAACCGGTGCCGACGACCGTCTCCGGACCGGCGCCGCGGGCGGCGAGCCGCGCGGCGAGCGCGTCCACCCGGTGGCGCAGCTGCGCCCGGGTGAGCACGGCGCCGCCGGCGACCCGGACCGCCTCGGCCTCCGGGTCGCCCGCCAGGCCGCGCCGGACCAGGGTCGCCAGGTCGGCCCGGTCCACCTCGTGGACGGCGCCGTGCCGGCCGGCCGGGTCACCGAGATCCAGCCGGGACAGCCGCACCCGCGGATCGGCGGCGACCGCCGCCAGCACCCGCTCCAGGCGGGCGACGAGCACCGCGACGGTCTCCCGGTCGTAGAGGTCCGCGGCGTAGCGCAGCAGCCCCTCCAGGTGCCCGCCCCGCTCCGGCTCGCCGATCAGCAGCGACAGGTCGAACTTGGCGTGCAGGTCGGGCAGCTCCACCGGCTCGGTCACCAGCCCGGGCAGCCCGAGATCGGTCCCGGTCGCGGTGCGGTAGGTGACCGTCGCCTGGAACAGCGGATGCCGGCCGGGGCGGCGCGGCGGGGCGAGCGCCTCCACCACCCGCTCGAACGGCACGTCGGCCCGGCCGAACGCGGCCAGGTCGGCCTCGCGCACCCGGTCCAGCAGCGCGCCGAACGTCGGATCGCCCGCGGCGTCGGTGCGCAGCACCAGCGAGTTCACGAAGAACCCGACGAGCTCGTCCAGCGCGGCGTCCGGCCGCCCGGCGACCGGGGTGCCCAGCACCACGTCCCGCCCGGCGCCGCTGCGCGCCAGCACCGCGACGAACGCGGCGTGCACCAGCATGAACATCGACGCGCCGTGCCCGGCCGCGATCCGGCGCAGCGCCAGGGCGGTCGGCTCGCCGACGGTGAAGGTCACCGACCCGCCGCGGCCGGACGCGATCTCCGGGCGCGGCCGGTCGGTGGGCAGCGCGAGCTCCTCCGGCGCACCGGCCAGCCGCTCGCGCCACCAGCCGAGCTGGCGGTCGCCGAGCGAACCGGGATCGCCCGGCTCGCCGAGCAGCTCCCGCTGCCAGCACGTGTAGTCGGCGTACTGCACCGGCAGCGGCGGCAGCTGCGGCGGCCGGCCCGCGCAGCGCGCGGCGTAGGCGGCGCCGAGATCGGTGAGCAGCGGGACGGCCGACGACTCGTCGGCGGCGACGTGGTGCAGCACCAGCACCAGCACCGCGTCGTCGGCGGCGCGGCGCAGCAGCACCGCCCGCAGCGGCCGGTCCACGGCCAGGTCGAACGGGGTGCCGACGGCTGCCTGCAGCAGCCCGTCGAGATCGGCACCGGCGGGCACCTCGTGCACGTCGAGCGGCACCGGCGCCGGATCGAGGACGACCTGGCGGGGCACGCCCGCGGTGTCCGGCAGGACCGTGCGCAGCGCCTCGTGCCGGGCGGCGACGTCGGCGAGCGCGGCCTCCAGCGCGGTCACGTCCAGCGGCCCGCGCAGCCGGGCGGCCAGCGGGACGTTCCACACCGCCGACGGGCCCTCCAGCCGGAACAGGAACCACAACCGCTGCTGGGCGGGCGAGAGCGGCATCGGGTCCGGACGCCGGGCCGGGCGCAGCGCCGGACGCGGCCGGCCCTCGCCGTCGCCCGCACCGAGCCGGGCGGCCAGCCCGGCCGGGGTCGGCGCCTCGAACACGGTGCGCAGCGCGGGCTCGGTGCCGAGCACCGCGCGCACCCGGGACACCAGCCGGGTCGCGAGCAGCGAGTGCCCGCCGAGCGCGAAGAAGTCGTCGTGCACGCCGACCGTGCCCGGATCGCGGCCGAGCACCTCGGCGACCAGCGCCACCAGGGTCTCCTCGACCGGGGTGCGCGGCGCGGTCCGGGCCGGCGCGGCCGCGGCGACCGGGTCCGGCAGTGCCGCCCGGTCCACCTTCCCGTTCGGGGTGAGCGGCAGCGACCCCAGCACCACCAGGACCGACGGCAACATGTGCGACGGCAGGGTGCGCGCGGCGGACTCCCGCACCCGTGCGGTGTCCAGCGAACCGGTGTCCAGCAGGCCGGTGGCCGGCAGGCCGGTGTCCGGCGAACCGGTGTCCGGCAGCAGGTACCCGATCAGCGCGTCGCCGCGCACCGTCACCACGGCCCGGGCCACCCCGGGAGCGGCGGCCAGCGCGGCCTCCACCTCGCCGAGCTCGATCCGGAAGCCGCGGACCTTCACCTGGTCGTCGGCCCGGCCGAGGAACTCCAGCGTCCCGTCGGCGCGCACCCGGACCAGGTCGCCGGTGCGGTACATCCGGCCGAACGCCCGCCCGTCGGCCGGGCAGGCGACGAACCGCTGCGCGGTCAGCGCGGGGCGGCCGTGGTAGCCGCGGACCACCCCGGCCCCGGCCAGGTACAGCTCGCCGGGCACGCCCGGCGGGACCGGCCGCAACCGGGCGTCGAGCACGAACGCACCGGTGTTGCGCAGCGGCGAGCCGATGGTGACCGGCTCCCCCGGGCGCACGACGGCGCTGGTCGACCAGACGGTCGTCTCGGTCGGCCCGTACATGTTGCGGACCGTGCGGGTGCGGGCGGCGAGCAGCTCGCCGAGCGCTGCCGGCAGCGCCTCGCCGCCGACCAGCGCGGTCACCCCGGCGAGGTCCCGGCCGTGGTCGGCGAGCAGCGCCGCCCACAGCGACGGCGTCGCCTGCAGCACGGTCGCGCCGGAGCGGGTCACCAGCTCGTCGAGCAGCCGCGGGTCGCGCACGGTTGCGGCGTCGGCGAGCACCACGGTCGAGCCGACCGAGAGCGGCACCAGGATCTCCAGCACCGCGATGTCGAACGACAGCGTGGTCACCGCGACGACGACGTCGTCGGCGGTGAGCGGGACCAGCTCGGCGGTGGCGTCGGCGAAGTTCGCCAGCGCGCCGTGCGGGACCAGCACGCCCTTGGGGCGGCCGGTCGAGCCGGAGGTGTGGATGACGTAGGCGATGCCGTCCGGGTCCGGGACCACCGGCGGCACGGGTGCCGCCGGGGCGGCGGGCGCCATCCCGGGATCCAGCGGCGTGGGATCCAGCAGCGTGGGATCCAGTAGCGGTGCGCCGGTCCCGGCGAGCCGATCCGCTGCGGCGGCGTCGGCGAGCACCACCACCGGCCGCACGTCGTCGATCATGAACCGCAGCCGGTCCACCGGGTAGTCCGGGTCCAGCGGCAGGTAGCCGGCACCGGTGCGGTGCACCGCCAGCACCGCGACGACCAGGTCGGCGGTGCGCGGCAGCGCGATCCCGACCACCCGCTCCGGTCCGGCGCCGCGGGCGGCCAGCTCCGCGGCGAGCCGGTCCGCGGCGGCGGACAGCTCGCGGTAGGCCAGCTCCCGGTCACCGGCCCGGACGGCGATCCGCTCCGGGTGCCGGTCGGCGCGGTCGGCGATCCGCTCCGGCAGCAGCCGCGGCTCCGGGCGGGCCGCGGTGGCGGTGAGCCCGGCCAGCGCGGCGTGCTCGCCCGGGTCGAGGACGTCGTGGGCGGACACCGGCGCGTCCGGGTCGGCGACCGCGGCGGCCAGCACCCGCAGCACCCGGCGGGCCAGTGCCTGCGCGCCGGACCGGTCGTAGAGGTCGGCGGCGGCGTTGACGACGCCGTCCAGGCCGTCGGCGTCGTCGTGCTCCCGGAAGCCGACGGTCAGGTCGAACCGGGCGGTGCCGGTGCCGACCGGGATCTCGGTGGTCGGGTGCCCGCCGAGCGGCGGCGTCGCGGAGCGGCGCCGCTGGTGCAGCACCATCACCTGGAACAGCGGGTGCCGGGCCGTGGAGCGGGCCGGGGCGAGCTCGTCGACCAGCCGCTCGAACGGCAGCAGGGCGTGGTCGAACGCCTCCGGGTCGGTGATCCGGACCCGGTCGAGCAGGGTGCGGAACGACGGGTCGCCGGACAGGTCGGTGCGCAGCACGACGGTGTTGAGGAACAGCCCGACCAGGTCGTCGAGCTCCCCGGGGCCGCCGCCGAGGTCCGGGCGGGCCGAGACGGGGGCGCCGAGCGGGATGTCGGTGCCCGCGCCGAGCCGGTGCAGCACGGTCGCGACGGCGGCGTGCAGCACCATGAACACGGTCGTCCCGGTCGCGCCGGCGAGCCGGCGGATGCCGCGGTGCAGGCCGGGGTCGATCCGGAACTCGACGTCGATCCCGGTGTAGGAGGCGACCGCGGGCCGCGGACGGTCCCGGGGCAGCTCCAGCTCGGCGGGTGCCCCGGCGAGGCGGTCCCGCCAGTACCGCAGATCGGCGGCGGCCGGGCCGTCGTCGTCGGCGAGCACCTCGGCCAGCCGCAGCGTGTGGTCGGCGTACTGCACCGGCAGCGGCGCGAACGCCGGGGCGGCGCCGGCCAGCCGCGCGGTGTAGGCGGTGTGCAGGTCGTCGAGCAGCGGGGCGACCGAGCCCTCGTCGCCTGCGGCGTGGTGCAGCACCAGCACCAGCACCGACTCCGCGCCGGCCGGTTCGCCGGTGAGCAGCACCCAGGCCCGCAGCGGGAGCTCGGTGGCGGTGTCGAAGCGGTGCGCGGCGATCTCGTCGAGCACCGCGGGCAGCTCGTCGGCGGTGGGTGCGCGGAACTCCAGCGGGACCGGCACCGGGGCGGCCAGGACGTGCTGGCGGGGTTCGCCGCCGCCGTCGTCGACCAGCAGGGTGCGCAGCGCCTCGTGCCGGTCGGTGAGGTCGCCGAGCGCGGCGTGCAGCGCTGCCGGGTCGGGCTCGCCGTCCAGGCGCAGCGCCAGCGGCATCGACGAGGTCGCGGCGGAGCGGCCGTCGCCGAGCATCCGGTCCAGGAACCAGATCCGGCGCTGCCCGGGCGAGGCCGGGATCCGCTCCGGGCGGGTCCGGGTCACCGCGGCGCGGCCCGGGACGGCGGCCCCGGCGGCCGGGAGCAGCGCCGCCAGCGCCGCGACGGTCGGGGTGTCGAACAGGGTGCCCAGGCCGACCGCGGCGCCGGTCGCGGCGCGCAGCCGGGCCACCAGCCGGGTCGCGAGCAGCGAGTGCCCGCCGAGGTCGAAGAACCCGTCGTCGATCCCGACCGAGTCGGCGGGCAGGCCGAGCACCTCGGCGAACAGGTCGCGCACGGTCTGCTCGGCGGCGTCCCGCGGGCCGCGCACCGCGGCACCGGCGGCCGGTGCGGGCGCGGGCAGCGCCGCGCGGTCGATCTTGCCGTTCGGGGTGCGCGGGAACGCCTCCAGCGGCACGACGAACGCCGGGACCATGTGCCCGGGCAGCGTGGCGGCCAGCTCGGCGCGGACCCGCGCCGGATCGACCGGCCCGGGGCCGGTGACGTAGGCGACCAGCGCGGCGTCCCGGGCCGTGACCAGCGCCCGGTCGATCTCCGGGCGCTCGGTGAGCCGGGCCTCGATCTCGCCGGGCTCCACCCGGAACCCGCGGATCTTGACCTGGTGGTCGGTGCGGCCGGCGTAGACGAGCAGCCCGCCGGGGCCGCGGCGCACCAGGTCGCCGGTGCGGTAGAGCCGCGCGCCGGGCGGGCCCCACGGGTGCGCGACGAACCGGGCGGCGGTCAGCCCGGCCCGGCCGAGGTAGCCGCGGGCCAGGCCGGTGCCGCTGACGTAGAGCTCGCCGATGCCGCCGTCGGGCACCGGGCGCAGGTCCGGATCGAGCACGTGCGTGCCGGTGCCGTGCACCGGGCGGCCGATCGGCAGCGCGTGCGCGTCCGGCTCGATGCCCTCGGCGACGTCGAAGATCGTCGCGTCGACGGTGGTCTCGGTGGGGCCGTAGGAGTTGACCACCCGGTGGGTGGCCGCCCAGGCCCGGGCCAGGTCGGGCGGGCAGGCCTCGCCGGCGACGACGATCGTCGCGCCCGGCGGCACCCCGTCCGGCACCGGCAGGTCGGCCAGCGCGGCCGGCGGCAGTGTCAGGTGGGTGATCCGTCCGGCGTGCAGGAACTCCGACAGCGCGCTGCCGAGCCGCTGCGCGTCCGGGACGACGACGACCTCGGCGCCGGCGCCGAGCGCCATCACCAGCTCCCACACCGAGGTGTCGAACCCGGCGGAGGCGAACTGCGCGACCCGGTGCCCGGGACCGGTGCCGAGCGCGGCGTTCATCGTCCCGGACAGCGCGACCAGACCGGTGTGCGCGACGACGACGCTCTTCGGCGTGCCAGTCGAGCCGGAGGTGGTGATCAGGTAGGCGGCGGCCGCCGGATCGACCGGGCGGGCCGGGGTGACCGGGTGTGCCGCGATCCGCCGGGCGGTGTCCGGGTCCGACGGGCGCAGCACCGGCAGCGTCCCGGGGACGCCCGCCGGGACCGCGTCCGCGGCCAGCAGCAGCACCGGGCCGATGTCGGCGACGGTCGCGGCGACCCGGGCGGCGGGCAGCCCGGGATCCAGCGGCAGGTAGGCGGCGCCGGCGTGGTGCACGGCGAGCATCGCGACGACCAGCTCGGCCGAACGCGGCAGCGCCAGCGCGACCACCTGCTCGGGCCGCACCCCGCGGGCGGTCAGCTCGTGCCCGAGCCGGGCGGCGGCGTCCAGCAGCTCCCGGTAGCCGAGCCGGCCGTCCGGGCCGTGCACGGCGGGCGCGTCCGGGGTGCGGTCCGCCCAGCGGCCGACGATCTGCGGCAGCGTCGCCGCCGGGGCGGCGGTCGGGCCGTCGGCGGCGCGCAGCAGCGCCGCGGTCTCCTCGGGCGGGCAGACGCCGATCCGGTCGACCGGGGTGTCCGGGTCGTCGGCGAGCGCGGCCAGCACGGTCCGCAGCCGGGCGGCGACGACGGCGGCGCCGTCCGGGGTGACCGGCCCGCGCCGGTAGCGCAGCCGCAGGTGCAGCCCGTCGCCGGGCAGCGCGACCACGCCCAGCGGGTACGGCGAGGCGTCCCGGCCACCGACGACCCGGGCGCCGGTGGCCCGCAGACCCTCGAACGGGTAGCTCTCGAACACCGCGAACGTGTCGAACAGCGCGGGCAGGCCGGCGATCCGATGCAGCTCGGCGAGGCCGAGATGCTGGTGGTCGATCAGCTCCGCCTGCTCGCGCTGCAGCCGGCGCAGGCTCTGCGCGGCGGTCTCGCCGCGCCGCAGCCGCACCCGGACCGCGACCGTGTTGACGAACATCCCGACCGCGTCGGCGGTGCCCGGCTCGTCGGCGGGGCGCCCGGCCGAGGTCGCGCCGAGCACCGCCTCGGACCGGCCGGTGAGCCGGGCGACGAGCACCCCCCACGCCCACTGCAGGACGGTGTTCACGGTGACCCCGGTGGCCCGCGCGGTGGCGAGCAGCCGGCGTTGCAGCTGCGGATCGAGCTCGACGTCGAGCTGGTCCGGCTCGGCGGGCGTGCCCGGTGCGGTCGGCGGGACCAGCAGCGACGGCTCGTCGAGCCCGTCCAGTGCGGCGGCCCAGGCCGCGACCGCCGCGGGATGGTCGCGGCCGGCCCGGCGGGCCAGCCGGGCGAGCAGGTCGGCGTGCGCTGCGGTGTCGTCGAGTACTGTGCCGTCGGCCGCTGGGCCGTCGGGTGCCGGGCCGTCGGGTGCCGGGCCGGGGTCCGCCGGGCCGTCGGTGCCGGCCCGCTGCAGGATCTCGCCCAGCACGGTCGGCACCGACCAGCCGTCCAGCGCGAGATGGTGGTGCGTGACGATCAGACGCGGCGGCGCGTCGGGACCGGTGACCAGCGCCAGCCGCAGCAGCGGCGCGGTCGCCGGATCGAACGAGCGGGCCCGCTCCCGGTCGGCGACGGCGTCCGGATCGGCGCCGCGGTGCACGCTCAGCTCCGGGGCGGCCGCGCGCAGCACCAGCTGCCAGGGCCGCCCGGAGCGGGTCCGGCGGAACGCGGTCCGCAGCGCGGGGCGGCACGCGGCGACCGCGGCCGTCGCGGCGGTGAGTCGCTGCGGATCGGCGAGTGCCGGCTCGAGATCGACGAACCACTGCACGATGTGCAGGTCACCGGCCCGCCCGGTGCGCTCGGCCTCGAACAGCAGGCCCTCCTGCAGCGGGCTGCAGGCCAGCACCGCCTCCAGGCCCGGCACGGCGGCGGCCAGCTCGACCCGCTCCGCCGCGGTCGGTTCCGGCAGCACCGGCTCGGGCGCTGCCGACGACAGCAGTTCCGACGGCAGCAGTTCCGACGACGGCCGGGCCGACACGGAGCCCGCCGCTGCGATGCCCGCCGACGCGAGGCCCGCCGAGACGGGGCCCGCCGACGCGGCACCCGCGGTGGTGTCCCCGGCAGCGGCGGCGACCCGGGCGAGCCCGGCGACCGTCGGGTTCAGGAACACCTCGCGCGGGGTCAGCGTGATCCCGGCGGCGGTGGCCCGCGCGGCGAGCGTGATCGCGGCGATGCTGTCGCCGCCGAGATCGAAGAAGCCCTCGTCGGCGCCGATGCCGTCGGCGTCCGGGAGCAGTGCTGCGACCAGCTCGGCCAGCCGCCGCTCGACCGGCCCGGACGGCTCCCGCCGCTGCGCCGCGCGGGTGAGCTGCGGGGCCGGGAGCGCAGCCCGGTCGATCTTGCCGTTCGGGGTGAGCGGCAGCGCGTCGAGCACGACGACGTGCGCCGGGACCATGTACTCCGGCAGCCGGGCCGCGAGCACCGCCCGCACCCCGGCCGGATCCGGGGCCGCACCGCGCGGCACCAGATAGGCGACCAGCGCCGGACGCCCGGGGCCGATCTCGCGCACCACCACGGCCGCAGCGGCGACGTCCTGCTCCAGCAGGGCGGCCTCGATCTCACCGGGCTCGATCCGGAAGCCGTGCAGCTTCACCTGGTCGTCGGAGCGCCCCAGGAAGTCCAGCAGCCCGTCGGACCGGCGGCGGGCCAGGTCGCCGGTGCGGTAGATCCGCTCCCCGCCGGGTGCGGCGACGAACCGCTCGGCGGTCCGGACCGGGTCCGCGTGGTAGCCGCGGGCCAGTCCGGCACCGCCGATGTGGAGGTCCCCGGTCACCCCGGTCGCGACCGGCCGCAACCGGTGGTCCAGCACGCTCAGCGTGGTGTTCGCCAGCGGGCCGCCGATCGGCGGCGGGCCCGCGACGGCCGGGTCCACCGGCCAGCGGCTGGACCAGATCGTGGTCTCGGTGGGCCCGTACAGGTTGACCGCGCGGGCGCTCGACGCGTGCAGCGCGGCCGCCAGGTCCGCGGGCAGCGCCTCACCGCCGACCAGCGCGGTCACCCCGGCGAAGGTGTCCCCGGCGCCGTCGAGCAGCGCCCGCCACAGCGACGGGGTGGCCTGCACGTGGTCGATCCGGTGCCGGGTGACCAGTCCGCGCAGCGCCACCGGGTCGCCCGCCTCGTCCGGATCGGCCAGCACCAGGGTGCCGCCGCTCGCGAGCGGCCCGTAGAACTCCAGCGCGGCGATGTCGAACGCCGGCGTCGTCACGCCCAGCCAGCGGTGCCCCGGACCGGTACCCAGGTCGCGGGCCATGTCGTCGAGGAAGTTCTGCAGCCCGCCGTGCCGGACCGCGACGCCCTTCGGCCGTCCGGTCGAGCCGGACGTGAAGATCACGTAGGCCAGCTGCTCCGGATCGGTGACGACGGCGGGCGGCGGCTCGGCGGGCAGCCCGGCGAGCTCGGCGCGGACGGCCGGATCGTCCAGCAGCAGCGTGCCGGTGCCGGTGCCCGGATCGGCGTCGGTCGTGGTCAGCAGCAGCACCGGTGCGGCGTCGGCGAGCACCGTGCGGACCCGCTCGGCCGGGTGGCCGGGGTCCATCGGGACGTACGCGGCGCCGCAGCGCAGCACCGCGAGCAGCGCCACCACCAGATCGGTGCCGCGCGGCAGCAGCACCCCGACCAGCGCGCCGGGCCCGGCGCCCCGGGCCGCCAGCACCCGGGCGAGCCGGTTCACCGCGGCGTCCAGCTCGGCGTAGCCGAGGGTCTCGCCGGCGCAGGTCAGCGCGGGCAGCTCCGGATGGGCGGCGACCGCGGCGGCGAACCGCTCGGGCAGCAGCCCGGGCAGCGCCGGGACCGCGGTCGCGGCCCGGGCCCCGTCGTGCGCGGCGCGTTCGGCGTCGGTGAGCACCGGCAGCTCGGACAGCCGACGGCCGGGATCGGCGGTGACCGCGCCGAGCAGCCCGCGCAGCCGGTGGGCGAACGCCTCGACGGTGGCCGGCGAGTAGAGGTCGGTGGCGTACTCCAGCTCGCCGTCGATCCGGCCGCCGGTCTGCACGGTGCGCACGGTCAGGTCGAACTTCGCGGTCGGCGTCCCGACGATCGCGGTGCGGGCGCTGAGCCCGGCGAACGACGGCCGGTGCGCCGGTTCGTGCTGGTGGCTGACCAGCACCTGGAACAGCGGGTGCCGGGCCAGCGAGCGGGCCGGGGCGACGGCGTCGAGCACCTGGTCGAACGGGGCGTCCTGATGGGCGAGCGCGTCCAGACCGGCGGCCCGGACCCGGGCCAGGAGCTCCCGGAACGACGGGTCGCCGCCCGCGTCGGTGCGCACCACGACGGTGTTGAGGAACAGCCCGACCACGTCGGCGGCGTCGGCGCCGCGCTCGATGACGGGCACCCCGAGCGGCAGATCGGTACCGGCGCCCATCCGGTGCAGCAGCGCGGCGACCGCGGCGTGCAGCACCAGGAACGGGGTGCTGCCGGTGCCGGCGGCGAGCCGCTGCACCGCGCCGGTGAGCGTCTCGTCGAGGACGAACGGGACGACCGCGCCGCGGTGGCTCTCCACCGGCGGCCGGGGCAGGTCGACCGGCAGCGTGGTCTCGGCGGGCGCCCCGTCGAGCACGGTGCGCCAGTGCCCGAGCGCGGCGTGTGCGCGCGAGGCCGGATCGGCCGGGTCCCCGAAGCGGGCCGCGGCGGCGACGACGGCGTCGACGTAGCCGGGGGCGGGCGGCTGCTGCGGCGCCGCACCGGCGGCCCGGGCGGTGTAGGCGACGGCGAGATCGTCGACCAGCACGGCGAGCGCCCGGTCGTCGACGGCGACGTGGTGCAGCACCAGCGCCAGCAGGTGCTCGCCGGGTGCGGTGCGCAGCAGCGCGGCCCGCCACGGCAGCTCGGCGGCCAGGTCGAACGGGGTGCCGGCCAGCTCCCGGACGGCGTCCCGGGCGGCGCCGGCTCCGGCGACCTCGCGCAGCGGCAGCTCCGGGACGGTGACGTCGGCGGCCGGCAGCACCTGCTGCCACGGTTCGCCGCCGTCGTCGGGGAGCAGGGTGCGCAACGCCTCGTGCCGGGCGACGACGTCGCCGAGTGCGGCCCGCAGCGCCGCGGTGTCGAGCGGGCCGGTGAGCTGCACGGTCAGCGGCACCGCGTAGCTCGCGCCGGCCTCGATCCGCTGCAGCGACCAGATCCGGCGCTGCGCCGGCGACAGCGGCGGCCGCTCCGGGCGGGGCGCCGGGGCCGGGCCGGTCGCGGCGGACCGGACGGGCTCCCCGGCGGGCAGCAGGGCGGCGATCTCGCGGACCGTGGGCCGGTCGAACACGGCCTGCACGGTGAGCCCGGGGGCGTCCGCGTCGGCGTCCAGCCCCTCGCGCAGCCGCGCGACCAGCCAGAGCACCTGCAGCGAGTGCCCGCCCGCGGCGAACAGGTCGGTGTCGGCGTCGACCGACGCCGGATCGGCCTCCAGCAGCTCGGCGACCAGCGCCGCGACCTGCCGTTCCCGCTCGGCGGCCGGGACACCGGGCGCCACGGGCCCGGCCGGTCCACCCGATCCGGTCGGCCCACCCGATCCGGTCGACACGGCCGCTCCGGTCGGCGCGGTCGATCCGGTCGATCCGATCGATGTGGGGAGCGCGGCGTCCGGCTCCCCGAGCGGCCGGTGCGGCTCGGCGGCGGCCTCGGTGAGCAGCGCGAGCAGCGCGTCCCGGTGCCGCGCGGTCTCCTCGGCGGTGTAGCGGGCGACGTCGGCGTCCACCCGGACCACCAGCCGGGGCGCGCCCCCGGCGGTCCCGGCGCCCAGCCGGGCGGTGACCATCAGGTCGCGCACCGGGCCGGTGGCGATCTCGTGCACCTCGCCGGTCACGTCGCCGAGCCGGACCCGGCCGGGATCGGGCTTGACGTTCACCACCAGCGCCGGGGACGGCTCGCGCCCGGCCCGGGCGCGCACCGCCCGGCGCAGGTCCTCGCCGCGGTAGCGGCGGTGTGCCGCGGCCGCGCGCAGCTCCTCGTGCACCCGGGCGACGAGCCCGGCCGGGGTGGCCGACGGCCCGGTCCGGACCCGCAGCGGCAGCACGGTGACCGCGGTCGTCGGGACCCGGCTCGCCGGGGTCCCGAGCCGCTGCATCGCCGGGAGATCGAGGACGACGTCGGCCGCGCCGGTGCGGCGCCACACCAGCGCGGCCACCGCGGCGGCGACGATCTCCACCGAGCCGGCCCCGGCGGCGGTCGCGATCTCGCGCAGCGCCGCGGTGGCGGCCGCGTCCAGCTCGCCGTCGGCCCGGTGCAGCTCGCGGGCCGGGTTGGGGTTCGGCGCCGGTACGGCGGCGAGGGTGGCCGGCACGGCGCCGTCCAGCCGGGACGTCCAGAACTCCTCGGCGGCGGCCCGGCCCGGGTCGGCGAGATCGGCGGCGTCCGCCTCGACGACGGCGGCGAGCTCGCCGTGCCGCGGGGCGGGCGAGGAGCCCGCGGGATCGCCCGCCGCCCGGTACAGCTCGGTGACCCGGCGGCGGAGCAGGTTGTAGCCGTAGGCGTCGAGCAGCAGATGGTGCGCGCGCACGTACCAGATGTGGTGCTGCGGTCCGAGCACGAGCAACGCCTGGCGCAGCAGCGGCTCGGTGTGCGGGTCGAGCGGGCGGCGCACGTCGGCGCCGGTCCAGCCGGCCGCGGCCGCGGCCGGGTCGTCGTGCCCGCTGAGGTCGACCAGCTCGCACCCGGCCGGCCAGGCCCCGGGGTGCTGCACGACCCGCCCGCCGTCGACGGTCTCGAACCGCGCACCCAGCCACGGCACCTCGGCGGCGGCCGTCGTCGCGGCACCGCGCAGCGCCGCCACGTCCAGCGGGCCGCGCAGCTCGACCTGCTCGGCGGTGACGAACGCCGGGTTCGCCGGGTCCCGCTGCTGGTCCACCCAGATGCCGGTCTGGGCGGCGGTCAACGGCAACGCCAGCGGGCGCGGGTGCGGGACGCGTGCGGACATGGAGGTGCAACTCCCGTGGAGGAAGGGCCGGGTGGAGACGACGGAGCCACCCGATCGAGTTAGCTGAGCCTAAGCAGATCCGCGGAGAGGAGTCCAGAGGTGAGGGTGATGGATTAAGAGGTTTGCCTAACTTAGGCTTCGTGTCAGACTTACTGAGTACGAGGAGGCAGTCCGCGGATGGCCGAGGATTCGTCCACATCGGACGGGAGCCGGGTTCCCCGCCCGGCGCCACCGCTGCCGCCGAGCCCCCCGGTCACCCCGGTCCCGGCCGCCGTCCGGCCCGAACACCCACCGGCCCGGACCCGACCGCCCGGGGTGCTGCGGACCAGCCGGCGCCGCTTCCTCGCGCACACCGCGCTGGTTGCCGCGGTCGCCGGCCTGGCCACCCGGGCCCGGCCCGCCGGGGCGCCGCCCGACCGGGTGCTGCTGCCCGGCGTGAACGCGCCCGGCGGCCGCGCCGCGCACGGCGGCCACGGCGGCGCCGATCCGGTCACCGGCGTGTACCGGCCGCCGCCCGACGACGGCCGCGCCCTGCTGCAGCTGCGCCCCTTCACCGATCCGCTGCCGCGGATGCCGGTGCTCACCGCCGCCCCCGGCACCGACGGCGTGGCCCGGCTGACCGTGCGCCAGCGGACCGCGCAGGTGCGGCTGCACTCGGCGCTGCCCGGCACCCCGATGTGGACCTACGAGGGCGGCTTCCCCGGCCCGACGATCGAGGCCCGCCGGGGCGTTCCGCTGGAGATCGCCTGGACCAACGAGCTGACCGGGCCGTACCCGGTGAAGGCGGTCGAGGTGCTGGACAACCGGGGTGACCTGCGCGAGTGGGACCTGCCCGGTGCGCGCGGCGCGCAGCCGCTCCCGGCGGCCGCCGTGCTGCCCCCGTGGACCGTGGTGCACCTGCACGGCGCGGTGGTCGGTGGCGGCGCCGACGGCTGGCCGGAGAACGCCGTCGCACCGACCGGCGTCCAGCTGACCCGCTACACCAACGACCAGCCCGCCGCCGCGCTCTGGTACCACGACCACGCCATGCACGTGACCCGGCTGACCACGATGGCCGGCCTCGGCGGCGGGTTCTACCTGCTGCGCGACGACGAGGAGGACGCCGCCGGGCTGCCGTCGGGCGAGCACGAGATCCCGCTGGTGATCTGCGACCGCAACCTCGACACCGACCCGACCGGCCGGCTGACCGGCGAGCTGCTCTACAAGATCGTGCTCTACGACGGCCAGGCCGAACGCCTGCCGCGCTCCTTCACCGGCCCGTTCACCCTGGTCAACGGCACCATCTGGCCGTACCTGGAGGTCGATCCGGTGCCCTACCGGCTGCGGGTGCTCAACGCCTCGTCGATCCGGCCCTACCACCTGATGCTGATCGACGAGGACGAGCAGGTGCTCCCCGAGGGCGTCGCGCACCACGTCGGGTCGGACGCCGGGCTGCTCCCCCGGGCCGCGCCGGGCGCCGAGGAGTTCGCGGTCGTCCCCGCCGAGCGGGCCGACGTCGTGATCGACTTCAGCGGGTACGCCGGGCGCACCCTGCGCTGGGTGGACGGCTCGGTCGCGCCCGCGCCGTCCGACGACGTCATGCAGTTCCGGGTCCGCGGCCGGCCGGCCGGGCCTGCGCCGGCGGCGACCGTCGTGCGGGCCGGCACCGAGCTGGCGCCCGGGTTCACCCGGATCACCGCCGACGTCGCGGCCCCGATCACCGACCGGATCGTGCTGATCACCCCGGCCTTCCCGGTGTCGGCCCGGATGTGGGAGATGACCGAGACCGACGACGTGCCGGACGCGCTCGCCGACGGCCCGGTGGACGGCGTCGTCCAGCTCGTCGACCACGATGGCGCCCTGCGCACCTTCCGCCGGATCGCCGCCACCTGGGCCGATCCGGTCACCGTGCACGCCCGCACCGAGGGCTGGGAGCGCTGGACCTGGCTGAACCTGGAGGGTCCCGGCGCGCCGCACCCCATGCACGTGCACGCGTTCACCTTCCAGGTGCAGCGGCGCGACCACTACGACGTCTCCGGCTGGACCTACCTGGTGCGACCGGACGGGTCGTTCGGCGGCGGCACGACCCGCCCGCTGCGGTTCGACCGGGCGGGCACGGTGACCGCCCCGGAGGCCGGCGCGAAGGACGTCGTGTCGCTCGGCGGCGGGCAGCTGGTCACCGCGATCGGCCGGTTCGGCCCGCACGCCGGGCGGTTCGTGCACCACTGCCACGTCTACGAGCACGAGGACCACCGGATGATGCGGCCGATCTCGCTGCTGCCGGACGGGGTCGTGGCGCTCGCCCCGCCCGAGCACGCCTGACCCCGGCTACAGCCCGGCGTCGGTGTAGATCCGGTCGACGGCGTCGTCATAGTCGTCGTCGTCCGGGTTCTCGGCGTCGGCGACCGCGAGCTTCGCGGCGAGCTCCTCGG
Organism: Pseudonocardia sp. NPDC046786; assembly: GCF_040645415.1. Lineage (NCBI taxonomy): Bacteria > Bacillati > Actinomycetota > Actinomycetes > Pseudonocardiales > Pseudonocardiaceae > Pseudonocardia > Pseudonocardia sp. NPDC046786. The sequence continues at coordinate 93,643 of NZ_JBEYYF010000002.1, read as the reverse complement.
CGAGTGCGTCGTAGCGGGCCTGCCAGCGCTCGGCATCCGGGCGCCAGTACCCGACGACGGTGTAGGCGCCCGCCGGAAGGCCCCGCTCGTGGCGCAGGTGCTTGCGGGCCAGCCGGCAGGCGTCGGTCTCCCCGGCCACCCACACGTAGTCGGTCCCGTCGGCGGCGAGCTCGCACGACTGCACCTCGGCCAGCAGCCGCTCGCCCAGCGCGGCCGGGTCGGGCACGTGCAGCCAGCGGATCTCGACGCCGTCGCCGGCCGGCAGCTCCTGCTCCTCGGCGGCGTCGGCGACCAGGATCACCGCGAGCGCCGAGCGGCCCGCGGGCAGCTCGTCCAGGATCCGGCCGATCGCGGGCAGCGCGGTCGCGTCGCCGACCAGCACCACCCGCCGGGTGCCGTCCGGCGGCTGGTAGCGGCCGTGCGCCGGGCCCAGCGCGATCCGGGCGCCGGGCCGGGCCTGCGCGGCCCAGCCGGCACCGATCCCGCCCTCGTGCAGCAGCAGGTCGATCCACACCTCGCCGGTGTCCGGGTCGTGCCGGCGGATCGTGTAGTTCCGCACCGGCGCCGGGACGGCGCCGGGCGGGTCCTGCTCGGTGCCGTCGATCTCGACCGGGACGACCGGCGAGTCCTCGCCGGGATGCGGGAACAGCACCCGGCAGTAGTCGTCGGCCAGGCCCTTCGCCTGGTAGCCGGCGAGCTCGTCACCGTCCAGGACCACCCGCACCATGTGCGGGGTGATCCGCCGGACGTCGCGGACGGTCGTGATCCAGTAGGGCACTGCCTGCTCCTTCGGTGGGTGTGCCGGTGTCGGCGACGACCCGGCCTCCGTCCAGGGTGACGACGCGGTCCATCCGCGCCACGGTGTCCGGCCGGTGCGCGATCACGACCAGCGTGCTGGCGTCCCGGATCCGTTCCAGCGCGCCCTCCAGCAGGCCCGCCGTGGTCGGGTCGAGATCGGCGGTCGCCTCGTCCAGGACGAGCACCGCCGGTGCGACGAGCGCCGCCCGGATCAGGCCGAGCACCTGCCGCTCCCCCGCGGAGAGCCGGTCGCCGCGGGCGCCGAGATCGGCGTCCAGGCCGCCGAGCCCGGCGATCCACCGGCGCAGCCCGAGCGCGTCGACCGCCCGCTCCACCTCGTCCCGGCCGGGGGTGCCGAGCACCAGGGTGACGTTGTCCAGCACCGAGCCGGCGGCGACGTGCACCTGCTGGCCGACGAGTGCGACCCGGTGCCGCAGCTCGTCCGGGCCCAGCGCGTCCAGCGGGGTGCCGTCCACCGTGACCCGGCCGCGGTCCGGCGGGTACAGCCCGGCGACGACCTTGGCGAGGGTGCTCTTCCCGGCGCCGGTCCGGCCGACCAGGGCGAGCCGCTCGCCGGGGTCGACGGTGACCGACACGCCGTCGAGCACCGGGGTGCCGGCGGTGTAGCCGAACCCGACGCCGTCGAGCACCAGCCGGCCGGGCCCGGCCGGGTGCCGGGCCGTGCGGGCGTCCGGTGCGGGGGCCGCCGGCGCGGCGGGCCCGGTGGCGGCGAGCAGATCGGTCAGCCGGGCCACCGCGACCCGGGACTCCTGGAACTCGCCGACCAGCCCGGTCGCCTCGGTGAAGGAGTCGAACAGGGTGCGGGTGGCGACCACGAACACCGCCACGGTGGGGACGTCGATCCGGCCGGCGGCGATCAGCGCGCCCCCGGCGGCGAGCAGCGCCGCGGTGGTGACCGCCTCCACGGCCACCGCCAGCGGCAGCCGGTTCAGCGCCCGGATGGTGCGCCGCACGGCGGCCAGCAGCGCGCCGGTGCGCTCGGCGAACCGGCGCCCCCAGACCTGCTCGGCGCCGGCCGCCTGCACCGCCTCGCGGGCGGCGACGGTCTCGCCGAAGGTCGCGGCGACCGCGGCGCGGGCGGCCGCCTCGGCGGTGAAGGCCGATCCGGCGGCCCGCTCGAAGGAGCGCATCACCAGCAGCGACAGCGGCACGAACAGCACCAGCAGCAGTGCCGCCAGCAGCCACGAGTAGGCGACGAGCACGACCACCGCGAACACCAGGTAGCCGAGCACCGAGACTGCCGCGGGCAGCTGCGAGCGGACGAAGGTGGACAGCAGCTCGATCTCGGTGGTCGCCCGGGTCAGCAGCTCGCCGCCGCGGTGCGCCTCGACGAACCGCAGCGGGGCGGCGGCGAGCCGGTCGACCACCTTCTCCCGGATCCCGCGCACCACCCGCTCCCCGACGACGGCGAGCAGCAGCTCGCCTGCCCAGGACAGCACGGTGCGGGCCACCGCCAGGCCGAGCAGCACCAGCCCGGCGACCAGCACGCCGTCCCGGTCGGCGTCGAGCACGGCGGCGGTGATGGCGCCGACCATCGGGGCGACCAGCACCCAGGCCAGCGACGCGGACAGGGTGAGCGTCACCGCGACGACCGCCGGCAGCGCGTGCGGCCGCAGGAACGGCGCGAGCCTGCGCAGCGTGCCGCGCAGCGACGGCTCCTCGGTGAGCAGCGCGACCTCAGCCACGTCCGGCTCCGGAGGTGGCGTCGGTGACCGGCGGCGCGGGCAGCGCGACCACCCGGTCGGCGAGCGCGTGCACCGCCTCCCGATGCCCGGCGAAGACGATCGCGAGATCCGGCCGGGCGGCGCGCAGCCGGGTCAGCACCAGGTTCTCCGTCCCGGTGTCCAGGGCCGAGGTCACGTCGTCGAGCAGCAGCACGTCCGGTTCCCGCAGCAGCGCCCTGGCCAGCGCGATCCGCTGCACCTGGCCGCCGGACAGGGTGGTGCCGCCCTCGCCGACGACGGTGTCGAGGCCGTCCGGGAAACCGGCCAGGTCGTCGTCGAACGCGGCGACGTGGCAGGCCGCGCGGAGCTCGCCGTCCCGGTCCGGGGTGGGCTCGGCGCCCAGCAGCAGGGCGGAGCGCAGCGTGCCGGAGGTGAGCACCGGGCGCTGCGGCACGAAGCCGATCCGGGCGCGCACGTCGCGGCGGCGCAGCCGGTCCAGCCGCACCCCGTCCAGGGTGACGGTGCCCGCGTCCTGGGCATCGAGCCGGGCGAGCACCCGCAGCAGCGACGTCTTCCCGGAGCCGGTGACGCCGGTGACCGCGACGGTCTCCCCGGAGCGCACCGCGAGCCCGACGTCGTCGAGCACCGGGCGGTCGCCGTGCACCACCCGGATCCCGGTCCCGGCCAGCCGGGCCGGCCCGGCCGGCGGGGCGGTCAGCGGATCGGCCGGCTCGGGCAGCCGCGGGGTCAGGGCGAGAACCTCGGCGATCCGGGCCGCCGACGCGGCCGCCTGCCGGCGCATCGTCTGCTGCCCGACCAGGGTGTCCACCCGCTGCGCGAGCATCGCCATCCAGGAGGCGAAGGCGAGCAGGCCACCGACGGTCAACCGGCCGTCGACGGCGGCCAGGCCACCGACGAACAGCCCGGTGGCCGCCGCGGCGAGCGGCACGAACGACGCCAGCGCACCCCAGAGGGTGCCGATCCGGGCCACCCGCACGGTCTGCCGGGTGACCTCGGCGCTGTGGTCATGGTGCCGGGTGACGAGCACGTGCTCGCCGCCGACGCCGCGCACCGCCGCGGTGCCCGACAGCAGCCCCTCCACCGCGGCGCCGCGGTCGCCGTGCGCGGCGCCGAGCACCAGCGACGCCGCCTCGTAGCGGCGCGGGAACACCGCGGCCAGCCCGAGCAGCAGCGGGATCACGGCCACCCCGATCACCGCCAGCAGCGGGTCGAGCAGCAGCAGCGCACCCAGGATGACGGCCAGTCCGGCGATCAGCTGGACGGTCTCCACCACCCCGGACAGCCAGTTCCACAGCGCCTCGGCGTCCCGGCCGCCGCGCACCGCCAGCTCGCCGGGGCCGTGCCCGGCCAGCGCGGCCCGGTCCAGCTCGAGCACGTGCGCGGCCAGCCGCTCCCGGGTCTGCTTGATCACCCGGGCGCCGGAGAGGTAGTTCCACCACTGGAACGCGATCTGCCCGACGGTGATCAGCAGCCCCAGTCCGGCGACGGCGGCCGCCCAGAACGCCGTCTGCACCGCGTCGCCCGGCGTGATGCCGCGATCGACGGCCTGCTGGACACCCCACGGGAGCAGTACGAACAGCCCCTGCACGACGATCCCGGTGCCGGCGGCCAGCGCCAGCCCGCGCCACTGCGCGCGCAGGCACCAGCGCAGGAAGGCGCGGCTGCGCGCGTGCGACTCCGGCGACAGGGCCGGGGCCGGATCCCCGGTCCCGGCGGCCGGGCCGGCCGGGGTGTCCTGGCTGCTGGTGGCCGGGCTGCCGGTGGCCGGGCCGGTCACGGCCGGCGCCGCCGTGCGGCCAGCAGCAGCCGTGGGGTCCCGGCGAGGACCCGGGGTGCCTGCTCCGCCTCGGTCAGGATGACCTCGGCACCCTCGGCGCCCAGCTCGTCGGCCAGCTCGGCGGCCGCCGCGGTGATCCCGGCGTAGACGGCGCGCTGACGGGCCAGCCAGTCCGGGGTCTCCTCCCGCACCTCCAGGTCGAACCCGGCCTCGTCCAGCAGCGTCCGGTGGTCGACGTGCGCCGGCTCCCAGGTGGTCAGCACGAACCGGCCGCCGGGCACCAGGATCCGGTGCACCTCGGCGAGCGCGGCCGGCTTGTCCTGCACCATCCACAGCGCGTCGACGCTCATCACCGCGTCCGCGCCGCCGGTGGGCAGGCCGCTGCCGGTGAACGAGCCGACGACGAAGCGCGCCCCGGCCGGGCCGAGCTCCCTGCTGCGCCGGGCCGCGTCGGCGACCGCGACCGGCACCAGGTCGACGCCGACCAGCCGGGCCCGCCGCTCACGGGCCACCACGATCCCCGGCCCGCCGCGGCCGCAGCCCAGGTCGACCAGCGTCCTGCCGGGCGCGACACCGACCAGCTCGCCGATCCGGGCCAGGTCGGCTCGGGTGACGAAACCGAACGGGTCGATCTCCTCCGGGTAATCCTCGCCGTAGGCCTCCCGGTAGATCCGGCGCAGCGTCGCCGACCGGGCCTGGGCGGCGTAGAACCGCGCGTAGCGGTCCTCGGCCACCTGCGGCTCCGCCGCAGCGGTCCCGGTCGTCCCGGTCGTCCCCGTCATCGTGTGTCCTCTCCTGCCCTGGTCCTGTCCGGCCCGGTCATCCGCGTCCGCTCCGCCACTGCCGGGCGAGCAGCCACGCGAGGTAGATCCCACCGAGCGCCGCGGTCGCCACCCCGACCGGGATCGGCACCGGCGCGAAGAGCCGCTGGGCGGCCACGTCGCCGACGGTCAGCAGCGCCGCCCCGGTCAGCGCGGCGGGCACCAGGCCGGGGCCGGGCGTGCGGGTGAGCCGGCGGGCGATCTGCGGTGCCGCCAGCGCGACGAACGCGATCGGTCCGGCGACGGCGGTCGCCACAGCGGTCAGCCCGATCCCGACCAGCATCAGCAGCGCCCGTGAGCGTTCCACGACCAGCCCGCGGGCCCTGGCCACCTCGTCGCCCAGCTCCAGCTGCGGCAGCGCGCGGCCGAGCAGCACCGCGAACGGGAGCAGTACCAGCACGGTCAGGCCGATCAGTGTCACGTGGTCCCAGCCGCGGCCGTTGACGCTGCCGGTCAGCCACAGCTGCGCCGCCTGGGCGTCGCGCAGCTGGGCCCGGGTGACCAGGTAGGCGTTGACGCCGCCGAGCATCGCGCTGACCCCGATGCCGACCAGGATCAGCCGGAACCCGGACACCCCGCGCCGGTAGGACAGCAGGTACACCAGGACGGCGGCGGCGAACCCGCCGAACACCGCGCCGGCCGCGATCCCGGCGGTGCCGCCGCGGCCGACCAGCAGCACCAGCAGCGCACCGGTCGCCGAACCCGCGGTGAACCCGATGATGTCCGGGCTGCCCAGCGGGTTGCGGGACAGGCCCTGGAAGATCGCACCGGCCACCGCCAGCGCGGCGCCGACCAGCATCGCCACCAGCAGCCGGGGCAGCCGCAGGCCGGTCACGATGAACCGGGCCCGGCCGGTGGCCTCGCCGCGCAGCGCGGCCAGCACGTCGGCGAGCGGCACGTCGAAGTCGCCGACGGTGAGCCCGACGACGGCGGTCGCCGCCAGCACCGCGACCAGCACCGCGCAGACCAGCACCGCCCGCGGCAGCACCCGCAGCGCGATCCGCTCGCCGGGGGTCCGCAGCGCCCGGCCGCTCACCACGCCGGTCACAGCTGGGCCACCCGTCGGCGGCGGGCGAGCGCGAGGAACACCGGGGCGCCGAGCACCGCGGTGACGATGCCGACCTCGATCTCACCGGTCCCGGAGACCACCCGGCCCAGCACGTCCGCGCCGACCAGCAGCACCGGGGCGAGCAGCAGCGAGTAGCCGACCACCCAACGCTGGTCCGGCCCGACCAGCAGCCGGGCCAGGTGCGGCACCGCCAGCCCGACGAACACGATCGGCCCGGCCGCCGCGGTCGCCGCCCCGGCCAGCAGGGTGACCGCGATCGCGGCGCCGGTCCGGGTGAGCGCCAGGTTGACGCCGAGCGCGGAAGCGACGTCCTCGCCGAGCGCCAGCGAGTTGAGCGGGCGGGCCAGCGCGACCGCCAGCAGCACCCCGGCGACCGCGAACGGCAGCACCGCGACCAGCACGTCCGGGCCGCGGCCGGCCAGCGAGCCGACCGCCCAGAACCGGTAGACGTCGAAGGTGACCCCGTCCAGGATCAGCACCCCGGAGACGATCGCACCGAGGGTGACGCTGACCGCCGCACCGGCCAGCACCATCTTCTCCGGCGCCACCGACCGGCCGGTCGAGCCGAGCAGGTAGACCAGCACGGCCGCGACACCGGCGCCGACGAAGGCGAACCAGACGTAGCCGTCCGGGGTGCGCACGCCGAGCAGCGAGATCGCCAGCACGATCGCCAGCGCGGCACCGATGTCCACCCCGAACAGTCCCGGATCGGCCAGCGGGTTGCGGGTCAGCCCCTGCATGATCGCGCCGGCCAGCCCGAGGCACACCCCGGCGACGATCCCGACCAGGGTGCGCGGGACCCGCAGGCCCAGCACGATGCGGACGGCGTCCGGATCGGTGCCGGGCGTCCCGAGCAGCACGTCGCGGACCGTCCCGAGCGGGATCGACCGCACCCCCACCCGGATGCTGAGCGCCGCCAGCACGACCAGCACGACCGCGGCGACGACCAGCCCTACGACCCGCAGCAGCGCCCGGCGGCGGCGCGCCGCGGCGGTCTCCTCCCCGGGGTCCGCCGGCGCGATCCGGTCGGCGACGGCCGCGGGGACCCGGCCGTTCTGCTCGCTCACGGCCGCTCGGCCGCCGCGCGGCGCCGCCGGTCGGCGGGGACGACCAAAGGGGTGCCGGTCTCCGGATCGGGGATGATCCGGCACCGCATGCCGAACACCTGCTCGACCAGCTCGGCGGTGACCACCTCGGCCGGCGGGCCCTGGGCGACCAGCAGGCCGTCCCGCATCGCGACCAGGTGGGTGGCGTAGCGGCAGGCGTGGTTGAGGTCGTGCAGCACCGCCACCAGGGTCTGGCCGCGGGTGCTGCGCAGGTCGTCGCACAGGTCCAGGACGTCGAGCTGGTGCGCGACGTCGAGGTAGGTGGTCGGTTCGTCGAGCAGCAGGATCGGGGTCTCCTGGGCCAGTGCGAGCGCGATCCACACCCGCTGCCGCTGGCCGCCGGAGAGCTCCTCGACCAGCCGGTCGGCGAGCGCCTCGGTACCGGTGGCGCGCAGCGCGGCCAGCACCGCCTCCTCGTCGCCGCGGGTCCACTGGCGCAACATCCGCTGGTGCGGGTACCGGCCCCGGGCCACCAGATCGCCGACCGAGATGCCACCGGGGGTCTGCGCGGTCTGCGGCAGCAGGCCGAGCCGGCGGGCGACCTCCTTGCTGCGGTGCCTCTCGATCCGGGAGCCGTCGAGCAGCACCGCGCCGCCGCGCGGGCGCAGGCCCCGGGCCAGCGCCTTGAGCAGGGTCGACTTGCCGCAGGCGTTCGGCCCGACGATGACGGTGAACCCGCCGTCGGGGATGTCCAGGGTCAGGCCGCGGACGACGGTCCGGTCGTCGTAGCCGACCTCGAGATCGCGAGTGCCGAGCCGGCAGGCCGGCGGGGCGGCCGGATCGGGGGCGTGGGTGGTCACCGGTCGGCCCGCGGCCGCGCCCCGGTCCGCCTCGACGTGGCCCGGCGCCGTCCGCCGGCCGCCGGGACGGTGCCCGGCCGGAGGAGGTGGCGCCCCTCGTCGTCGAACGGGTTGGTGGACATCGTTCCTCTTCTCCAGCAGGCGGAGCTCCGCCGATTCAACCGAGCCTAACCTCACCCGCGCGGACGGACGGGTGGCGAGGCGAACAACACCAGCGCCCCGGCCGCCGGCAGCAGGTACCACCAGGTGGAGCCGGTCCCCAGGTGCAGGAGCAGGGCCGCGACCGGGGTGCCGGAGGCCGCCCACCAGAGCCACGCCGCGGCCCGCGGCGGCTCCGGCGGACCGGGCTCCGGCGGGCCGGTCGGGTCCGGCGGCAGATCGGCGAGCAGCGTGCCGAGCTCGTCGAGATGGACCGCCCGGGCGGCGGCGCCGGCCCGCTCGTCGTACTCGGCGACGGTCAGCCTGCCCTCGGCGAGATGCGCGCCGAGCCGGTGCAGCGCGGCCGACCGGTCGGCCGCCCCGGCCCGGATCCGGCCGGGGATCCCGGGGCGCTGCTCAGCTGTCACCCGTCCCCTCCTCGCTCCCTCGCCAACCTATATAGTTAGGCAAACCTAAACAAGAGCATCGGTCAACGGACTCTCCGTGATCGGGACGACAGCGGCGGACGTCCGCGCTACCGGCCCGCCCCCTTCCGCACCGGCTCCGCGGTCCGCCCGGCGGTCACTCCAGGTAATCACAATCCGTCCGGCGGTCCGATTGCTTTCGTGCACAACCAATTACGCTCAGTAGTTTTTCCCCTGAATATCAGCCTTCTTCATACGTCGCCGACTTCGAGACTCCCCGTTGCGCACAAGCGACGTTCATGGTCATCTATACGCTCCGTGATCGGCCTTCGCTCCCCGGGAAGTCATTCGTGATCGCTCGTACGACCGTTCTCCGACGCTCCTCCCGCCTCGCACCGGTGCTCGCCGCCCTGATCGTCACGGCAGCCTGCGGGCCTCCCGCCAACCCCGGCTCGCTCGCCTCCGCCGCCGACCTCTCCGGCCAGACCTACGTCGTCGGCTCGAAGGACTTCGACGAGCAGCTCGTCCTCTGCCAGATCACCGTCGCCGCGCTGGAGGAGGCCGGCGCGTCGGTCACCGACCGGTGCGACCTCGGCAGCACCGACGAGACGCGGCAGGCGCTGCTCGACGGCGACATCTCGATGTACTGGGAGTACACCGGCACCGCATGGGCGTCGTTCATGCGCGAGCCGGAGCGGATCCCGGACGCGGACGTGCTCGCCCAGGTGCGCGAACGCGATCTGGCCGACAACGACATCGTCTGGCTCCGGCCGGGCGGGTTCAACAACACCTACGCCTTCGCCGTCGCCGGCGGGCCGGCCGCGGCGCTGCAGCTGAACACGATCAGCGACATGCTCACCTACCTGCGGTCCGACCAGGCCGGGACGATCTGCGTCGAGCCCGAGTACCACTCCCGCGAGGACGGCCTGCGCGGCCTGCAGCGGCTCTACGAGGCGGAGATCCCGCCGGACCGGGTGCAGGTCATCGGCGAGAACCTGATCTACCAGTCCACCGCGGACCAGGTCTGCCTGTTCGGCGAGGTGTACAGCACCGACGGGCGGATCCTGCAGTTCGGTCTGAAGGTGCTCGAGGACGACCGCGACTACCACGTCACCTACACCCCGGTGCCGACCCTGCGGCGGGATGCCTACGACCGCGCCCCGGAGGTGGCGCGGGTGCTCGACCCGCTCTCCGCGGCGCTGGACTACCCGACGATCCTGGAGCTGAACAGCCAGGTGTCCGCCGGGTACGAGTCACCGCGCGACGTCGCCAGGGCGTGGCTCGCCACGCACGGGTTCATCAGCCGGGTCTGAGCGACTCACGGCGCCAGCACGATCTTCCCCACGTGCTGCCCGCGGAGGAACTCCGCCTGCGCCGCGGGGAGCTCGGCGAGCGGGTACCGGGCGGCGATCCGCGGCCGCACGGTACCCGCCCGCGCCTGCGCGACCAGCCCGTCGAAGTGCGTGCGGGTGTGCATCGACGACCCGACGAGCGAGACGTTGTGCAGGTAGAGGCGGCGCAGGTCGAGCTCGACGACCGGCCCGGCGACCGCGCCCGCGATCACCCACCGGCCGCCGTCGCGTACCGCGGGCAGCAGCGCGGGCAGCAGGTCGCCGCCGGCGACGTCGAGCACCGCGTCGAGCCGGTCCGGCGCGGCGGCCGCGACCGCGGCGGCGCCACCCGCCCGGTCGACCGTCGCACCGGCCCCGGCCGCGCGGACGGCGGCCGCCTTCGCCGCCGAGGTCACCGCCACCACGTGCGCGCCGCGGGCCACGGCGAGCTGCACCAGTGCCAGTCCGACGCCGCCGGAGGCCCCGGTGACCAGCACGGTCTCGCCAGGGCCGATCCGGCCGCGCTCCAGCATCCCGGCGGCGGTGCCGTATGCGACCGGCAGCGCGGCCAGCTGCGCGTCGGTCAGCGGGGAGCCGCCGACGTCGTGCACCCGGCCGGCGTCGGCGAGCAGGAAGCCGGCGAACGCGCCGTCCGCCTCGCTGCCGAGCAGCCCGACCGGCCCGGCGTCCGGGTCGTCCCGCTCGTACCGGGCCGGATCGACGAGCACCCGCCGGCCGGCCGGGACCCCGTCCACCCCGGGGCCGGCCGCCGCCACCACGCCCGCCGCGTCGCCGCCCTGGATCCGCGGGAACCGCAGCGGTCCGCGCCAGCCGGCCCGGGCCGCGGGATCGCCGGGCAGGCCGTAGGCGCCGGTCCGGGTCCAGACGTCGGTGTTGTTCAGGGCCGCGGCGGTGACCCGCACCAGCACCTGCCCGGGGCCCGGGTCCGGCACCGGCCGCTCCCGCCACCGCAGCATCTCCGGCCCGCCGTGCCCGGTCAGCTCCCACGCCCGCATCGTGTCCGCCATGCCGCCCTCCGAGTTCACCGATCTGTGAAGTAAACTGCCGGCGCAACAGTACACAGTTCTGTGAACAACGAAGGGGGACGCGTGTCACCGACGCTCACGCCGGGCGCCCGGCGGATCCTGGACGTCGCCGCGGTGCTGTTCTACGAGCGCGGCATCCACGCCGTCGGGGTCGACCTGATCGCCGCCGAGTCCGGCGTCACCAAGCGCACGCTCTACGACCGGTTCGGCTCCAAGGACGCACTCGTCGCCCGTTACCTGCAGGAACGCGACGAGCGCTGGCGCGACGCGGTGCGCGCCCGGCTGGCCGCGCTGGACACCCCGGCGGAGCGGGTGCTCGCCCCGTTCGACGTGCTGGTGCCGTGGACCGCGGCGAACGAGCGCGGCTGCGCCTTCGTGAACGCCTTCGCCGAGCTGCCCGATCCCGGGCACCCCGGCCGGGCGGTGATCGCCGACGAGAAGCGCTGGCTGCGCGATCTGCTGCGCGACGAGCTGGCCGCCGCGGGCGCCGCGGATCCCGACGGCGGAGCGCTGGTACTGCTGTTGCTGCACGAGGGGGCGCTGGCCACGACCGGCGCCGGCGGCCTGCCCGGGGCCGCCGAGGCCGCCCGCCGGGAGGCCGCCGCCGTGCGGGACCGCGCCCTGACACGCTGACGCCCCTCGTCAGCGCTCCAGGTTCTCCGACGGGTCGTCGACGTCGATGCGCTCCTTGCGCACCGTGTCGGAGTCCGTCTCGTCCTCGGTCACCGTGCGGGTCCCCAGCCGGACCTTCTCCACGGCCTCGGTGGTCTTGTCCACCACCGGGCGCTCGCGGTGCAGGGTGACCTCGTGCTCCTCCTCGCCGATCGCGCCGGACGATCCGGCTGCGGCGCCGTCGGTGATCGGCTCCCGCTCGAGCCGGACCTCCTCGCGGCTGACCGGCACGGTGACCGTCTCGTCCTCGGTGACGACGTACTTGCGCAGCGCCACCCGCCCGGTCTCCTCGGACTCGGTGCCGACCCGCAGCCGCTCCTCGTGCCGGACCATCGCGTCGTCACCGGACATCCCGGGGGAGTCACCGGACACCCCGGCGGACCGCCCGTCGCCGGCGCCCGCGCGGCCGGCCTCGGCGGTGCCGGCCGCGTGCCTGCCGTCACCGGCGGTGCCCGCGGTGCCGGCGGTACCGGTCGCGGCGGTGCCGTAGTGGCGGTACAGCTCGTCCTCCTCGGACCCGGTGAGCCGCTCGTCGGACCGGCCCACGTGCGGGCAGTCCTTCACCTGCTGCTTCTCCACCGGCAGCTCGACGCCGGAGTCCCTGAGGTCGGCGTTGCGCAGCGGGACGAAGCTCTCCTTGGTGCCGAACAGGCCGGTGTTCACCGTGGCCCAGGTCGGCGTGCCGTCGTTCTCGTCCAGGTAGACCTGGCCGATCTTGCCGACCTTCTCGCCGTGCGAGTCGACCGCCTGGCGCCCGATCAGGTCCCGGGTCATGTCCTTCGTGATCATCCTGTTCGCCTCCGTAAGTCGATCGATGCGGTGCACATCCGGACACCCCAGGGATCGACGACCCGGGCCCGCTCCATGCACCGACCGGCCCGGCACCCGTCGGACGGGTGTGCACCGTCACGCCGTCGGACCAGCGGGAAGCGTTGCGGGACAACGCAGGGTCCATCCGGTGACCGCTGCGGGCGACTTCGTACGAGATGTTTGGGACACCATCACCCGGGACGTCCGACCGGCAGGTCCTCCCGGGACGTCCGGTTCGCCCGATCTGCTGCACCTCACCGCCCCGACCGGCGACGCGGGCCGGGCCGCGCGCGCCGGACGGGCCCGCGGCGCTAGCGTCCGGAGCGGCTACCGTCCGCCGCCGGGCCGCACCGGGCCCGGGCGGGGCGGATCGACAGGAGGATCGCGTGGCGGCCGACACCGCCGGTGGACAACGGCGCGGCCCGGTCCGCGCCGGGAACCCGCGCCCGGATCCGGAGGCGCGGCGGCGACGGCTGTCCGAGGCGGCCGTCGTCCGGGCGGTCGTGTGGGCGGCCCGGATCGTCGGGTTGCTCACCGTCGCCACCGCGGTGCTGCCCGCGCCGCGCCGGCTGCTGGGCAGCGAGCTGCGCAGCTCCCTGGGTCTCCCGCCGGGCGTCGGGCTCGCCGGTCTGGTGGTGACGGCGGTCGCCGGGGTCGGGCTGCTGCTGCTCGCCACCGGGCTGCGCAGGCGCAAGCAGCGGGCCTGGTGGGTGGCGACCGGGACGACCGCCGTGCTGCTGGTGGTCAACGTGCTGCACGTCGTCGACCAGCGGCACGGGCTCACCCCGGCGGTGCTGGTCGGCGCGCTGCTGGTGGCACTGCTGGCGACCCGCCGGTACTTCGTGGCCCGCCAGGACCCGGGCGGGCTCGGCCGGGCGGTCCGCACGCTCGTCCAGTTCGGGCTGGCCGGCTTCCTGATCGTCTGGGTGCTGCTCGCCCTGAACCCGCGGCGGTTGGCCGACGACCCGTCGATCGCCGCGCAGGCCGCGCATGCCGGGCTGTCGCTGATCGGGGTCACCGGGCCGGTGACGTTCGCCCCGCACGCGCTCTGGCTCGACGACCTGACCGCTGCGGCCGGGCTGACCTTCGGCGTCGTCGCCGTGCTCACCGCCGGGTACCACCTGCTGCGCTCGCCGGAGCCGCGCCCGTCGCTGCTGCCGGAGGACGAGGAGCGGCTGCGCGCGCTGCTGCGGCAGCGCGACGGCGACTCGCTCGGCTACTTCGCGCTGCGCCGGGACAAGGCCGCGGTGTTCGCCCACGGCGGCAAGTCCGCCGTGTCCTACCGGGTGCTGGCCGGGGTCGCGCTGGCCTCCGGCGATCCGGTCGGCGACGTCGGCGCCTGGCCCGGCGCGATCGAGGCGTTCCTGCACGAGTGCACCCGCTACGGCTGGTCACCCGCGGTGCTCGGCTGCTCCGAGCGCGGCGCGACCGCCTGGGCGAAGGCCGGGCTGGACGCGCTGGAACTCGGCGACGAGGCGGTGCTCGACACGGCCACGTTCATCCTGGACGGGCGGCCTATGCGCGGCGTGCGGCAGACCGTGAAGCGGATGCAGCGGCTCGGGCACACCGCGGTCGTGCGCCGGCTGCGCGACTACGACGACGACGAGCGCACCCGGATCGCGCAGCGCGCCCAGCGCTGGCGCGGCGACGAGCACGAGCGCGGCTTCTCGATGGCTTCGTCGCGGGTGGCCGATCCGGCCGATCCGGACGCAGTGGTCGTCACCGTGTTCCGCGACGGCGAACCGAGCGGGATGCTGCAGCTCGTCCCCTGGGGCCCGGACGGGCTGTCGCTGGACCTGATGGTCCGCGACGCCGCCGCCGACAACGGGATCAACGAGCTGATGATCGCCGAGCTGATGGCGGCCGCCCCGCAGCTGGGCGTACGGCGGGTGTCGCTGAACTTCGCGGTGTTCCGGTCCGCGCTGGAACGCGGCGAGCGGATCGGCGCCGGGCCGGTCGCCCGCGGCTGGGCCCGGCTGCTGCGGCTGGCCTCGCGCTGGTGGCAGATCGACTCGCTGTACCGCTTCAACGCCAAGTTCCGGCCCGACTGGTACCCGCGCTACGTGCTGTTCCCGGCCGTCCGGGACCTGCCGCGGATCCTGTTCGTCGTGCTGGAGGCGGAGGGCTTCGGCGGGCGGCCCCCTGCGGTGCTGCGGCTGCTGCGCCGCTGACCGGGTCCCGGGCGGCGCGGCGGCCGCGCGGGGGAGAATGCCGATGTGGACTTCCGCTCCGTGTACCGCCAGCACTTCCTGCGTTCCGCCGCGGCCACCCTGCACACCACGATGGCGCAGCCGGCCGCGAACGCCGCCGCCGTGCTGGAGACCGCCCACGCCTGCCACGACGACGGCGTCGGGCTGGTCGTGTACCCCGAACTGACGCTGTCCGGCTACTCGATCGAGGACGTCCTGCTGCAGGACACCCTGCTGGAGGCCGTCGAGCGCGAGCTGGTCGCGCTCGCCGACGCGACCGCCGAGCTGCTGCCGGTGCTCGTCGTCGGGGCTCCGCTGCGGTACCGGCACCGGATCTACAACACCGCGGTGGTGATCCACCGCGGCCGGATCCTCGGCGTCGCCCCCAAGTCGTACCTGCCCACCTACCGCGAGTTCTACGAGCGCCGCCAGACCGCCGCAGGCGACGACGTGCGCGGTGCCACCATCCGGCTCGGCGGCGTCGAGCACCCGTTCGGCACCGACCTGCTGTTCGCCGCGCAGGACCTGCCCGGCTTCGTGCTGCACGTCGAGATCTGCGAGGACTTCTGGGTGCCGATCCCGCCGTCGGCCGAGGCCGCGCTGGCCGGGGCGACGGTGCTGGCGAACCTGTCCGGCTCGCCGATCACCGTCGGCCGCGCCGACGAGCGCCGGCTGCTGTGCCGCTCGGCGTCCGCCCGCTGCACCGCCGGGTACGTCTACGCCGCCGCCGGCGAGGGCGAGTCGACCACCGACGTCGCTTGGGACGGCCAGACCATGATCTACGAGAACGGCGTGCTGCTCGCCGAGTCCGGCCGGTTCCCGCTCGGCGCGCGGTACTCGGTGGCCGACGTCGACCTGGACCTGATCGCCGCCGAGCGGCGCAGGCAGGGCACCTTCGACGACAACCGGCGGACGCACGCCGCGCGCACCGGCGGGTTCCGCACGGTGGGCTTCCGGCTCGACCCGCCGGGCCACGACATCGGGCTGCGGCGCACCGTGGAGCGGTTCCCGTTCGTGCCCGCCGACCCGCAGCGGCTGGAGCAGGACTGCTACGAGGCGTACTCGATCCAGGTGGCCGGGCTGGAGCAGCGGCTGCGCGCCATCGGACAGCCGAAGGTGGTGATCGGGGTGTCCGGCGGGCTGGACTCCACGCACGCGCTGATCGTCGCGGCCCGGGCGATGGACCGGATGGACCGCCCGCGCACCGACATCCTGGCGTTCACGATGCCCGGCTTCGCCACCTCCGAGCACACCCGGAACAACGCCGTCGCGTTGTCCGAGGCGCTCGGCGTCACCTTCGCCACGATCGACATCACGCCGACCGCGCGGACCATGCTGACCGAGATCGGGCACCCGTTCGGCCGCGGCGAGCCGGTGTACGACGTGACGTTCGAGAACGTCCAGGCCGGGCTGCGCACCGACTACCTGTTCCGGCTCGCCAACCAGCGCGGCGGGATCGTGCTCGGCACCGGTGACCTGTCCGAGCTGGCGCTGGGCTGGTCCACCTACGGCGTCGGCGACCAGATGTCGCACTACAACGTCAACGGCGGGGTGCCGAAGACGCTCATGCAGCACCTGATCCGCTGGGTGGTCTCGTCCGGGCAGTTCGACGAGCCGGTCTCCGCGGTGCTCCGCTCGGTGCTCGACACCGAGATCACCCCGGAGCTGGTGCCCGCGGGCGACGGCCGCGAGGTGCAGTCCAGCCAGGCGACGGTCGGTCCGTACGCACTGCAGGACTTCACCCTCTGGTACACGCTGCGGCACGGGTTCCGGCCGTCCCGGATCGCGTTCCTGGCCGAACACGCCTGGTCCGACGCGGCTGCCGGGCAGTGGCCGCCCGGGTTCCCCGACGACGAGCGCCCCGCCTATTCGCCGGCCGAGATCCGGCACTGGCTGCAGGTCTTCGCGCAGCGCTTCTTCGCCTTCTCCCAGTTCAAGCGGTCCGCGCTGCCGAACGGCCCGAAGGTCTCCGCGGGCGGGGCGCTCTCGCCGCGCGGGGACTGGCGGGCGCCATCGGACATGTCGGCGGTGCTCTGGCTGGACGAGATCGCCCGGGAGATCCCGGCATCCTGATCGGGTGATCCACTTTCCGCGCCGGGCGCAGCCCCGGTGCGTGTCGTCGCACCTGCCGGACCGGCCGCCGATCGGCCTGCCGG
Organism: Pseudonocardia sp. NPDC046786; assembly: GCF_040645415.1. Classification (NCBI taxonomy): domain Bacteria; kingdom Bacillati; phylum Actinomycetota; class Actinomycetes; order Pseudonocardiales; family Pseudonocardiaceae; genus Pseudonocardia; species Pseudonocardia sp. NPDC046786. The sequence continues at coordinate 76,799 of NZ_JBEYYF010000002.1, read as the reverse complement.
TTCGGCGAGCGGTCCGCGGTCCGGGTGCCTCCCGCGGCCCTGCGGCGCCGGTCACGGCCGGTCACCGGTCCGATGCGCAACGGCGCCTGCCCGGCGGGCCGAGCAGCGGAAACGGATCGTCCACAGTGGAGCGTCCGGGGCCGCGTCCGGACCCCCGGACGCCGTCCCGCCCCTGCGCCACCCGGGTGATCCGCACTACTACTGTCCCCCGCAATCGACCTGGAGGTGAGTCTTGGCGCTCGCGAACATCCTGTCCGAGATGCCCGATCTGCTCGAGCGGACCCTGAGGGAGCACACCCCCGACGCCCAGGGCTTCTGCCGGGAGTGCCGGGACGCCACCGGGGTCAGTGCGACCTGGCCGTGCGTGACCCGCGAGCTCGCCGAGCAGGCCCGCTCGATGAACGGCGCCCCGCCCGCCGGGACCGTCGCCGGGCGCCGCCGGGCGCGCGAGCTCGGCTCCGCGCCCGCCCGGCCGGCGCTGACCAACGGCCGGCACCGCTCCCCCTGACCGCTCGCCCCGGCCCTGCACCGAACGTCCGGTCGGGGCCGGCGTCCGGACATATCCAGACGCCCGGGTGGGCGGGAAGGTTGCGACCACTCGCCGCAGCGGACGGCGCGGTCATCTCCCGTCGCCGCCGGAGGCCGGGCCGGACCGGTGCTTTTCGCTAGCGTCCGGGACGGAACACGCGGTCCGGTTCCCCCGACGGGCAGGGATTCCCCCGATCCCACGCTCCCCCGCAGCCCGCCCGGCCCGCGTGCCGGAGGAGAACTGTCGTGCCCCGACACCGCCACCGGCGGGCGGACGAGACCCTGTCCGGTCTTCGTCACGTCGCCACCGCGGCTGCCGTCGCCAGCGGAGCCCTCGCCGTCGTCACCCCCGTCGCCGGTCTGGAGTTCGGCCCGGTCCAGGCGGACCTGCGCCTGGCGTCCGAGTCCACCGACGAGCCCGATCTCGACGCCGCCTTCGCCGGCGCCGCGCCCGCCGCCGGCGCGCCGCGCGACGAGCCGGTGCTCGGCGCCGACCTGGTCCGCTCGGCGGGCCTGCTCGATGCCACCGCCGACGCCGGCCGCGCCGCCGGCGAGGAGGCCGAGCGCATCGCCCGGGAGGCCGCCGAGCAGGCCCGCTCGGCCGCGGGCCGCGACCGCCCGCAGCCCGGCGAGGGCGCCGGCCGCGGCGGCCCGAGCAGCGCGGCCTGCGACATCGACACCAGCGGCCTCGGCCCGGTGCAGAGCTGGGTCGCCGACGCCGCCGAGTTCCTCGGCTGCGCCTACGGCCAGCCCGAGCTGATCGGCGTCGCGCAGCGCGGCAACGCCTCCGACCACCCATCCGGCCACGCCCTGGACCTGATGGTCCGGGGCGAGACCGGCGACCGGATCGCCGAGTGCGCGCTCGCCAACGCCGACGAGCTGGGCGTCAAGTACGTGATCTGGGAGCAGCAGATGAACCACGGTTCGGGCTGGACCGAGATGGAGGACCGCGGCGACGACACCGCGAACCACGTCGACCACGTGCACATCTCGTTCGAGAAGAGCGCCGGCTCCGGCGATCCCGACCTGGGGAAGTGCGCCTAGACCCCGATCGCCCCGCGCCGGTTCCGGATCGACACCACCGCCGGCCGCGGCTGGGTGGCGCCGCCGTCCGGCCAGTGCGACGCCGGCTGCTCCGGTGAGGCGTCGTCGAGATCACCCGGGTGCTGCACCGAGACCAGCACGAACTCCTCGGTGACGACCGGCCCGCAGCACTCCGAGCCGACCGGCACGCTGGCGAACAGCCGGGTCGACCCGCGCTGCGGTCCCTCCAGCACGACGCCGTACAGCCCGTCGTTGATCTCCAGTGCCTGGCTGGAGTCGGTGGAGATCCACAGGTTGCCGTGCCGGTCGAAGGCCAGGTTGTCCGGCGAGGTGATCGGGCTGACCTGGGACCTGTCGAAGCCGCCGAAGTACGTCGACGGGTCCGCCGGATCGCCGCACACCAGCAGGATGGTCCAGCCGAACGTGGTGGCCGCCGGGTCGTCGCCCCGCTCGGTCAGCTCAATCACGTGCCCGTGCTGGTTGGCGTGCCGCGGATTCGCCTCGTCGGCGCCCGCCTCGCCCGCCTTGCCGCGGTCGGAGTTGTTGGTGCAGGCGATGTACACCTTGCCGGTCCGCGGGTTCGGCTCGATGTCCTCGGGCCTGTCCATCTTGGTCGCGCCGGCCCGGTCGGCGGCGAGCCGGGTGAACACGAAGACGTCGGCCACGCTCATCCCGTCCACGTAGGACGTCGTGGTGGAGGCCAGCGGCGTCCACGTCCCGCCACCGTCGAAGGCGCCGTCGGCCGGGAGCGCACCGTCGCCGGTGATCTCGGCGGCCGGGCTGTTCCCGGTGAAGGTCGCGACGTAGAGGGTGCCGGAGGCGAGCAGACCGGCATTGTGCTCGCGGGCGGCCCGGCTGTTCCCCCTGCGCATCCGCTTGTCGGACACGAACTTGTAGACGTAGTCGAAGCGCTCGTCGTCGCCCATGTAGACGACCGGGCGTCCGTCCCGGGTGAGCGCGACGGTGGCCCCCTCGTGCTTGAACCGGCCGAGCGCGGTGTGCTTGACCGGCTTCGCCGACGGATCGTGCGGGTCGATCTCGACGATCCAGCCGAACCGGTTCGCCTCGTTCGGCTCCCGGGCGAGGTCCCAGCGCGGATCGACCCGCTCCCAGCGGCGCTCGGACGGGCCCTCGGCGATGCCGTACCGCTCGGCCCGCGGATCGGTCACCGGGCCGGACGCGAAGTAGCCGTCGACGTTCTCCTCCCCGGTCAGGAAGGTGCCCCACGGGGTGGTGCCGCCCGCGCAGTTGCCGATCATGCCCAGCACCGCGCGGCCGCTCGGGTCGCCGGCGGTGCGCAGCACCTCGGCACCGGCCGCCGGGCCGTCGAACACCATCGGGGTGTCCGCGGTGATCCGCCGGTTGAGCCGGCCGGCCCGGTCGTGGCGCAGCTCGCCGGTCCGCCGGTCGCGGACCACCTCGACGACCGCGCCACCGTGCGCGGCGATCCCGATCCGGATCTGCTCCTCGGTCGGGTTCTCCTCGTCGAAGCCGCGGAACATCAGCGGTTCGAGGGTGTACTCGTGGTTGGAGTACATGACGTGCCGCTTCCCGGCGGCGTCCAGCGGCAGGATCCCGCAGAAGTCGTTGTTGTAGCCGAACTGGCGGGCCTGCGCGGCCGCGGTCTGGTTCTCGAAGTCGAACTCGGGGGCGTCCGGGAAGATCGGGTCGCCCCAGCGGACGACGACGTTGCTCGCGTAGCCGGACGGGACCCGCACGGCGTCGTCGAGGTTCGGGGCGACGGTCTCGTAGCGCAGCCCCCGGGGCGGGGGACCCGGGTGCGCTGGGCCGTTTCCTGTGCCGTTTCCTGTCCCGGCCGCGGTTCCCGCGCCGGTGGTGGCGAGCCCGGCGCCCGCGGTCAGCCCGAGCACCGCACCGGCCCGGAGCACCCCGCGGCGGTCCAGCACGGTACGCAGGACATCACCGAAGTACCCGTTCGACGACGTGTTCGGCTCCGGCCGGGAGCAGGCGTCACCGCAGCGGTAGCGGCAGGTCAGGCCCTGCCGGCCGAGCGGGAGCAGGCGCAGCGCCGGGCGGTCGCCTGCGTCGTGGGGATCCGGGCGGCACTGGGCCACGGTCGTCCTCCTGGAACGTGGTGGGGACGGACGGTGTCGGGTCGCAACCGTCCGGTGCCCGCATCACAACAGGCGAATCCACCTACCGGGTGATCCAGGAGTGGCCGCCGGGTGAACGACCTCACCCGGCGACGTGGTCTCGGCCACGACCATGATCCGCGTCCCGGGAGTGCAGCGCACGCCTGCGCTCACCGAACAGGGATCATGGAGAAACCGGGCCGGGGCGGGATCTCCGCGCACCCCGGCCCGGCGGTCCGTGCCGCCCGAGGGTCCTCAGACGATGCCCTGGCGGGCCGCGGTGTAGACGATCTCGGTGCGCCGCCGGACCTCCAGCTTGTCGCGCAGGTTCCGCACGTGGAATTTCACCGTCGCCTCGGAGATCCGCAGCCGGGCCCCGATCTCCCGGTTGCTCATGCCGACCGCGAGCAGCCGCAGGACCTGGTTCTCCCGGTCGGTGAGCAGCGAGGTCCGGCACAGGTCGGGGCCGGTGTCCTGGGTGTTCTCGCGCAGCACCTGCAGCGGCCCGGCGCTGCCGGTGCCGGGATCGAAGACGCCCTCGCCGCGCAGCACCGCCCGCACCGACCGCACGATCTCCCCGGTGTCGGCGCCCTTGCGCAGGTAGCCGTGCACGCCGAGGCGGACGGTGCGCATCATCGCGTCGCGGTCCCGGCAGCCGGTCAGCACCAGGATCTTCGCGCCGCGGCAGCGCTCCAGCAGGGCCCGGACCAGGTCCAGCCCCGGGCGCTCGTCGCGGCCGAACTCGATGTCGACGATGATCGCGTCCGGGCGGGAGCGCTCGGCGGCCATCAGCGCGTCGCGCGGGGAGGACGCCTCACCCGCCGGGGCGAGATCGGGCTCCGCGGTCAGCAACGCGCGCAGACCGTGCCGCACGATCGGCTCGGAGTCGATGACAAGTACCCGGGCCGCCCGCCGGATCACCTCGGCGGAGTCGCCACCACGGACCTGCACGTCGGTGGCTCCACGAACGGCTTCGAGCGTCATCGCTGTCCTCCGGTACGTCCTCGCCGGGCCGCCTCCGTGACGACCCGGCCGCCACCGTAGGGCGGGTTACGTTGCCCGCACGTTGCGCTCGCACGGACACGGTGGGTGCAACCGTCTGAGCAGGCAGGTCTGCCGGGCAGTATCTGCGGGTATGCTCCCGTTTCCAGGACTGGCGAACCCACGGTGGCGATCCCGCGACGCAGCGGAACCGCACGACGTGGCGCCCGCGTGGCGTCCGCGGCTGGAACGGGGAGGCGACATGCTCGATGCAGACGGTGGATCGGCCGCCGACGAGCTCGTCGCGGACGCGAACCGGCTGCGCCGCATCTACGACGACGGGCTCGGCACCGGCGGATCGACCGGTGCCCCGCGGCCGGTGGTGTCCGACTCCTGGCAGCGCAGCCTCGCCGCCCGGGTCGACCCGGACAGCCGGCTGCCCCCGCTGGTGTACCGCGCCGACGAGCTGCGCGAGGTCCGCGAGAACCATCCGCTGCACGCGGTGATGCCGCTGCTGCGCACCACCCTGGTGAGCATCGCCGACGAGGCGATGCACGTCATGCTGGTGACCGACGCCGACGGCCACGTGCTCTGGCGGGACGGCGCGCACGGCCTGCTGCACTCCGCCGACGACGTCGGGCTCTGCGAGGGCACCCGCTGGACCGAGGACGCGATCGGGACCAACGCGATGGGCACCGCGCTCGCCCTCGACGAGCCGGTCCGCATCCACTCCGCGGAGCACCTGGTGCGCACCTACCACGACTGGACGTGCGTGGCCGCCCCCGTGCACGACCCGGACACCGGCGACACCATCGGCGCGATCGACATCTCCGGCCCGCTGCACACCGTGCACCCGGCGCTGGTCCAGCTGGTCACCGCCACCGCGCACCTCGCCGAGAACCAGCTGCGGGTGCGGCTCGCGATCGCCGACGAGCGGCTGCGGGTGAAGAACATGCCGCACCTGTCCGCGCTGCGCGGCGCCGAGGGCGCGCTGCTCTCGCCGAGCGGGCGGGTGATCGCGAGCGAGCCCTACGGCCGGTTCCCGGAGCGGATCCGGGTCGAGGAGGGCGCGGAGCGGGTCCGGCTCGGGGACGGCCGCGAGATGGCCGTCGAACCGCTGACCGAGGGATACCTGCTGGTGCCGCCGTCGCGGCGGCGCGGCCGGGTGACCCGGTCCACCGGCTCGTCGCTGGCGCTGCGGTTCACCGGCGGTGCCGGGCCGCGGATCACCCTGGACGGGACGGACACCGCGGCCACCCTGCGCCCGGCCGAGATCCTCACCGCACTGGCCCTGCACCCGGACGGGCTGTCCGGCGAGCAGCTGACCCTGATGCTCTACGGGGAGGACGGCAACCCGACGACCGTGCGCGGCGAGATCCACCGGCTGCGCAGCTCGCTGGGCGCCGACCTGCTGCTGACCCGGCCGTACCGGCTGGCGACCGAGCCGGACGCCGACTTCCTGCGGATGCGGGACGCGCTGCGCGAGGGCCGGGTCGCCGACGCGCTCGACGCCAGCCACGGCGAGCTGCTGCCCCGCTCGGACGCCCCGGCGGTGCGCGAGCTGCGCGACGAGCTGGTCGCCGGCCTGCGGCACGCGATCCTCGCGACCGACGACGCCGGGCTGCTGCACCGCTACACCGGGCATCCGCTGGGCGGCGACGACCTGCAGGTGCACGAGCGCCTGCTGGAGCTGCTCGACCGCGACGACCCGCGACGACCCGCCGTCGCGGCCCGCGCGGAGCGCCTGCTCGGCTGAGCCGGCACCCGGCTGCCCGGCCCTGCTCAGGGCCGGATGGCCAGCGGGCTGTCCGGCTCCGGTTCCAGCTCGCCGGCCCGCCACAGCGCGGCGTAGCGGCCCCCGGCCCGGACCAGCTCGTCGTGCGTGCCCTGCTCGGCGATACGCCCGTCGGCCAGCACGACGATCCGGTCCGACCGACGGGCGGTCTGCAACCGGTGCGCCACCACGAACGCGGTGCGCCGCGAGGACACCCGCTCCCCGGCGGCCAGCACCGTGGCCTCGGTCGCCGGGTCCAGCGCGGCCGTGGCCTCGTCGAAGATCAGCACGTCCGGGTCGACCAGTTCGGCCCTGGCCAGCGCGACCAGCTGGCGCTGCCCGGCCGACAGCCCGAGCCCGCGCTCCCCGACCGGCGTGCGGAACCCCGCGGGCAGCGACCGCACCAGGTCGAGCGCACCGACCGCACGGGCCGCCGCCTCGATCGCGGCGGGCGAGGCGTCCGGCCGCCCGTACGCGATGTTGGACGCGACGTCGCCGGTGAACAGGTGCGCCTCCTGCGGGACGACGCCGAGCCGGGAGCGGTACCCGGCGAGCGGATAGCGGCGGACGTCGACCCCGTCGACCCGCACCTGGCCGTCGCCGGTGTCGTAGAACCGGGCCAGCAGCTTGATCAGCGTGGACTTCCCGGCGCCGGTCGCCCCGACCAGCGCCACCGTCTCGCCGGGCGCGACCCGCAGCGAGACGTCGTCCAGCGCCGGACGGTCCACCCCGGCGTAGCGGAAGGTGACGTGGTCCAGCTCCACCTCGCCGTGCAGCCGCTCCGGCACCTCGACCGGCTCCAGGTCGCCGCCGCGACCGGCCCGGTCAGGCACTGAGGTGGGGGTGCGCAGCAGCTCGGAGATCCGGTTCAGCCCGACCCGGGCCTGCTGGTAGCCGTCGAACACCTGGGACAGCTGCTGGACGGGGCCGAAGAACAGGGTCAGGTACAGCAGGAACGCGAACAGCACGCCGGGTGTCATCTCGCCGGCGGCGATCCGGGCACCGCCGATGCCGAGCACCACCGCGGTCGCGACGTCGGAGAGCAGCGCGACGAACGGGAAGTAGGTGGCGATGTAGCGCTGGGCCCGCAGCCGGGACCGGCGGTAGGCGTCCGAGCGCTCGCCGAACCGGTCGTAGCTGAGCTCCTCGCGCACGTAGGCCTGCGCGATCCGGACGCCGGTGACGTTCTCCTGCAGGTCGGCGTTGACCACGCTGACCCGTTCCCGGGCCTCGGCGTAGGCCCGCGAGGAGTAGCGGCGGAACACCACGGTGCCGGCCAGCAGCAGCGGCAGCAGCCAGCCCAGGGCGTAGAGCGCCAGCTCGGCGTCGGTCAGCACCAGCGCCACCGCGACGCCGGCGATGGTCAGCAGGCTGACCACGGCCTGCGCGAGACCGGTCTGCAGGAACGTCGACAGCGCGTCGACGTCGGTGGTCATCCGAGTCATGATCCGGCCGGAGAGCTCGCGCTCGTAGTAGTCGAGGCCGAGCCGCTGCAGGTGCGCGTAGCTGCGGATCCGCAGCAGGTAGAGCAGGCTCTCCCCGGCCCGGGCGGTGACCAGTGTCTGGAACCCGACGACGACGGCGTCGATCAGCACGATCAGCAGCCCGACCAGCGCCGCGACGACCAGCACCCGGGTCGCCCCGTCGACGATGCCGGAGTCGACGGCGACCCGGGCCAGGGTGGGCAGGGCGAGCGTGGCCAGCGCGTCGGTGGCCATCAGCGCGATGCCCAGCACGAGCAGCGGACGCACCGGCCGCAGCAGCGACGCCAGCCGGAAGTCCGGGTCCGGCGCGGTCGGGTCGCCGCCGCCGCGCAGCCGCGGCGACTCGGTGGGCGGGGGCAGCTTCGCGACCGCCTCCAGCAGCTCCGGGGTGGCGCTCACCGAGCCGGCCCAGCCGGCGGCGCCGCCGCCCGCCTCCCGGCCGAGCGCCCGGTCCGGGTCGGCCGCCGCCTCCGCGGTCGCCGGCCACAGCTCCGGGGTGCCCGCGGTCACGGCGGCCCCGGTGTCGGGGGTGGTCGCGGTGGTCGCCGAGCCGAGCACGACCGCCGGGTCGGCGGGCGACCGGCCGTCGCCCGGGTCACCGGGCTCGCGCCGGGCGGCGCCGCCCAGCTCGTCGACCGATCCGGTGGCCAGCAGCTCCCGGAAGAGCGGACATCGGCCGCGCAGCTCGTCCTCGGTGCCGATGTCGACCACCCGGCCGCGGTCGAGCACCGCGATCCGGTCGGCCAGCGCGAGCGTCGAGCGGCGGTGCGCCACCAGCAGGGTGGTGCGCTGCGCGGTCAGCTCGTGCAGCGTCTCGTGGATCGCCGCCTCGGTCGCGGTGTCCACCGCGGACGTCGCGTCGTCGAGCACCAGCACCCGCGGCTTCGACAGCATCGCGCGGGCCAGCGCGATCCGCTGCCGCTGGCCGCCGGACAGGGTCAGCCCGCGCTCGCCGACCTCGGTGTCGTAGCCGTCGGGCAGGTCCTCGACGAACCCGGCGACCTGCGCCGCCTCGGCGGCGGCCCGGATCTCGTCCTCCCCCGCGTCCGGCCTGCCGTAGGCGATGTTGTTGCGGATCGTGTCGGAGAACAGGAACGCCTCCTCGAACACCACCCCCAGCTCGGCCCGCAGGTCGTGCAGCCGCAGCTCCCGCAGGTCGACGCCGCCGATCCGGAGCGCACCGGCCTGCGGGTCGTAGAAGCGCGGGAGCAGCAGCGCGACCGTCGACTTGCCGGAGCCGGCCGGCCCGACCAGCGCGAGCGTCTCCCCCGGCTCGACCCGCAGCGACAGCTCGTCGAGCACCGGATCGGGTGCGGCGTGCCCGTCCGGCCCGGAGCCCGCCGGTTCGTAGCCGAACCGCACCGCGTCGAGCTCGACGACCAGCGGCCCGGCCGGCAGCTCGCGGGGCTCGGCCGGGTCCACGATCTCGGACTCGGCGTCGACGATCTCGTAGACCCGCTCCGCGGCGGCCCGGGTGAGCTGGCCGGTGACCACCAGCGCGCCGATCAGCCGGGCCGGCCCGACCAGCATCCCGACGTAGGCGGTGAAGGCCAGGAAGGTGCCGAGATCGATCGAGCCGCGGGCGGCCATGAGCCCGCCGACCCCGATCACCGCGACCTGACCGAGGCCCGGCAGCGCCAGCAGCGCCGGATTGAGCCGGGCGGTCAGCCCGGCGGCGCGCAGCCGCTCGCCGTAGAGCCGGTGCGCCCGGCGCTCCAGCTCGGCGGACTCCCGCGCCTCCTGGCCGAAGCCCTTCACCACCCGGACACCGGTGACGGTCTCCTCGACCTGCTGGGCGATCTCGGCGGCCCGCTGCTGGGCCGACCAGGTCGCCGGGAACAGCGCGCGCCGGATCCGGTTGGTCGCCAGGAACGCCACCGGCAGCATGACCAGCGCGATCACCGTGAGCAGCGGGGACAGCCACAGCATCGCCGCGATCGCGACGACGACCAGCACCACGGTGCCCGCCGACAGCGGCACCATCGACAGGAAGCCCTGCACGAGCTGCAGGTCCGAGATCGACCGGGAGGCGACCTGCCCGGTGCGCAACCGGTCCTGCCGGACCCCGTCCATCCGCTGCACCGCGGCGAACACCGCGCGGCGCAGGTCGTGCTGGACGTTCAGCGCCATCTTGCCGCCGAGGTAGCGGCGCACGAAGGCGCCGGCGAACTTCACGACGCCCAGCACCAGCAGCGCGAGTACGGCGGGCAGCAGGACCCCGGTGTCGCCGGCGACGACACCGTTGACGCCCTCGCGGATCACCAGCGGGCCGACCGCCTCCAGCCCGACGCCGGCCATCGAGGCGGCGAGCGCGCCGAGGGTGACGCGGCGGTGCCGCAGGCAGGCCTGCGCGAGGCGGCGGATCCAGCCCGGCCGGGCCGGATCGTCGTGCGGGGGACGGGACACGTGGATCAGGCTATGCCCGACCCCCGACAGAAAGCCTGCCGGTCCGGCCGGGCTGCTGGTCAGGTGGCTGGTCAGGTGCGGATCAGGTGATGTCCCGCCGCCCGCCGACGACGACCGCGAGCGCGACCCCGGCGGCGGTCCAGGCGAGCAGCACCAGCAGCGCCACCCAGCCGGGCGGCGGCGCGCTGACCCCGGCGAGGAACTCCAGCACCATCCGGCCGTCGGTGCCGGCGCCGGCGGTCCGGACCGGTGCCTCGTAGAGCGCCACGTCGCCGGCGTTGCCGGGCAGGAACGGGGTGAGCCGGGCGAACACCGACGGGTCGCCGAACGACGACTCGCCGGCGCGCAGCGCCCCGGCGATCATGTTCTCGCCGAGCAACAGATAGCCGACGGTGAGCGCGACCGCGCCGGCCTGGTTCGGCACGAGCGTCCCGATCGCCACCCCGAGCCCGCCCCACAGCGCGCAGACCAGCACCCCGACCGCGCCGAGCCCGGCCAGCTGACCCCAGCCCGGGAGCTGCTGGCCGCCGAGCACGGCGCCGCCGAGCAGCGGTCCGAGCAGCGCGACGACCAGCCCGTAGATCCCGGCGACGACGGCGCCGACCACCACCTTCGCGCCCAGCACCTGGGTCCGCGCGCCGATCAGGTAGGCGAGGGTGACCGTCCGGTGCCGGAACTCGCCGGCGGCGAGCAGCGCGCCGAACGCGGCGCCGACGACGGTGGTCATGCTCAGCGTCGAGGCCATCCCGGTGAGCAGCAGGATCGACGACGTCTCGGTCGCCGCCGGGACGAGCAGCGTGATCAGGCTGCCGAACAGGCTCATCGCCAGCGCGAGCAGCAGCACCGGAATCAGCATCAGCCACCACAGCCGCACCGACAGGGTGCGGCGGATCTCCGCGTGCAGCACCGCCATCCAGCGGTGCGGGGCACCGACGGTCATCCGATCTCCTCCCCCGCGAGCAGCCGCAGGAACATCTGCTCCAGGCCGACCCGTTCCTCGGTCAGCCCGTGCACCGCGACGCCCGCCGCGAGCGCGAGGTCGCCGACCCGCACGCCGTCGGCACCGGCCACGGCCAGCCGCCCGTCGTCGATCCGGTCGATCTCGGTGATCCCGGCGGCGGCGAGCGCCTCGGCCAGCCGGACCGGGTCGGCGGCGCGGACCAGCACCCGGGCGTCGTGCCCGGCGCGCAGCTCGGCGACCTCACCGTCGAACCGGCACCGGCCGCGGTCGATGACGACCAGCCGCCGGGCGGTCAGCTCCATCTCGGCGAGCTGGTGCGACGACACGAGCACGCTGCGCCCGGACGCCGCGAAGGCGTTGAGGAACGACCGCAACCAGGCGATGCCGTCCGGGTCGAGGCCGTTGCCCGGCTCGTCGAGCACCAGGATCCGCGGATCCCCCAGCAGCGCGGCGGCCAGCGCCAGCCGCTGGTTCATCCCCAGCGAGAACCCGCCGGCCGGGCGGTCGCCGGCCGCCGCCAGGCCGACCAGGGCGAGCACCTCGTCGACCCGGGTGTCGGGGACGCCGATCGCGGCCGCGGCGGCCCGCAGGTGCGCCCGCGCGGTCCGCTTCGGGTGCACCCCCTGGACCTCCAGCACGGCGCCGACCACCCGGCCGGGCGAATCCAGCGCGCCGTACGGGACGCCGTCGACCAGCGCCCGGCCCGCGCTCGGCCGGACCAGGCCGAGGATCATCCGCAGTGTCGTCGTCTTGCCGGAGCCGTTCGGCCCGAGGAACCCGGTCACCGATCCGGGCTCGACGGTGAAGCTCAGGTCGTGCACCGCCTCCACCGGCCCGAACCGCTTGCCCAGACCCTCCACGGTGATCCGGCCGGGTCCGGCCGGTGCCGTCTCCTGCACTCCAGGCCCTTCCGCCGCTCTCGGCCGGTCCCGGGCTCGCGCCCGGACACCGCGTGCCGGGCCATCCTGACCCAGCGCCGGCAACCCGGCCGAGGCGGGGCGCACCGGAGTTGTCCACAGGCCGGCCGACCCCCTGGTGCGGGGCGGACGGAACGGACAGGATGGCGTGCGTCACATGCACGACCGAGTCGCAAGGGAGCTACCTCGTGATCGACCCGAACAGCACCGTCTCGTCCCTGCTGCGGCGGCACGCCTCCGAACGGCCGGACGACGAGGCCCTGCGGTTCGGCGGGGTCGTGCGCACCTGGGCCGAGCTCGACGAGCGGGTCCGCCGGCTGGCCGCGGCGCTGCGGGCCGAGGGGATCGGCCCCGGCGACCGGATCGCGGTGCTCGATCTCAACCACCCGTCGTGCCTGGAGCTCTCGCTGGCCTGCGCCCGGATCGGCGCGGCCAACGCGGTGGTCAACTTCCGGCTCGCCCCGCCGGAGATCCTCTACGTGATCAACGACGCGCAGGCACGGCTGCTGGTCGTCGGCCCCGAGTTCGCCGCGGCGGCGGCCGGGCTGCGGGACAAGCTGGACACCGTGCAGCGGGTGCTCCCGGTGGGCGGCGACACCGACGAGTACGAGGCGTTCCTGGCCGCCCACGACCCGGACACCGAGCCCTACGACGCCGCGCCGGACGACTGCTTCGTGCAGCTCTACACCTCGGGGACGACCGGCTTCCCGAAGGGCGCGATGCTCACCCACGCCGGGATGCTGGCGCACGCCGCGCACGTGGCGGCCGACTTCGAGCTGGGCCCGGCCGACGTGGTGCAGGTGGCGATGCCGCTGTTCCACGTGGGCGGCACGAGCTACGCCTTCGTCGCGCTCGCCCAGGGCGCGCGGATCGTGATGGCCCGGATGCCCGATCCGGCGGCCCTGCTGGACATGGTGGCCGAGCAGCGGATCACGCACACGTTCTGGGTGCCCGCGCTGATGGGCGCGATGACCCAGGTGCCCGGCGCGGCGGACCGCGACTACTCGTCGCTGCGCGCGATCTCCTACGGCGCCTCGCCGATGCCGCTGCCAGTGCTCCGGGCGTCGCTGGAGCTGTTCGGCCCGCGGCTGCACCAGGTGTACGGGATGACCGAGGCGTGCGGCGTGGTCACCTCGCTGGGCCCCGAGGACCACGCCGATCCGGCCCTGGCGCACCGGCTGGTCTCGGCGGGCACGCCGATCAGCGGCGTCACGATCGAGGTCCGGGACCCGGCGACCGGCGACCGGCTCGGCACCGACCAGCCCGGCGAGATCTGGGTGCGGACCGACCAGCTGATGAGCGGGTACTGGCAGAAGCCGGAGGCGACCGCGTCGGCGATCACCCCGGACGGCTGGCTCCGGTCCGGCGACGGCGGGCACGTCGACGCCGACGGGTACGTCTTCATCACCGACCGGATCAAGGACATGATCGTCTCCGGCGGGGAGAACGTGTACCCGGCCGAGATCGAGCGGGTGCTGGCCGAGCATCCCTCGGTCGGCGACGTCGCGGTGATCGGCGTGCCGGACGAGCGCTGGGGCGAGGTCCCGAAGGCGTGCGTGGTGGCCGCGCCGGGGGCGACCGTCGACCCGGAGGCGCTGATCGCCCACGCCCGCGAGCACCTGGCCTCGTTCAAGTGCCCGAAGACGGTCGACGTGCTGGATGAGCTGCCGCGCAACGCGACCGGCAAGATCCTCAAGAAGGACCTGCGGGCGCCGCACTGGGCCGGCCGGGAACGCAACACCGTCTGAAAGTGAGACACGCCGAAACTTGACCTGTTCCAGAAAAGTGTGCAGGCTCGACCCGTGTCGATCGCTTCGGACCACGAGGGCATGTTGCGCGGAGCCGCGCTGCGCGTGACGCGCCCCCGGCTGGCCGTGCTGGACGCCGTGCACACCCATCCGCACGCGGACACGGACACGATCATCCGGGTCGTGCGGTCGGACCTCGGCGAGGTGTCCCACCAGGCCGTCTACGACGTCCTGCGGGCCCTCACCGGGGCCGGTCTCGTGCGGCGCATCCAGCCGTCGGGCTCCGTCGCGAGGTACGAGGCCCGGGTCGGCGACAACCACCACCACGTGGTCTGCCGATCCTGCGGGGCCATCGCCGACGTCGACTGCGCCGTCGGCCACACGCCCTGCCTCACCGCGTCCGACGACAGCGGCTTCGTGATCGACGAGGCCGAGGTCGTCTACTGGGGCCGTTGCCCCGCCTGCTCCACCACCACCACCACAGATCCTGGAAGGAGTGCCCGTGTCTGACGAGCACGTCACCGTCGAGGCCGAGATGAACCGTGAGGAGGACGGGGGCTGCCCCGTCGCTCACGGCCGCATCGCCCACCCCACCGAGGGCGGGAGCAACCAGGACTGGTGGCCGAACCAGCTCAACCTGAAGATCCTCCGCAAGCACAGCCCGGCGTCCGACCCGATGGAACCGGACTTCGACTACGCGAAGGAGTTCGCGACCGTCGACCTCGACGAGCTGGCGCGTGACGTCGACGCCGTCATCACCACCTCGCAGGACTGGTGGCCGGCCGACCACGGCAGCTACGCCGGGTTCTTCATCCGGATGGCCTGGCACTCCGCGGGCACCTACCGGACCTTCGACGGCCGCGGCGGCGCCGGCGCCGGCATGCAGCGGTTCGCGCCGCTGAACAGCTGGCCGGACAACGGCAACCTGGACAAGGCGCGCCGGCTGCTGTGGCCGGTCAAGCAGAAGTGGGGCCGCAAGGTCTCCTGGGCCGACCTGATGGTCTTCGCGGGCAACCGCGCCCACGAGATCTCCGGTTTCCCGATGTTCGGCTTCGCCGGTGGCCGCGCCGACGTCTGGGAGCCGGAGGAGGACGTCTACTGGGGCTCCGAGAAGGAGTGGCTGGGCAACGACGCGCGCTACGGCGGCAACACCGACATCGCGCACCGTGAGCTGGAGAAGCCGCTCGGCGCGTCGCACATGGGCCTGATCTACGTCAACCCGGAGGGCCCGGACGCCAGCGGTGACCCGATCGCCGCGGCCCGCGACATCCGCGAGACCTTCGGCCGGATGGCGATGAACGACGCGGAGACCGCCGCGCTCATCGTCGGCGGGCACACCCTCGGCAAGACGCACGGCGCCGCGAACCCGGACGAGAACGGCAACGTCGGCCCGGAGCCGGAGGCCGCCGACATCACCGAGCAGGGCCTGGGCTGGAAGCAGAACTACGGCAGCGGCAAGGGCCGCGACGCCATCACCTCCGGGCTCGAGGTCATCTGGACCCGCACCCCGAACCGGTGGAGCCACGACTACCTCAAGCACCTCTACGCCTACGAGTGGGAGCTGGAGCAGTCGCCGGCCGGCGCCAAGCAGTTCGTCGCCAAGGACGCCCCGGAGATCATCCCCGACCCGGAGCCCGGCTACCCGAACCGCAAGCCGCGGATGCTGGTCACCGACGTCGCGCTGCGGGTCGACCCGGTCTACGGCGAGATCACCCGCCGCTGGCTGGACAACCCGTCCGAGTTCGAGGACACCTACCGCCGCGCCTGGTACAAGCTGACGCACCGCGACATGGGCCCGAAGGAGCGCTACATCGGCGCCTGGGTCCCGACCGAGGAGCTGCTCTGGCAGGACCCGGTGCCGGCCGTCGACCACCCGCTGGTGGACGCCGACGACGTCGCCTCGATCAAGGCGAAGGTGCTGGAGTCCGGCCTGCCGGTGACCGACCTGGTCAAGACCGCCTGGGCCGCGGCCTCGTCGTTCCGCCAGTCCGACAAGCGCGGTGGGGCCAACGGCGGGCGCATCCGCCTCGAGCCGCAGCTCCAGTGGGAGGTCAACGACCCGGACACGCTGCGCACCGTCATCTCGAAGCTGGAGTCCCTCCAGTCCGAGATCAACGGCTCGCTCGGCGGCGGGAAGAAGATCTCCTTCGCCGACCTCGTCGTGCTGGCCGGCGCCGCGGCCGTCGAGAAGGCCGCCGCGGACGGCGGGTACGACATCACCGTGCCGTTCGTCCCGGGCCGGACAGACGCCACCCAGGAGAAGACCGACGTCGAGTCGTTCTCCTACCTGGAGCCGACCGCCGACGGCTTCCGCAACTACCGCGGCAAGGGCCACACGCTGCCCGGCGAGTTCCTGCTGGTGGACCGGGCGAACCTGCTCGGCCTGACGGCGCCGGAGATGACCGTGCTGGTCGGCGGCCTGCGGGTGCTGGGCGCCAACACCGGTGGCTCGACGGCCGGGGTGCTCACCGAGCGCGTCGGCACGCTGTCGAACGACTTCTTCACCACGCTGCTGGGGCCGGGCATCACCTGGCGTTCGGTGGCCGGCGACGACGACGCCTTCGAGGCCGTCGACGACTCCGGTGCGGTGAAGTGGACCGGCACTCGGGCCGACCTGGTCTTCGGGTCGAACTCCGAGCTGCGCGCCGTCGCCGAGGTCTACGCCTCCGACGACGCGAAGCAGAAGTTCGTCGACGACTTCGTCGCCGCCTGGGACAAGGTCATGACGGCCGACCGCTACGACATCTGATCATCGTCTGACACCCCGATGCCCGGGCCGGTCCGCCGGCCCGGGCATCGGCGCGTCACCCGCCGGGATGTGCGGGGATCAGGTGCCGGCGGCGAGCAGCTCCGCGAGACGCTCCGGCTCGGAGAGCATCGGCCAGTGCCCGGTCGGCAGCGACACGAACGACCAGTCCGGCCCGCCCAGCTCGGCGAAGCCGGGCGCCCCGGCGTCGATCAGCGGTCGGATGTCGTCGGGGGTGAAGCTGCACGCCACGACGGTCTTCGGCAGGGTCTCGTCGGTCTCGCCCCGGCGCACGCCGGTGAGCACCACCCCGGCCGGCTCGGCGAGCGAACGGGCGCGGACCTCGTCGAACAGCGGATCCGGGATACCGGCGGTGCTGCTGCCCGCCGCGTCGAGCTCGGCCCGCGGGGGCATCGGGAGAGCACCGTGCGCGGCGAGCATCGCGCGGGTCGCCGCCTGTGCCTCCGGCGGGGTGAAGTCGATCTGGGCGACGCCGTCGGGCAGCGGCCCGGTGTCGAGGAGGACCAGCCGCCCGATCCGGTCCCGGGCGCGCTCGGCGGCCGCGACGCAAACCGGGCCCGCGCCGCTGTGCCCGACGAGCACCACCGGCCCGGGCGCCCCGGCCAGCGCGGCCAGCACGTCGGACACGTGCGACTCCGCGGTGTCGCCGGGCGCGTGGCCGAGCTCGACCGCGGTCGCCTCGTGGCCGCGGGCGCGCAGGTCCGCGGCCACCGCGTCCCACGCCGATGCGCCGAGCCAGAAACCGGGAACGAGCAGGTAGGTCGTCATGCCCCGGACCATGTCACCCGATGAGGACAGTTCCGGTCCTCATTCGCGGCAGCTCAGCTGCCGGGTCGCTCCGGCGGCCGCGCGGCCGCGATCCGGGCGGCCTCGCGCTGCGACTCCGCCCGGGTGGCGCGCTCGCGGCCGAGCCACGCCGGCTTCTCCTGCTTCAGTGCGGTGATCTGCTCGGTGGTCAGCGGCTCGGTGATCCCGGCCCGGGCCAGCCCGGAGATGGAGACGCCGAGCCGGTCCGCGACGACAGGCCGCGGGTGCGGGCCGTCCCGGCGCAGATCGCGCAGCCAGGCCGGCGGATCGGCCTGCAGGGCGTCGAGCTCGTCGCGCGAGATCACCCCGTCCCGGAACTCGGCCGGGGTCGCGTCGAGAAACACCCCGAGCTTCTTCGCCGCCGTGGCGGGCTTCATCGTCTGGGTGGACCGCTGACGCGTCATGTCCCCAGGATATCGGGGCCCGGACGGCGGATAGCCTGGGCAGGTGACCCCCGCATCCTTCCGCCTGGGCTACGTACCGGGGGTGACCCCGGGCAAGTGGGCACGGATCTGGGCCGAGCGCCTGCCCGACGTCGCGCTGGACCTGGTCGGGCTGACCGTCGCCGACGCCGAGGACGCCGTCCGGTCCGGCGCGGTGGACGCCGGCGTCGTCCGGCTGCCGATCGACCGGGCCGGGCTGCACGCGATCCCGCTCTACACCGAGGCGACCGTGGTCGTCGTCGGGAAGGACCACGTCGCCACCGCGGTCGACGAACTCACCGTCGACGACCTGGCCGGCGAGATCGTCCTCCGGCCGCCGGATGCCGCGCTGACCTGGGACGACCCCGCGCCGGGCAGCGCACCGGTGAGCGCCCCGGCGACGACGGCCGAGGCGGTGGAGCTGGTCGCCGCGGGCGTCGGCGTGCTGGTCGTCCCGCAGTCGCTGGCGCGGCTGCACCACCGCCGCGACCTCACCTACCGGCCGCTGACCGGCGGGCCGGCGTCGGGCGTGGTGCTCACCTGGCCCGAGGACGCGACGACCGAGCTGATGGAGCAGTTCATCGGGATCGTCCGCGGGCGCACCGTGAACAGCTCCCGCACCCCGCCGCGCAGCACCGACCGGCGCCCGGCGGCACCCGCGAGGATCCCGGGCCGGCGGCGCCCGGTCCGCCGCAACCGGCCCCGCCGCTAGCCCCGGACGAACGGCAGGGCCCCCGCAGCGGATGCTGCGGGGGCCCTGCCGGGATGACGCGGGGTGGCTCAGGCCGCCACGGCGGCTTCCTTCTTCGCGGCCAGCCGCTCGAGGCGCCGCGTGGTGGGCCAGCGGACGTTGGTCGCCCAGCCGGCCTTCTCGAAGCCGCGGATGACGACCGCCGAGATGTCGACCTGGCCCTTCTTCACGCCGTGCCGGGCGCAGGTCGGGTCGGCGTGGTGCAGGTTGTGCCAGGACTCGCCGAACGACAGCACCGCCAGCCACCAGACGTTGGCGGACTTGTCGCGGGAGGCGAAGGGGCGCTCGCCCCAGATGTGGCAGATCGAGTTGATCGACCAGGTGACGTGGTGCAGCACCGCGACCCGGATCAGGCCGGCCCAGATGAACGCGGTGAACGCGCCCCACAGGGACATGGTCACCAGGCCGCCGATCAGCGCCGGGCCGAGCAGGCTGACCACGACGATCAGCGGGAAGGCCTTCTCGACGCGCATGATGTCGCGGTCCTCGAGCAGGTCCGGCGCGAACCGCTTCATGTTGGTCAGGTCGCGATCGAAGACCCAGCCCAGGTGCGAGTGCCAGAAGCCCTTGACCAGCGCCTTGGCGCCGGTGCCGTAGAGCCACGGCGAGTGCGGGTCGCCCTCCTTGTCGGAGAACGCGTGGTGCCGGCGGTGGTCGCCGACCCAGTCCAGCACGCTGCCCTGCAGCGACAGGCTGCCGGCGATCGCGAGTGCGATCCGCAGCGGGCGCTTGGCCTTGAACGAGCCGTGCGTGAAGTAGCGGTGGTAGCCGACGGTCACACCGAGACCGCTGATCGCGTAGAAGACGACGAACAGCGCGACGTCGACCCAGCCGAGCCCCCAGCCCCAGGCGAGCGGGACCGCGGCGAACAGCGCCAGGGTCGGGACGATCACGAACACGCCCACCAGGAAGGCGGCACCCGGGGGGCGCCGGCCGTCGGTGATGGGAGCGGGTCCGCTGCTGCGGGTGCTGGTGTCCGGGGGTGCGGCCTCGAGCGTCATGGCTCCATGACACCCGTGCCGCCGGGTCCCGGGCAGTGCGGCTAACCCCCCTATCGCGCTTCGGGTTCCACGGCGCAGGTACTTGACCCGCGAGTAACTTAGGACTACCCACGTGCTGTGAAGCTCTCCACGATGCTGCCCTACGGCGACGACCCGATCCGCAACGCGGACGCGGTCACAGACATGGAACGGGCGGGCCTGGACGTCGTCTGGGCCGCCGAGGCGTACAGCTTCGACGCCGTCTCGTTGCTCGGCTACCTCGCGGCCCGGACCGAGCGGGTCGAGATCGGCTCGGCGATCCTGCCGATCTACTCCCGCACCCCGACCCTGACGGCGATGTCCGCGGCCGGGCTGGACGCGCTGTCCGGCGGCCGGTTCAATCTCGGCCTCGGCGCGTCGGGCCCGCAGGTGATCGAGGGATTCCACGGCGTCCCCTACGACAAGCCGGTCGCCCGCACCCGGGAGATCATCGACATCTGCCGCCGGACCTGGCGGCGGGAGCGGATCACCAACGAGGGCCTGTACCCGATCCCGCTGCCGGAGGGGCAGGGCACCGGCCTCGGCAAGCCGCTGAAGCTGATCAACTACCCGAAGCGCGCCGACATCCCGATCTGGGTCGCCGCACTCGGCGACAAGAACCTGGAGATGACGGCCGAGCTCGCCCAGGGCTGGCTGCCGCACGTCGTCCTGCCGGAGATGATCCGGGAGGTGTTCGGCCCCGCGCTCGACGCCGGCTCCGCCAAGCGCGCCCCCGAGCTGGGCCCGCTGCAGATCACCGGCGGCGGGATCTGTGCGCTCGAGGAGGAGATGTTCGAGCCGGCCCGCCAGGCCGCCCGCGGCATGTACGCCCTCTACATCGGCGGGATGGGGGCCCGCGGCCGGAACTTCTACAACACCGTCTTCGCGCGGCAGGGCTACGCGGACGAGGCGAAGATCGTCCAGGACCTCTACCTGGACGGGAAGAAGGAGGAGGCGATGGCCGCCCTCCCCGACGACTTCATCGACAAGGTCTCGCTGATCGGCCCGGAGGGCCACGTCCGCGAGCGGATCGCGGCGCTGCGCGAGAACGGGATCACCCACCTGCACGTGAACCCGATGACCAGCGACGTGAACGGCACCTTCGAGAAGCTCAAGTCCTGGATCGGCTGACCGGCGCGCGCCGGGGGCGGCGGCACCGCGGCCGCCCCCGCGCACACCGCGGAACGCCCTGCTCCGTTCGGCCCAATGACGGGGGTCGCGTCACGGCCCGTATCCGCGCCGTAGAGAATGTGTGACGTCGTCCACGGTCACCGGCCCCGGCGACGTCGACCGCGGCGATATCGACCTCAGTGACATCGAGGAGGAGCGACTTGCTGGAGCTGGCCATCCGGACCTCCGACGAGCCGATCTCCCCCGGGCAGTACCGCCACACCGCGACGCACGCCTGGTGGATGGGCACCTGGTTCGCCGGCGACGAGCTGTGCGTGCACTACTCCGAGCACCTCCTCCAGCAGTGGACGCCGGTGGACCCGCACGCCGACTGGCTGCTCGACCGCGAGCTCACCGGCCAGGTGCGGTGGCTGTCCGGCGACGGCGCGGCCGCCGTCGAGAGCGGCTTCCGGATCGCCGACGCCTGGCCCACCGGGCGGTTCCGCGCCCCGCACGGCGACTTCTACGCCGAGCTGCACGGCAACCGGCCGACCGCCCGGCCCGGCTCCTGGTCGAACCCGACCCCGGAGTTCCTCGCCACCCTGCCGCAGGACCCGGCCGCGATGCTCCGGCGGCTGATCGAGGACAGCCCGCCCGGCCGCGGCTACACCGGCCCGTTCCCCAGCGCGGTCGACGCGCTGCGCACCTGCCGGGTGCCCGCGCCGCTGCGATCGGTGATCTACGCCGCACTGCGCACGCTGCCCGCGGTCGAGGTCGGCGAGGCCGTGAACCTCGACGGCGAGCGGCATCCCGCGCTCGTGCACGACGACGGCCCGGTCCGCACCGAGCTGCTGATCTCCCCGGTGGACGGTCAGTACGCAGGTGAGCGCGACACCGTCCGCCGGGTCGCGCGGGTCGGGCCGCCGGTCGGCACGGTCGTCGCCGAGGCCGCCGTGCAGACCTCGGTGGTCGACGTCCTGGGGTCCCCGCCCGGCTTCTGAATCGGCTCCTGAACCGGTTCCGCAGAGAACGATCACGAAACGATCACGAAGTGCGACCCGGCGCACTGCCACGGCTCGCGCGAAGGGGACTAACCTGGTACCCGGTCGCGACAAATCGAGCAGCTAACAAGGCGGTTGACGCAGAGTGTCATCGAGCAGTACCTCCCATCCGGCGGGCGATTTCGGTCCCAACGAGTGGCTCGTCGAGGAGATGTACCAGCGCTTCCAGGAGGACCCGTCGGCCGTGGACCCGGCCTGGCACGAGTTCTTCGCCGACTACGGCAAGGACGGTGAGCAGCGCCAGGGCCCCGGGGAGTCCGCCGACGGCTCCGGCGCGACCGACACCGCGTCCAACGGTGCCGCACCGAAGGCGTACCCCGGCGGGGTGACCCGCGGCTCCGCCACCGAGGACGACGAGGGCGACGACACCGCGTCGGCACCCGCCCAGAAGGCCGTCCGCAACGGGGCCACCGAGACCGGGCGGGCCTCCCGCTCGCGCGACGTGCCCCCACCGGTCACGCCGAAGGCCGAGCCGCCGCCCGCCGAGGAGCGGCTGCGCACGGCGAGTTCGCCCTCGTCCAACGGGGCGGCGAAGCCGGCCGCGGGCAGCAGCGGCTCGAAGGCCGCGAAGCCCGCTCAGGACGGGGGTGGCGCGACCACCACCCCGCTGCGCGGTGCCGCGAACGCCATCGCCAAGAACATGACCGCGTCGCTGCAGCTGCCGACCGCGACGAGTGTCCGAGCGGTCCCGGCCAAGCTGCTGGCGGACAACCGCATCGTCATCAACAACCACCTCAAGCGCACCCGCGGCGGGAAGCTGTCGTTCACCCACCTGATCGGCTACGCGCTGGTCAAGGCCCTCGCCGACTTCCCGAACATGAACCGGCACTTCGCCGAGACCGACGGCAAGCCGACCGTCGTCGCGCCCGAGCACGTCAACCTCGGCCTGGCGATGGACATGCCGGGCAAGGACGGCTCCCGCTCGCTGATCGTGGTCTCGATCAAGGGCTGCGAGAACATGTCGTTCGCCCAGTTCTGGGCGGCCTACGAGGGCATGGTCCGCAAGGCCCGCGACGGCAAGCTGACCGCCGACGACTTCTCCGGCACCACCATCAGCCTCACCAACCCCGGCACGCTGGGCACCAACCACTCGGTGCCGCGGCTGTCGGTCGGCCAGGGCGCGATCATCGGCGTCGGCGCGATGGAGTACCCGGCCGCGTTCCAGGGCGCCTCCGAGGAGCGGCTCGCCGAGCTCGGCATCTCGAAGATCATCACGCTGACCTCGACCTACGACCACCGGATCATCCAGGGCGCCGAGTCCGGCGACTTCCTGCGCCGGGTGCACCAGCTCCTGCTCGGCGAGGACGGCTTCTACGACGACGTCTTCGCCTCGCTGCGGGTGCCCTACGAGCCGATCCGCTGGGTGCAGGACTTCCCCGAGGGCGAGGTCGACAAGACCGCCCGGGTGCTCGAGCTGATCGAGTCCTACCGCACCCGCGGCCACCTGATGGCCGACACCGACCCGCTCAACTACCGCCAGCGCAGGCACCCCGACCTCGACGTGCTGTCGCACGGCCTGACCCTGTGGGACCTTGACCGCGACTTCGCGGTCGGCGGCTTCGGCGGCCAGAGCCACATGAAGCTGCGCGACGTGCTCGGCCTGCTGCGCGCCTCGTACTGCCGCACCATCGGCACCGAGTACATGCACATCGCCGATCCCGAGCAGCGCAAGTGGCTCGAGGAGCGGATCGAGGTCCCGCACGTCAAGCCGGAGGCGAGCGAGCAGAAGTACATCCTCTCCCGGCTCAATGCCGCCGAGGCGTTCGAGACCTTCCTGCAGACCAAGTACGTCGGCCAGAAGCGGTTCTCGCTGGAGGGCGGCGAGACCGTCATCCCGCTGCTCGACGCCGTGCTGGACAAGTCCGCCGAGAACGAGCTCGACGAGGTCGTCATCGGCATGCCGCACCGCGGCCGGCTCAACGTGCTCGCCAACATCGTCGGCAAGCCGATCAGCCAGATCTTCCGCGAGTTCGAGGGCAACCTCGACCCGGGCCAGGCCCACGGTTCCGGCGACGTGAAGTACCACCTCGGCGCCGAGGGCAAGTACTTCCGGATGTTCGGCGACGGCGAGACGACGGTCTCGCTGACCGCGAACCCGTCGCACCTGGAGGCCGTCGACCCGGTCCTGGAGGGCATCGTCCGGGCCAAGCAGGACCTGCTCGACAAGGGCGACGGCGGCTTCACCGTGCTGCCGGTCCTCATGCACGGCGACGCCGCGTTCGCCGGCCAGGGCGTGGTCGCCGAGACCCTGAACCTGGCGCTGCTGCGCGGCTACCGCACCGGCGGCACCGTGCACGTCGTCGTCAACAACCAGGTCGGCTTCACCACCGCCCCCGAGCACTCGCGCTCCTCGCAGTACTGCACCGACGTCGCGAAGATGATCGGCGCCCCGGTCTTCCACGTGAACGGCGACGACCCCGAGGCCTGCGTCTGGGTCGCCAAGCTGGCCGTCGAGTACCGGCAGCGCTGGAACAACGACGTCGTGATCGACATGATCTGCTACCGGCGCCGGGGCCACAACGAGGGCGACGACCCCTCGATGACCCAGCCGTCGATGTACGACATCATCGACGCCAAGCGCAGCGTCCGCAAGATCTACACCGAGTCGCTGATCGGCCGCGGCGACATCACCATGGACGAGGCGGAGCAGGCCCTCAAGGACTTCTCCAACCAGCTCGAGCACGTCTTCAACGAGGTGCGCGAGCTGGAGAAGACGCCGCCGGTCATCTCGCCGTCGATCGAGGACGTGCAGCAGGTCCCGTCCGACCTGGACACCTCGATCCCGCTGGAGATCATCCACCGGATCGGCGACGTGCACACGAACCTCCCCGAGGGGTTCTCGGTGCACAAGCGGGTCGAGCCGGTGCTCAAGAAGCGCGAGAAGATGTCCCGTGAGGGCGACGTCGACTGGGCCTTCGCCGAG
This sequence comes from Pseudonocardia sp. NPDC046786, assembly GCF_040645415.1. NCBI lineage: Bacteria > Bacillati > Actinomycetota > Actinomycetes > Pseudonocardiales > Pseudonocardiaceae > Pseudonocardia > Pseudonocardia sp. NPDC046786. The sequence goes on along the minus strand of NZ_JBEYYF010000002.1, from coordinate 52,003 downwards.
CTGCTGGCGATGGGCTCGCTCGCCGTCGACGGCCGGCTGATCCGGCTCTCCGGCCAGGACTCGCGGCGCGGCACCTTCGTGCAGCGGCACTCGGTCCTGATCGACCGCAAGACCGGTGCCGAGTACTTCCCGCTGCGCAACCTGGCCGAGGAACAGGGCCGCTTCCTGCCCTACGACTCGGCGCTGTCGGAGTTCGCGGCCGTCGGCTTCGAGTACGGCTACTCGGTCGCCAACCCCGAGGCGCTCGTCATGTGGGAGGGCCAGTTCGGCGACTTCGTCAACGGCGCCCAGTCGATCATCGACGAGTTCATCTCGTCCGGTGAGGCGAAGTGGGGCCAGCTGTCCGACGTCGCCCTGCTGCTCCCGCACGGGCTCGAGGGCCAGGGCCCCGACCACAGCTCCGGCCGCATCGAGCGGTTCCTGCAGCTGTGCGCCGAGGGCTCGATGACGGTCGCGCTGCCGTCCGAGCCGGCGAACTACTTCCACCTGCTCCGCCAGCACACCCTTGACGGGGTGCGCCGGCCGCTGGTGGTCTTCACGCCGAAGTGGATGCTGCGCGCCAAGCAGGTCGTCAGCCCGCTGTCCGACTTCACCGACGGCCGGTTCCGCCCGGTCATCGACGACCCGGAGCACCGCACGAAGAGCGGGCCCGTCACCGACGTCGATCGCGTCCTGTTCTGCAGTGGCAAGATCTACTGGGAGCTGGCCGCCGCCCGCGACAAGCGGCGCAAGAACGGCGACTCCTCGGTCGACGGTGTCGCGCTGGTGCGGGTCGAGCAGCTCTACCCGATGCCGACCGACCAGATCGCCGAGACGCTGGAGCGCTACCCCGAGGCCGGCGACATCCGCTGGGTCCAGGAGGAGCCCGCCAACCAGGGCTCCTGGCCGTACTACGGCCTGGAGCTGCCCCAGAAGCTCCCGCAGCTGCAGGGCCGGTTCACCCGGGTGTCCCGGCGGCGGATGGCGGCCCCGGCCGCCGGCTCGTCGAAGGTGCACGAGGTCGAGCAGGCCGAGCTGATCGACAAGGCCTTCGCGAAGGTCTGATCCACTCCCCGGCGGCCGGGCACGGTGCTCCGTGCGCGGCCGCCGGCGTCTACCCTGACCGGCGTGTACTTCACCGACCGCGGCATCGAGGAGCTCGTCGACCGGCGGGGCGACGAGCAGGTCAGCGTCGAGTGGCTCGCCGACCGGCTGCGGGCCTTCGTGGACCTGAACCCCCAGTTCGAGACGGCCGTCGAGCGGCTGTCCAGCTTCCTCGCCCGGGACGACGCCGACGACGAGTAACCCGCGGGCAGCGCGCGGCATGCCACCGCGATGTATGCGCGGCGGGGCGGGGTCAGTCGTTGCGGCGGAGCCGGAACAGCCGGCGGTCGCCGGAGGCACGCAGCTCCTCCAGGGCGTCGTCGGCGGCCCGCTCCAGCTCGTCGTGCCGGGCCGGATCGGCGCGCCGGTCCGGCCGCGGCCGCGGCTTGCCGGGCTCCTCCACCGACCACAGCACCTGCAGCGCGGCCTCCCAGCGCAGCTCGAACATGCCGCGCCCGAGGGTGACCCGCTCGGTGGCCCGGACCAGCTCGCGGTCGCGTTCGCGCAGCTCACGGCGGAGCTCCTCGGCGCGCGCGGCGTCCCGGGCGCGCAGCTCCCCCACCGCGTCGGCGAGACCCGCGACGACCTCCCGGTAGCGCTCGACGGCGTCACTCATCCGTCGTCCCCCACTCGGCGAGGATCACCAGCTCCGGGCGCGACCGCCGGGCCCGGTCCAGCAGCAGGCCCCGCCCACGGGACGGCTGCCACTCCGGCGGCGGCCCGCCCACCAGCGGGCCGAGATCGGCGCCCTGCACCCCGGTCGCGATCCACACGCCCAGGTCGTCGACGGTCGCACCGGGCGGGGACAGCAGTGCCTTGAGCCGTTGCGCCCCGCGCCACCAGCCGAGCAGGTGCACCCCGGCCGCCGGGCCGTGCCGCAGCACGGTGCGCAGTTCCTCGGTGCCGCCGAGGCTGAGCAGCGACTCGGCGGCGTCCGCGCCGAACAGCACCGGCACCAGCGGCGGATGGTCGCCGGTACCGTCGCCGGACCGGGCCCTGACCTCGGCGGCGAGCGCGGCGATCCGGATCGCGACGTCGGCGGCCGGGACCGTCTCGGACGGCACCGGCATCCGCCCGGCGAGCTCAGCGGCGTACCCGACGGCCTCGGAGACCAGCGGGAACAGCACGAACCGGGTGCGGTCGTCACGCCGGACGAGCTGGCCGGCGAGCGCGTCGGCGGCCGAGCACAGCAGCGGGCCGGCGACCGTCGCGTCCGGCCCGATCACGCCGATGTTGCGGCCCGGCGAGTCGCCCAGCTCGACGACGGCCGCGGTGCCGTCGACGTCGACGTACTGGCCGAGCAGCGCCCGCGGCGGTCCGTCGACGGGCAGCGTCGCGACCAGCGCCTTGTGCGAGGGGGCGCGGGCGCCGTCGAACACCACCGGTTCGCGGTCCGGCGGGTGCGCGGCGAACGCGGCGTCCTGGACCTCGCGGACCAGCGGCCCGCCGGCCTCCGGGACCCGCACGACCTGGTTGCCGTGCACGACGCCGGAGTCGTGGTTCACCACGGTGTGCCAGCGCGGGATCGTCATCGGCAGCTCGTTCTCCAGCGCCAGCACCCGCCGGGCGCGCGGCAGCGCGAGCCGCAGCACGAACTGCTCGAAGATCGCCGGACGGCCCCAGAACGCCTCGATCCCGGAGACGTCCTGGCTGGCCAGCACCAGGTGCACGCCCTGCGAGCGGCCGCGCCGGGCGACGTCCTCGAGCAGCGCGGTCGCCTCGGCGGTGACGGCGTCGCGGCCGCTGAACAGGAACTGGAACTCGTCGATCACCGCGACGATCCGCGGGAGCCGGGCGGCGGCGCCGGTGACGCCGCGTTCGGCGAGCTCGTCGCGCAGCTCGGCGAGCTTGGTGGCGCCGTGCCGGCGGGCCTGCTCGGCCCGCACCCGCATGGTCTCGGCCAGGTGCCGGAGCAGGGCGAGCCCGAACTCGCGGTCGGTGTTGATGTTGACGCCGATCAGCCGCGCCTGCGGGAGCCAGCCCGCCCGGTTGCCCTCCGGATCGGGGGCGAACTGGGCGAACGACACGCCCTCCTTGAAGTCGAGCAGGTAGAGCTCCAGCTCGTCCGGCGGGTAGCGGGCGGCGAGCGCGGAGATCCAGGCGAGCAGCAGGTTCGTCTTCCCGGAGCCGCTCGGGCCGCCGACCAGCGCGTGCGGCGAGTGGTCGTCGAGGGACAGCCCGGCCGGGATGCCGTCTTCGTACCCGACCGGCGCGTACAGCCCGTCCCGGGAGTTGGCGCGGCCGCGCCGGTCCACCGGCGGGAGCAGGTCGGCGAACGCGCCGAGCCGCCCGCGCCATGCCTCGTGCGCGTCGGCGAGCCGGTGACAGGTGTCGGTCACCAGATCGGCGGGCAGCGCCGGATCCGGTTCGACGACGACGTGCGGCCCGGTCAGCGAGGTGCGTGCGACCACCGGGTCGTCGCCCCTGCCGTTCCCGCTGAACTCGACGGACTCGACCGGATTGCGCAGCGCCACCGGGACGTCGAGCAGCACCAGCACGACCCCAGCGGCGATCCCGCCGCGGGCCACCCGCTGCAGCTGCCGGTGCTGGTCCTCGGGCAGCGGGGTGCCGTTCCCGGCGAGCACCGCGACCAGCCACGGCTCGGGCCGCTCGTCGCCGCGCTCGGCCAGCTCGCGCAGCGAGGAGTGGCCGGCAGCGAGCACCCGGGTCTGCACCCGGCGGATCCGGTCGGCGAGCTGGTCGAGCAGCGGCTCCAGCCGGGTCGGGTCGTGCACTGTGAGCAGACCGGTGCGGGTCAGCGGGTAGAGGCCGGGCAGCGCGCCGGCGAGCTGGCCGACGTCCCACACGTGCACGCCGACGACGCCGGGGCGGAAGTAGCGCAACACCCGCAGCAGCAGCGTCTCGACCATCGACTCCGCGTGCTCCCGGGTGCCCGGGGTCGAGGTGATCTGCAGGTGGGCGCCGTCGAGCAACGGCACGCCGACCCGGAACGGCGCTCCGCCCTCCACCGATCCGGTGCCGAGCTGCCACATCGCGGGCACCGGTCCGGTGCCCTCGGTCTCGCCCGCCCCGGGCGGCCAGCTCCGCGGGTCCTCCCCCGCCGCGCCGGGTGCAGCGTCGGCGACGATCCGGGACAGCAGCTCCGGCGAACCGCCCTGCCAGCCGTCGAAGGCGTGCGCGCGGTCCTCGGCGACCCGGGCGACGGCGCCGGCCAGCGTCGGGTTGTCCAGTACCGCGCGCAGGGCGGGATCGCGCTGCGCGGCGTCGTACCCGGTCTCGCGCAGCCACAGCTCGGCCATCGTCTCGGCGTGCGCGCGGACCGCCCGGTCCCGGCGCACCTCGGCGGCGCCGAGCGCGACCGAGGCCGCCATGTGGAACCGGTCGAACGCGGCGCGGACGCGGTCACGCCGCCCCCGTCGTCCCACCATCGCGCTCAGGCCCGGACGACGCGGACGGGAACCGCGTCCCTCACAGCCGGGCGGTGATGTCGTCGGCGGCGTTCATCGCGACGTGCACGGCCTGCTCGACCTCGTCGACCTTCGCGGCGGCGGCCGCGAACAGCGCGCGGGCCTGCTCCGCGTCCTGCTGGGCGGTGCCGTAGGTCTGCTGGGACAGCGCCGCGCCCGCCTCCTCGATCGCGTTCCGGACGTGGCGCAACGCGCCCAGGCTCTCGGTGGCCCGCTGGTTCGCCGCCCCGATACCGGCCCGGATCTCGTCGATGTTCGCCATTCCGCCCTCTCCCGCGCGTGCGTCGTCCGGCGGCCGGGGAACCGGCCGCGGGTGTGCGCCGAATCTATCGCCGGTCGGTCTCCACCATGGTGAGGCGGCCGTCCGCGACACGCCACCGCTCGTCGGGCGATGCCGCGGCTGCCGTCAGCGGTACGCGGCCGATCGTGACCGTTTCGATGTGGAAAGTCCGGATCCGCCGCCCTAGCGTGCATTCCGACCCTCCGTCCACGACGACGCGCACCGGAGTGTGACGATGACCTCCCCGACCCCACCCGGACCGGGCACCGACGTCCTCGAACCACCCACCGGCGCCCGGAGGATCCGGTCGATCGGGCCCGGGCTGGTCGCGGCGGCGACCGGCGTCGGGGCCGGTGACCTGGTCGCGACGATGGTCGCCGGGGCGAGCTTCGGCACCGTCCTGCTGTGGGCCGCGATCGCGGGGACGCTGGTGAAGCTCGCGCTCGGAGAGGCCGTCGGCCGGTGGCACCTCGCCTCCGGCGCCACCATGCTGGACGGCTGGCGCCGGCTCGGCCGCTGGGCGACGGTCTTCTTCGGCGTCTACATCGTGATCTGGGGCTTCGTCTACGGCGCCACCGCGATGTCCGCGGTCGGGCTGCCGCTGAACGCGATGTTCGACGGCCTCTCCGTGCGCTGGTGGGGCATCCTCGCCGGGATCGCCGGGCTGCTGCTCGTCTGGTTCCAGCGCTACGGACTGTTCGAGAAGATCATGACGGTGCTGGTCGGCGTCATGTTCGTCTCGGTGATCGGGATCGCGATCCTGGTCGGCCCGGACCTCGGAGCGATCGCCTCCGGCCTGGTGCCGCGGTTGCCGAGCGGCTCGACCGTGTACGTGCTGGGCCTGATCGGTGGCGTCGGCGGCACGATCACCATGTCCAGCTACGGCTACTGGCTGTACGCCAAGGGCTGGAAGGGCCCGAAGTGGCTGTCGATGATGCGTCTGGACAACGCCGTCGGCTATTTCCTGACCGGCCTGTTCGTGATCGCGATGCTGGTCGTCGGCTCGACCATCCTGTTCGGGATGGAGATCACCGAGAGCGACCGCGGCCTGCTGATCCTCGGGGACCGGCTCGGCGAGCTCCACGGCGAGGGCGTCCGGATCCTGTTCCTCATCGGGTTCCTGGCCGCGACGGTGACGTCCCTGATCGGCGTCTGGAACGGCGTCTCCCTGCTGTTCACCGACTGGACCCGGTCGATCCGGCTGCCGCACGGCACCCGGGCCGCGATCGGGACCGAGGCCGCGACCCCGACCGTGCTCACCGCGCAGGAGTCGGCCGAGGCCGGTGACCCGGACCCCGAGCGCAGCGGTGCCGTCGACGCCGAGCGCGGTGAGGGCCCCGGACGGGCCGGCGTGTACGAGGCGGCTGCTGCCGAACGCTCCTGGGCCTTCCGCGGCTATCTGCTGTGGCTGACCTTCCCGCCGATGGGTCTGCTGTTCCTCGACCGGCCGTTCGCGCTGACCCTGGTCTACGGCGTGCTCGGTTCGTTCTTCATGCCGTTCCTGGCGATCACCCTGCTCCTGCTGCTCAACACCAGGCTGGTCCCGCGGGAGGGGCGCAGCGGGTGGCTGTCGAACTCGCTGCTGGTGGTCGCGTCGATCCTGTTCGCCGTGCTGCTGGTCACCGACCTGCAGGAGCGTCTGTTCTGACCGGGTCGCCGCGGCGCACGGTGCCCGGCACCTCCACCCGGGCGTAGCAGCCCGCACACGGCAGCACCCCGAAGCCCTCGACCTCGACCCGGTTGCGCTGCGCCGGCCCGCGCAGCGCCTCCGGTGCGCGCGGGGTGTCGCCGTGCTCCAGGGTCGGCACCACGCAGCGCGGGGTGGGCAGCGTCGGCACCAGGGTGACGCCGCCGATCGTGACGGTCCGGCCGAGCCAGTCGTTCTCGACGAACGCCGGGGTGCCCGCCGGGGTGGCGACGACGATGTTGGGCCGGTAGCGCAGCGCGTCCACGCCGAGCGCATCGAGCGTGGCCGTGCTGATCAGGTGCACCGGCGAGTGGTCGACGAAGCGGCCGCCCTCGGTGCCCTGGGCGATCTCCAGCAGCGGCGCGTCGATCTCGGCGTCCAGGCCGGCGGCGAGCACGGCCTCGGCGTCCGGCCGTTCGACGACGGCGCCGTCCGGGCGAGCACCGCTCACCACGACCTGCCTGCCCAGCAGCTCGGACAGCGGTCCGGCCGCCGACGCGGCGGGCAGCGTGCGGCCGTCGGGCAGGGTCACCTGCGCCGCGGGGCCGCTGCCGGTGGAGCGGCACTGCAGCAGCGCCCGCCAGTGCCGCGGCTGCTTCGCCGTCGCGACCCGGCCGTCGCCGGCGTCGAGCAGGGCGAACTCCCGGTCACCGACGACGCCGGCGCCGTCCAGCTCGAACGCGCCCAGCTCCTCGCCGAGCATGGACTTCACCGGGTAGCGGTACAGGGCCAGGACGTTCACGCCCCACCTCCGGTGATCCGCTTGCGCTCCAGCCAGTCGGCGGCGACGGTGCGCAGGGCGGGCTTGTCCGGGCCGGCGGCCTCGACGTTCATCGCGAGCAGCTCCTCGGTGGACAGCGCGGCGGAGATCCGGTCCAGCACGGCGCGGACCTCTGGTGCAGCCTTCCGCTCGGCGAGCACCGGCACCACGTTCTGCGCGGAGAAGTTCTCGGCCGGATCGGCGAGCGGCATGAAGTCGTTCTGTTCGAGGGCCGGATCGGTGGTGAACAGGTTGGCGGCCTGCACCGCATCGCTGCCCAGCGCGGCGACGGTGAGCACCCCGCCGGAGTCCAGCGAGCGGTAGTCGGCGAACGCGCAGCCGTAGTTGCGGGCCAGGCCGGGGATGCCGTCCGGCCGGGTCTGGAACTCCGGGCCGCCGCCGAAGGTCAGCTCCGGGCAGTACGGGGCGAGATCGGCGATGGTGCGCAGGCCGAGCCGGTCCGCGGTGGCCCGGGTGACGACGACGGCGTCCTTGTTCTCCGCCTCGGACCGCTCGCCGAGCACCAGCCCGGGCGGCAGCGCCGCCTGCAGCGCGGTGTACACGTCGTCCGGTTCGACAGCGGTCGCCTCCTGGTCGAGGTAGGTCAGCAGCGCCCCGGAGTAGTCCGGGATCAGGTCGACCGAGCCGTCCTGCAGGGCCGGGAAGTACGCCTCCCGGGAGCCGATCGCGACCGGGTTCTCGACCTGCACCCCGGCGTCGCGCAGCGCGAGCGCGTAGACCTCGGCGAGCAGCTGGGACTCGGTGAAGTTGCCGGAGCCGATGGCGATCACGTCCGGATCGGTGTCGGCGCCCCCGGCCAGCGGGTCGCCGCCGCAGCCGGCCAGCGCGAACGCCACCACCAGCAGGCCGGCCAGCAACTGCTTCCTCATGCCGCGCTCGCCTCCCCGCCCCGGACCAGGCGCAGCGGGGGCCGCTTCGGCCCCGCCCGCTGCTGCAGGCCCGGCGACACGATCAGCCGCTGCAGCCCGCCGAGCACCAGATCGGCGACGACCGCGAGCGCCGCCACCAGGATCGAGCCGCCGATCATGGCGCCGAAGTCGCGCTGGCCGAGACCGTCGATGATGAACCGGCCGAGGCCGCCGATGCCCACGTAGGCGGCAACGGTGGCCGTCGAGATCACCTGCAGGGTCGCGCTGCGGACGCCACCGACGATCAGCGGCAGCGCGTTCGGCAGCTCGACCTTCCACAACACCTCCGGGCCGCGCATACCCATCCCGCGGGCGGCGTCGACCACGGCCGGATCGACGTTGCGCACGCCGGCGTAGGTCCCGGCGAGCAGCGGCGGCACCGCGATGATCACCAGCGCGATCAGCGGGCCGAGCAGGCCCAGCCCGACCAGCAGGAACAGCAGCACCAGCAGGCCGAGGGTGGGCAGCGCGCGCAGCGCGTTCGCCAACCCGACGACGATCACGCCGCCCCGCCCGGTGTGCCCGATCCAGGCGCCCAGCGGCAGCGCGATCGCCATCGCGATCAGCATCGTCAGCGCGGTGTAGCCGAGGTGCTCGGCGAGCCGGACCAGGATGCCGTCCGGCCCGGTCCAGTTCTCGCCGGTGAACAGCCAGCCGAGGTAGGTCATCGGCCGGCCCCCGTCCGGCTGCGCCGGTGCTGCACCCGTTCCCACGGGGTGAGCAGCCGCCCGAGCAGCACCAGCAGCCCGTCGACCACCAGCGCCAGCAGCAGGACCAGCACGATCCCGGCGATCGTCTGCTGCGGGATCTCCCGCTGGAAGCCCTCGGTGAACATCTTGCCCAGCCCGCCGAAGCCGATCACCGAGCCGACGGTGACCAGGCTGATCGCGCTGACCGCGGCGACCCGCAGGCCGGCCGTGATCACCGGGATCGCCATCGGCAGCTCGACGGCCAGGAACCGGCGGACCGGGCGGTAACCCATCGCCGTCGCGGAGTCGACGATCCGGTGCGGCACCGCGGAGAGCCCGTCGGCGACCGTGCGGACCAGCAGCGCCAGCACGTAGACGGTCAGCGCGACGATCACGTTGACCGGGTCGAGGATGCGGGTGCCGATGATCGGCGGGAGGAACACGAACAGCGCCAGCGACGGCAGCGTGTAGAGGAAACCCGCCGCGTTCAACGTGAGCGTCCGGCTCCACGGCCGCCGGTTGGCGAGCCAGCCGAGCGGGATCGCCAGCAGCAGCCCGATCAGCACCGGGACCAGCGACAGCACCAGGTGCTCGCGGGTCAGCTCCAGGACCAGCGCGGAGTTGTGGAAGACCCAGTCCATGCCGGCCCCTACGCGGCGGAGTCGTCGCGGGCGGCGGGCAGCGCGGCCAGCACCGCGTCGGCGGTCACCGACCCGGCGACCCGGCCGTCGGCGTCGACCGCGACGCCCTGCCCGGACGGCGAGGACAGCGCCGCGTCCAGCGCGCCGCGCAGCGAGCCGGAGCCGACCGCGTACAGCGAGCCGCCGGGGACGATCCCGTCCTCGGTGACGACGCCGTCGCCCGCCTCGACCCAGCCCAGCGGCCGGCCGGTGTCGTCCAGCACGACCGCCCAGCCCGAGCCGGGCCGCGGGTCGCCGACCGAGACCATGTCGAGGGTGCCGAGCGGGATCGCCTCGGAGGTGAGGAAGCCCAGGCCCCGGTAGCCGCGGTCGCGTCCGACGAAGGTGTCGACGAAGTCGTCGACCGGGCGGGACAGCAGCACGCCCGGCTCGTCGTACTGGGCGAGCCGGCCGCCGACCCGGAACACCGCCACCCGGTCGCCCAGCTTGATCGCCTCGTCGATGTCGTGGGTGACGAACACGATCGTCTTGCCGAGCTCGGACTGCAGCCGCAGCAGCTCCTCCTGCAGGCTCTCCCGGACCACCGGGTCGACCGCGGAGAACGGCTCGTCCATCAGCAGCACCGGCGGATCGGCGGCGAGCGCGCGGGCCACACCGACCCGCTGCTGCTGGCCGCCGGAGAGTTGGCTCGGGTAGCGGCCGGCCATCGCGGTGTCCAGGCCGACCGTCTCCATCAGCTCCATCGCCCGGCCCCGGGCGGCCCGCCGGCCGGTGCCCAGCAGCATCGGCACGGTCGCGATGTTGTCCACCACGGTCCGGTGCGGGAACAGCCCGGCCTGCTGGATGACGTAGCCGATGCCGCGGCGCAGCTCGGCCGGATCGGCGGCCAGAACGTCCTGCCCGTCGACCCGGAGCTCGCCGGAGGTCGGCTCGACCATCCGGTTGATCATCCGTAGCGAGGTGGTCTTGCCGCAGCCGGACGGCCCGACGAACACCGTGATCCGCCCCTGCTCGGCCACCAGGTCCAGCTCGTCGACGGCGACCGTACCGTCCGGAAAGCGTTTCGTGACGCCCCGGAACTCGATCATCGCGGGCTCCCCCTGCCCCCGGCGGCCGCCCGGCCGGCAGCCGCCTGTTGCGGGCACGGTATCCCGGACCACCGACAGCGGCGACCGCTCCCGGCGGCCTACCAGGCGCCGGGGGTGCCGCCGGGCGGGGTTCCGGTGGTGGCGGGGGTCGGGAGCCCGCCGCCGCGCAGCACTCGGTGCAGGTCCTCCGGGCGCAGCGAGCGGGCGAACAGCCAGCCCTGGAACGCGTTCACCCCGAGCCCGCGCAGCACGTGGAACTGCTCGGCGGTCTCGACGCCCTCGGCGACGGTGGCGCGGCCCATCGCCCTGGCCACCTCGACGACGGCGCGGGCCAGCGCGAAGTCGGCCGGGTCGGTGCCGACGCCGGTGACGAACGCGCGGTCCACCTTGACCGTCTGCGCCGGCAGCTCCTTGAGCCGGGCCAGCGAGGAGTAGCCGGTGCCGAAGTCGTCCACGGCGAAGCGGACGCCGCGGCGCACCAGCTCGCTCATCGCGTCCAGCGCCGGGCGCGGCAGCGCGACCAGGCTGGTCTCGACCAGCTCCAGGACCAGCTGGTCCCAGCCCAGCCCGGACGACTCGACGACGGCGGTCACCTCGTCGAGGAAGGCCGGGTCGGCGGGCAGCAGGCCGGCCAGGTTCACCGCGACGGCGATCCGCTGGCCGTGCCGCGGCCAGGTGGCGGCCTCGGCGGCGGCGGTGCGCAGCACCCACAGGTCGAGATCGCGCTGCAGGCCGCTGCGCTGCGCGACCGGCAGGAACTCGCCCGGCGAGACCTCCCCGTGCACCGGGTGCGACCAGCGCAGCAGCGCCTCGGCGGACAGCACGGTGCCGTCCGGCGCGACGACCGGCTGGTACTCCAGGCGCAGCGCGTCGGACTCGATGGCGGCGCGCAGCTCCGCCTCCAGCTCCAGCTGCCGGCAGGCCGGGCCGACGGTGCCGCGATCGGCGATCGCGACGGTGCCGCGGCCGCGCTGCTTGGCCTGCTGCACGGTGACCTCGGCGGAGCGCAGCAGGTCGTCGCCGCGCGGCGGGTGCGGCCCGGCGGGCACCGCGTCCGGGGTGGCGACCCCGACCGAGGCGGTCAGCGTGACCGGCCGCCCGCCGACGGTGACGGTGCCGCGCAGCAGCTCCGCGACGGTCGCGCCGAGCGCCTGCGGGCCGCCCGCGGCGTCGACGTCGGAGCAGACGACGGCGAACTCGTCGGCGGACAGCCGGCCCGCCGTGCACAGCGGCGGGAGATCGCGCTGCAGCCGGCCGGCGAGCTCGACCAGCAGGGCGTCGCCGTCGGAGTGCCCGAGGCCGGTGTTGACCCGGGCGAAGTCGTCGACGTCGCCGACGACCACCGCGACCCGTCCGGCGTCCGGACCGGCCAGCGCCCGGTCGGCCACCTCGAGCAGGCCCGCCCGGTTCGGCAACCGGGTCAGCGGGTCGACGGTGTTCGCCTCGCGCAGCACGTCGGCGGCGCGCCGGCGCTCGCCCACGTCGGTGACCACGAGCAGCCAGAACGGCCTGCCGTCGTCGGACGGGGCCGCGTTGACGACGACCTCGCAGTCCACCCGGGTGCCGTCAGCGCGCAGCAGCGGCAGCGAGTCGATCCGGTAGGTCGACTCCGGGTCGGACGGCGCGCGCAGCCAGTCCGGCAGGCCGTTGCGGTCGCCGGACTGCGGCTCCGCGGACAGGCTGCGGGCCGGGACGCCGCGCAGCGTCTCCAGGTCGGCGTCGAGCAGCCGGCACAGCGCCGGATTGGCGTCGACGATCCGGCCGCGGCCGTCGAGCATCGCGACGCCGGTGGTGATGGTGGCGACCAGCTCGGCGAACCGCTGGCCGGAGCGCTGCGCGCGGGACTCGGCGCGCCGCCGGTCGGTGACGTCCTGCACGGTGCCGATCAGCCGCAGCGGCGCGCCGCCGGGGGTCCGGTCGATCCGGGTCCGGCAGGACAACACCGCGCCGCCCTCGGGCCGGATCTCCGAGGAGTGCGCGGGACGGCTCGCGGTCGACAGCTCCTCCGGGCCGCGGCGCAGCAGCCGGCAGACCCGCTCGACCTGCTCGCCCTCGATCGGCCCGTCGACGCCGTCCGGGCGCACGCCCAGCGAGCGGTACAGCTCGACCAGGCCCTCGCTGCGGGTGAGCGTGCCGGCCTGCAGGTCGAAGGTCCAGGTGCCGGACCGGGTGGCGCGCTCCAGGTCCAGCGCGGGTGCCTCGTCGGACGGGGCCGCCGTCGCGTCCGGGAACGCGGTGAGCAGCACGACGGTCCGGTTGCCCGGCTGCGGCCAGCGGACCACCTTCACCCGGGCCAGCCTGCGGTCGGCGCGGACCAGGCGGGCGTCGGAGTCGGGGCCGACCAGCAGCTGCGGCAGCTTCATCCCGGTCGGGTCGGCCGACCCGGCGAGGCGGCGCAGCGCGGCGTTGGTGTGCAGCACGATCCCGGCGGCGTCGCAGAGCAGCGCGGGCGACGGCGGGAGCTGCACCGCCGAGTGGTCGGCCGGGTCGGGCCTGCCGTCCGGGGCCGCGGCGGGCGGCTGCGGGCGGCGGGCGGTGGGCGAGGGCCGCGGGGTCGGGCGGGGCCTGCCGAACGGCGGCTCACCGAACCCGGCGCCGGCGACGCCCGGGGCGTCCGTGCCGGCCGGCCCGTCGAACGGGGCGGCGGGATCCGGGCCCGGGCCGGGATCGGCGGCCGGCACGTCGGCGACCGGCACGTCGGCGGAATCGGCGTACGGGCCGCGGTCCGGCGCGGGGCGCACCCGGCCGGCCCGGCCGCCGCCCGGACCGGCGAAGGCCCGTGCGAGGTCACCGGCCAGCCCGGCGGGCCGGTCCGCGTCGCGGGTCGCCCGGGACGTCGGCTCGACCGGGTCGACACCCGGTTCGCCGGCGACATCCTGGGACGCACCACCCGGACGATGTCCCGCCCGCGGTTCCACCTCGGCCACGCCGGCCTCCGTTCCGTTCGGCAGCTCCACCCGCTCAACGAGATACCGGGCCGGGCGATCCGCCCTGGTAGCCCGATCGAGCGACCCTGCACAGCGGGTAATGCCGCCGATCGGACCAATCCGACCGGCCCGTCACCGGCGCAGCGTTGATGACCGGGTGTTTGGTCACGCCGAAGGGATCCGTCTGTTCGGCGAGCGGTGGCAACGAACTTGACCTACAGTGAACAACCGCTCACAGCGGGGCGTGCCGTTCGGCGCAGCGACCGTACGTGCACGCTGCGTGACCCGATTGCCCGGTGCCGACGGCCGGTTCAGCGGGCCCCGTCGTCGGCGACGGCGGCCCGGGCGACGGCCGCCGCCACCGCGGGCGCCACCCGCGGGTCGAACGGCCCGGGGACGATGCTGGTCGGCGACAGCTCGTCGGCGACCACGTCGGCGATCGCCGTCGCCGCGGCCACCTTCATGCGGTCGGTGATCCGCCGGGCGTTCGCGTCCAGCGCCCCGCGGAAGATCCCCGGGAACGCCAGCACGTTGTTGATCTGGTTCGGGAAGTCGCTGCGCCCGGTCGCGACGATCGCCGCGTGCCGCGCGGCGACGTCCGGGTGCACCTCGGGATCGGGGTTGGACAGCGCGAACACCATCGCCTCCGTAGCCATCGTGGCCAGCAGGTCCTCCGGCAGGGTGGCGCTGGACAGGCCGACGAAGACGTCCGCACCGGCGAGCGCCTCGGCGATCCCGCCGGTCACCGCGCGCGGGTTCGTCAGCGCGGCCAGCTCCGCCTTCACCCCGCCGCGGGCGGCGTCGACGATCCCGCGGGAGTCGAGCAGCACCACGTCCGACGCTCCGGCCGCGAGCAGGATCCGGGCGCAGGCGATCCCGGCGGCGCCCGCGCCGGAGATGACGATCCGCAGGTCGCGCAGCGCACGGTCCTGCACCCGGCAGGCACCGTTCAGCGCCGCCAGCAGGACCACGGCGGTGCCGTGCTGGTCGTCGTGCATCACCGGGCAGTCCAGCGCCTCGATCAGCCGACGCTCCAGCTCGAAGCAGCGCGGCGCCGCGACGTCCTCCAGGTTGACCGCGCCGAAGGTGGGCCGCAGCCGGACCAGCGTCTCGACGATCTCGTCGACGTCGGTGGTGTCGAGCACCAGCGGGATCGAGTCCAGCCCGGCGAACGACTTGAACAGCGCCGACTTGCCCTCCATCACCGGCAGCGACGCGCGCGGGCCGATGTCGCCGAGCCCGAGCACAGCGGTGCCGTCGCTGACCACGGCGACCAGCCGGTGCGCCCAGGTGTAGCGGGCGGCGAGGGCCGCGTCGTCGGCGATCGCCCGGCACACGTCCGCGACCCCGGGCGTGTAGGCGATGGACAGATCGCGGGCGTCGGCCAGCGGTGCGGTCAGACCGGTCGCCAGCTTGCCGCCCTCGTGCGCGCCGAACACCTCGTCCCGCGCGGGGGCGGTGGTTCCGGGCCGGTCCTGGGCGAGCGTCATCGAAGACTCCATACGTGAGGTACATGAGCGGCGCCGGAGCGGGTGGCGCCTGCCGTTGCACCGGGGGTCGCGGGGTCGTCGACCTGCTCTCGGTGCCGGACGGCCATCCCGGCGGCCGGGGCCGGATGCGGCCCCGCGCCGGGACACGGCTGTCGGGTCTGGGCCGGAGTCTAACCGGGACACCGGCGGGTTCCGCGCGTCCCGCGCCGCCGGAGTGGGCATGGGCACAGGACGCGCGTACGGCGCCGCCGGTTCAGCGCAGCGGCACCGGCCGCGCCTCGGGCAGCGGCCGCTCCGGGACGGCCGGCAGCTCGGTCAGCGGCGTCCCGCGCGGGGCGAACCCGGCGGTGCCCGGGACCAGCTCGACCGGCCCCAGCGTGCCGAACGCGGCGGCGTAGCCGAGCGCCTGGGCGATGTCGGTGACCCCGTTCGTCGCAGTCGGCAGCATCAGGCTGGACAGCACCCCGAACGCGCGTCCCTGCGCGTCGAGGTAGCCGGCGCCGGAATCCCCCGGCACGCCCGGCGGGAGCGTGGCGACGACGTGCGTGCGCGGGCCCTCCGGCCTGCCGAACGACACGCCCTGCTTGAACGGCGTCGGCGCGGCCTGGTTCGGCTGGTAGCTGTAGACCCGGTCACCGCCCGCGGTGCCCGCCGTGTTCAGCCCGGACGGGCCGCCGAAGCCGGGCACCGTCGGGTCGGCGACCGCCGCGGCGGACGGGCCGAGCTCGATCAGCGCGAAGTCGTTGTAGAGGCAGAGCTGCGGGTCGCGCTCCCCGCGCTCCTGCATCACCGCCCACGAGTTGTAGGCGACCCGGCCGCTGTGCACGGTGCCGTCCCGGCCGACGATCCCGACCTCGGTGCCGTGCGGCTGCACCGGCTCCACGCAGCCGTCGACCGAGGACCGCGCGCTCTCCGCCACCATGCAGTGGGCGGCCGTGCCGAGGTAGAGCGCCCCGGCCGGGACGCGTCGGTGCACCGGCCCGTCGTCGTCGCGCTGCCCGTCGGCCGCCCCGGCCGCGGTGAAGAGGAAGTTGGCGGTGCACAGCTCCGCCCCGCCGGCCACCGGGGTGGCGATCTGCACGCCCGGGCCGATCCCGGCGCCGGCCGGCTGCGCCGCCGGAACCGCCGGACCGGACGGCGCGGACTGCGCGGCCGGGAGAACGACCGCCGGGACCGCGGCGAGCGGGACCGCGGCAGCCACACCGGCAGCGACCGGCGGTGCGGCACCCGCACCGGCGCCGGCCGGATCGGCGGCGGCCGCGCCGAACGCGGCGGCGAGGACCAGGCCGGCGGCGGTGCCGAGCCCGGCGATCCGCCGGGCGGCCCGGCGGCGGTGCTGCGACATGTCACTCCTCGGGAACGGACGGGACCGGCCCCATCTCATCGGACCGACCGGCCGCGCCGGGCCGTCGCCACGGCCGACGACCCGGTCGGGTGGGACACCGACCCGTCCGGGTGACCCGGGGCCATGCGCGGACGACCGCGAGGGCCCGCCGGACGGGTAGCGTCGGCGACCGTGAGCGACGACGCCCCCCGCGGCCGGATCCTGCTGCTCCGGCACGGCGAGACCGAGTGGTCCCGGACCGGGCGGCACACCGGGCGGACCGACATCGGGCTCACCGACGACGGCCGGGACGCCGCCTGTGCGGTGCGCGACGCGCTGGCCCTGGTCCGGCACGCCGCGCCGCCGGCCCGGGTCCTCTGTTCCCCGCGCACGCGCGCGCGGGACACGGCCGCGCTCGCCGGGCTCACCGTGGACGCGATCGACGACCGGCTCGCCGAGTGGGACTACGGCGACGCCGAGGGCCGCACCACCCCGCAGATCCGCGAGACGCTGCCCGGCTGGACCATCTGGGACGGCCCGTGGCCGGGCGGCGAGACGCCGGACGACGTGTGCCGGCGGGCCGACGCCGTGCTGGCCGAGGCGCGCGCCCTGCTCGACGGCGGCGACGTCGTCCTGGTCGGGCACGGCCACTTCTCGCGGGTGCTGACCGCGCGCTGGATCGGCCTGCCCGCCACCGGCGGGGTGCACGTCGCGATGGACCCGGCCGGGGTGACGGTCCTCGGCTTCGAGCGCGGCGTCCCGCGGCTGGACCACGTCAACCAGCGCCCGACCCGGGGCCCGCGGTGAGCGGGGTCCGGGCGGCCGGGCCCGGCGACGTCGCGGCCGTCGTGGCGCTGGTGCACGAGCTCGCCGGGTACGAGAAGGCCGCCGACGAGTGCCGGCTCACCGACGACCGGCTGCACGCCGCGCTGTTCGGCCCGGACCCGTCGGCCGCCGCGCTGGTCGCCACCACCGCCGACGGCGCGGTGGTCGGCACCGCGATCTGGTTCCGCACCTTCTCCACCTGGGAGGGGGTCGCCGGGATGCACCTGGAGGACCTCTACGTCCGCCCGGCGCACCGCGGCGAGGGGCACGGCCTGCGGCTGCTCGCCGCGCTCGCCGCGGAGTGCACCCGGCGCGGCTGGGCCAGGCTGGAGTGGAACGTCCTGGACTGGAACGAACCGGCGATCGGCTTCTACCGCGCGATCGGCGCCGGGCCGAACGACGGCTGGACCACCTACCGGCTCACCGGCGGCCCGCTCGCGGCGCTCGCCGGCCGGGCCGGCTAAGAACCGGGCCCGTCCTCGCCGAGCGCCCAGCGCTTGGACTGCTCGCTGATCAGCAGCATGAAGGTGAGCACCACGTACAGCCCGCAGACGATGCCCCACAACAGCTGCCGGGACGGCCCGAGCAGGCTGTAGACGACCGGCAGCAGCAGCAGCTGCACCACGATCGCCGGGGTGCGGCAGCCGTGCAGGCCGCGGACCAGGCCGTAGCCGATGCCGACGACGGCGCCGCCCATCAGCAGGAAGATCCCGGACTCGGCGAGGCCGTAGTACAGCCGGGGGCCACCCGCCTCGAACGCCCGCAGGCCCAGCACGACGGCCACCACCACGCCGACCACGCCCTGCACGGCCACCAGCAGGCCGGACACCTTCACGTTCTCCGGCACGCGCGGCGCGGCGGGGACGTCGTTGCGCTGCTCCTCGGCCACGGCTCCGAGGATAGGCAGCACGCACCCGCCCGGACCCGCCGGGCGGCGGTGGTCGTTACAGTCGGCCCGTGCGCGCGCTGCTCGTGGTCAACCCGCAGGCCACGTCGACGACGGCGGCCGGCCGGGACGTGCTGACCAAGGCGCTGGCCAGCGAGCTCAAGCTGGACGTGCTGCAGACCCGCTACCGGGGGCACGCCGCGGAGGCCACCGCGGCTGCCGTCGCCGACGGGGTCGAGCTGGTGGTGGCGCTCGGCGGCGACGGCACCGTCAACGAGGTCGTCAACGGGCTGCTCGCCGCGCAGACCGGCACCGGGAGCGGCCCGCCCCGGCCGGACCCGGACGCCACCGCGATGCTGGCCGTGGTGCCCGGCGGCTCGGCGAACGTGTTCGCCCGCGCCCTGGAGATGCCGCGCGACCCGGTCGAGGCGACCGGCCACGTGCTGACCGCGCTCGCCGCCCGGCGGCGCCGGCTGGTCGGCCTCGGCCACGCCGACGACCGGTGGTTCACCTTCAACGCGGGCATGGGCTGGGACGCCGAGGTGGTCGCCGCCGTCGAGCGGGCCAGGGCGCAGGGGTACGAGGCCAGCCCCGGCCGGTACGCGATCACCGCGATCGGGCAGTACCTGGCCCAGCTGCACCGGCCACCGTCGATGACGGTGCAGATCCCGGGGGCCGCGCCGCTGGGCGGGGTGCGGCTGGCGTTCGTCTCGAACACCGACCCGTGGACCTACCTGTCGGGCCGCGCGGTCCGGACGAACCCCCGCTCGTCGTTCGGCAGCGGGCTCGGGCTGTTCGCGCTGACCGGCCTGGGGCCCAGGACGATCGCGACGACGCTGCGTCAGATGCTGGCTGCCGACGGTGACCCGCACGGCAGGCACGTCGTGCGCCACGACGCCGTCCCCCAGGTCAGGATCACCTCCGATCGGCCGCTGGCGCTGCAGCTCGACGGCGACCACCTGGGCGAGCGGACCGACGTGGAATTCCTGAGCGTGCCGGGAGCGTTACGCGTCGTCGTGTGAGATGGGCAGTTCGTCGCGCCCCGTGCGGGCGCTCTCACACGCCGGAGTGAGCAACCCCGCCATTCACCGATGTGAGCGGACCGTCGGTCCCGTTGGGGCTTACACCAGCCCAAACCGGTGATCCAAGGTGGTCCCTACGCAAGCGGGAGGCCCCGGGCAACGCCGCCAGGGGGTGTCGGGTACTACACGGGATTCGGGTGGCCGTTTCCGTGTCGGACAGGGACACTGGTTCACAGGAACCGGCCCGCGGCTGAAAAGTTCGGGGCACAGGTCTGTCGTGCGCGAGCGGCTATGAGGCCACTCACGTATCCGATGAGCAGTTTCCCGTTGAGGACCGCCGGAGCTCGTGAAAGTATTCACAAGCTCCGAAACACGGACGTAACAGATGACGATCGGCGCGACCCCGATCGCGCACCAGAGGAGAAAGCAATCATGGACTGGCGTCACGACGCGATCTGCCGCGACGAGGACCCGGAGCTCTTCTTCCCCGTCGGCACCAGCGGCCCCGCCCTGATGCAGATCGCCGAGGCGAAGAGCGTGTGCCGGCGTTGCCCGGTCACCGAGTCGTGCCTGCAGTGGGCTCTCGAGTCCGGGCAGGACGCGGGTGTCTGGGGCGGCATGAGCGAGGACGAGCGGCGCGCCCTGAAGCGGCGCAGCACCCGCCCGCGCGCCCGCACCGCCTGATCGCACGGATCGAAGAAGTAGAGAAGTAGCTCCCCGACCTCGGGCCCGTAGCCGGACGCCACCGGCCACGGGCCCGAGGTGCGTTCGGGGTGATCTGCCACCCCGCGTGACCTGTCCACCACGGTGCCGGCGCGACCACGGCACCGGGATCAACGGTCACGGGTCGAGGGTATCCGGTGCCGCCAGGGGGCCCGCTCACGCCCCGGGTCACCCGCAGTGACCGAAGCGGTCACCCGGCGCACCGGACCGACCGCCCGGGGACGATCCGGCCCGCGACCGTTGCGACCACCGGGCCCGGACGTGCTGCCGCTCAGCCGCCGCCCAGCGGCAGCCGGATCAGCGCCACCGTCCCGCCGCCGTCCCGCGCGGAGACGGTGATCGTCGCCTCCAGCTCCGAGCTCAGCAGCGTGCGCACGATCTGCAGGCCCAGGCCCTTCGACTGCTCGAAGTCGAAGTCGGCGGGCATCCCGTGCCCGTCGTCGGCCACCGACACCTCGAGCCGGCTCGCCGACCGTCGCGGGCTGACCACCACCTCACCGGCGACGCCCGGGTCGTAGGCGTGCGCCAGCGCGTTGTGCACAAGCTCGGCCAGCACCAGCACCAGCGGGGTGGCCTTGGCCGCGGGCAGCGCGCCGAACCCGGCGTCCACCCGGACCCGGGCCCGCGACTCGGTGGTCGCGCCGTCCCGGATGGCGGGCAGCACCTTCGGCAGCAGCTCGTCGAGCTCGACGACCTCGGCCACCGAGTAGGCCAGCGCCTCGTGCACCAGCGCGATCGAGGTGACCCGGCGGACCGACTCCTCGAGCGCCCGGCTGGCCTCCGGGTGCTCGCTGCGCCGGGCCTGCAGCCGGAGCAGCGCCGCGACGGTCTGCAGGTTGTTCTTCACCCGGTGGTGGATCTCCCGGATGGTGGCGTCCTTGGACATCAGCGCCGCGTCCCGGCGGCGCAGGTCGGTGACGTCGCGGACCAGCACCAGCGCGCCGGCGGCGTCGCCGCGCGGGCGCAGCGGCAGCGCGCGGACCAGCATCGTCGCCCGCCTGCCCTTGATCTCCATCCGGCTCGACGGGATGCCGGCCAGCGCGTCGGCGATCCGGGCGGCGACGTCCTTGGCGTCGAACGGGTCGAGCACCAGCGCCCTGGTCACCGCGGTCAGGTCGGCCCCGGCGACGTCGCTGGCGTGACCCATCCTGTGGTACGCCGACAACGCGTTGGGGCTGGCGTAGGCGACGTTGCCGTGCGCGTCCAGCCGGACCAGGCCGTCACCGGCGCGCGGGCTGCCCTCCGCGCTGCCGGGCGGCCCGGACTGCGGCGGGAAGGTGCCGTCCACGATCATCTGGCACAGGTCCGACGCGCTGCCCAGGTAGGCGATCTCCAGCGGGGAGGGCACCCGGGGGGTCGACAGGTTCGTGTCCCGGGACAGCACCGCGACGGTGCGGCCGTGGTAGCGGACCGGGATGGTCTCCCGGCGCACCGGCACCTCCAGGTGCCAGCGCGGGTCGTCGTCCCGGCAGATCCGGCCCTCCAGCACCGCCCGGCGCAGCTGGCCGACCTCCACCGGGGCGGCCCGGCGGCCGACGACGTCGTCCGGGTGCGCGGTGGGTGCGGTGGTCGGCCGGGCCTGGGCCACGCACAGGAACTGGGCGGTGGACGTCCGCGACGATCCCTCGGCGGTGAAGTCGGTGGCCGCGTGCAGGTCGTCCAGCGGCACCCACAGCAGGAAGTCGGCGAACGACATGTCGGCGAGCAGCTGCCACTCCCCCACCACCCGCTGGAGGTGGTCGGCGGTCTCGCCGTCCATCGTCGTGTGCTCGGCGAGCAGCTGGCTGAGCGTGGTCACGGTCGCCCATCCCACCACATGCGAGAATCACGGCCACGAGCTCCCGCGGCACCGCCGCGGAACCGTGACCCCTGAGGAGAGGAGGGCCGATCATGTCGAAGCGTGCCCGCAAGCGCCGCGACCGCGGCAAGAAGAAGGCGAACCACGGCAAGAAGCCGAACACCTGAGTCGCCGTCCGAACGTGCGAAGGGCGGGTACCGGTCCCGGTACCCGCCCTTCGTGCGTGCTGGGCTCACGCCGCGCTCAGCCCTCGCGCCGGTACTCCGTGCGCCGCCGGGACACCGACACGCTGGTGCCCTCCGGGCCGGACTCGACCCGCACCTGCGCCTGCTCCAGCACCGCCGAGCGGATCTGGGTGCGGAGCCGGTCCTTCAGGGCCTCCGGCGCCGACTCCCCGCCGCACTTGCGGGCCAGCAGGGCCTTCAGCTTCTCGTCGATGCCGTACTCGGCCAGGCAGGGTGCGCACTCGTCGAGATGGTGCTGCAGCAGCCGCCTGCGCTCCTGGTCGCACTCGCGGTCCAGGAACAGCCACACCTCCGCGAGCACCTCGCTGCAGCCTGCGGTGTCACCGGCCAGCGGGTTGCGCTCGGCGGGAACCTCCTCGGCGCTCACGACGCCGTCACCTCCTGGCTGCCCGCCCCGCGCACGAAACCGCGGTCGCGGGCGACATCGGTCAGCATGTCCCGCAGCTGGCGCCTGCCCCGGTGCAGCCGGGACATCACGGTGCCGATCGGGGTGCCCATGATCTCGGCGATCTCCTTGTAGGCGAACCCCTCGACATCGGCCAGGTACACGGCCATCCGGAAGTCCTCCGGCAGCGCCGAGAGGGCCTCCTTCACGTCGTCGTCGGGCAGCGCGTCCATCGCCTCGACCTCGGCCGAGCGCAGGCCGGTGGACGTGTGCTCGCCCGCCTGGGCCAGCTGGTAGTCCGTGATCTCGTCGGTCGGCGCCTGCAGCGGCTGGCGCTGACGCTTGCGGTACCCGTTGATGTAGGTGTTGGTCAGGATCCGGTACAGCCAGGCCTTCAGGTTCGTCCCGCGGCGGAACGAGCCGAAGGCCGAGTAGGCCTTCAGGAACGTCTCCTGCACCAGGTCCTCGGCGTCGGCCGGGTTCCGGGTCATCCGCAGCGCGGCACCGTAGAGCTGGTCCAGCAGCGGCATCGCGTCCCGCTCGAAGCGGGCGGTGCGCTCCTCGACCGTCTCGTCCTCCGGCGCCCGGTTGCCCTCGGCATCGGCGGTGCCGACCTGCTCGACCGGCTCGTTCCCGGACCGATCCGGCTGTTCTGACAAGGGTCCCCTCTCCAGTGACACGGGCCGCGCGCCGGTGCGGGTCACCGGCGCGGCGGTCGTGTCGGAGGGTACGCGTCCCCACCGGTTCCGTCCGGCCTCGGACGCCCGGGGGGCCTCCATCACTGCTGTCGTCACACCACCGGGAACGTCACGCGCCGGAACGGCATTCCCGTAGGTTGCCCGCGACGGCCGCGGCGGGCGGGGCCGTCGGCGAGCGCGGGAGGTCAGGCGGACATGGCGGGCAGGGGCACCCCGGCGACGGCGTTGCTGGTGCGACGCGGGATCAGGCACCGGGTGCACAGCTACACCCACGACGACCGGGAGACCGGGTACGGCCCGGAGGCTGCCCGGGCGATGGGCCAGGACCCGGACCGGGTGTTCAAGACGCTCGTCGCCGTCGTCGACGGCGCCATGACGGTCGGGATCGTGCCGGTGTCGGCGCAGCTCGACCTGAAGGCGCTGGCCGCGGCGGTGGGCGGCAAGCGGGCGGCGATGGCCGAGATCGCCGACGCCGAGCGGACCACCGGCTACGTGGCGGGCGGGATCTCGCCGCTCGGCCAGCGCAAGCGCCTGCCCACCGTGCTCGACGCGTCGGCGGCCGGGTTCGGCACGATCTACTGCTCCGGCGGCCGGCGTGGGCTGGAGATCGAGCTCGCCCCGGACGACCTGGTGTCACTCACCGGGGCCGCTGTCGCCACGATCGCGCTGTACTGAGCGGCGCGTGCCCCCTCAGGGCGCCGTCCGGCCAGTAGGGTCCCTCTTGGTCGAAAGACGTCGAATCCGTTGCGGGGAGCACAGAATGGACAGGCCGGCGTGGGCACCCGACGAGGTGGACATGAACCGTCCCAGCGTCGCCCGGGTCTACGACTACTACCTCGGCGGCTCGCACAACTTCGAGGCCGACCGACGGTTCGCCGAGCAGATCCTCGGCGTGCTGCCGGAGATGGCGTCGGTCGCCCAGGCGAACCGGGCGTTCCTGCGCCGGGCCGTGCGCCACCTGTGCGCGCAGGGGGTGACCCAGTTCCTCGATCTCGGCTCGGGCATCCCGACCGCGGGCAACGTGCACGAGATCGCGGCCGCCGAGATCCCGGACGCCCGGGTGCTCTACGTCGACAACGACCCGATCGCGGTGGTGCACAGCCGGGCCCTGCTCGACGCCGACGACCGCACCGAGGTGCTCGCCGCCGACCTGACCGACCCGGCCAAGGTGCTGGACAACCCGCTGACCCGCTCGCACCTCGACTTCTCCCGGCCGATCGCGGTGCTGCTGGTGTCGGTGCTGCACTTCGTGCCCGACGAGGCCCGCCCGGCCGAGGTCGTGCGCACCTACCTGGGCGCGGCACCCCCGGGCAGCTACCTGGTGATCAGCCACGCGACCGCGGAGGGCGGGCACGCGGGCGCGGACGAGGCGCAGAGCATCTACAACCGGGACCGCTCGCCCAACGCGATGCGGATGCGCTCCACCGAGGAGGTCACCGCGCTGTTCGGCGACCTGGAGCTGCTGGAGCCCGGCGTCGTCCGGATCCCGCTGTGGCGGCCGGAGTCCCCGGTCGGGCCGGAGGTCCAGCGCTATCCGGGGCTGGCCGGCGTGGCACGCCGCTGAGTTCGCCCGACCGGCGACACGACATGCAGGACAGGAGGCCGACGTGGGCGATGCCGCACCGGCGGGCACGGGCGAGGTCCGGCCCGACCAGGGCGTGGAGCGGCTGACCGACGCCTGGGTCGCCGCGATCCACGCCCGTGGGTTCGTCTCGGCCGGGCGGGCCGAGCTGCGCTCCGTGCTGGCCGGTGCCGCCTACTGGATCGCCGCCGTCGTCGACGGGCGGGCCGAGATCGAGACCGCCCGGGAGATCGGCGCCGAGCTGATCTCCGCGCATCTGACCGACACGGCGGCGCTGCGCTGCTCGCTGGACGTGCTGGCCACCCACTTCGCCGACCGGATCGCCGATCCGGTCCGGCTGCGCCGTTTCACCGCCGCGGTCGGCGCACTGTCCGCGGGCTACGCGCGGACCCTGCAGCAGCGGACCCGCACCGAGCAGGAGCGGATCAGCGCGGCCGCGTTCGCCGCCCGCGGCGCCGCGGAGGACGCCCGGTGGCGCTCGGAGGCCCGCTACGGCGCGGTGTTCGAACACGCGGTGCTCGGGATCAGCGTGTCCGACGCGGGCGGGCAGATCCTGGAGGCGAATCGGGCGCTCGCCGAGATGCTCGGGTACCCGCCGGACGAGATCGTCGGGCGCTCGGTCTTCGAGTTCATCCATCCCGAGGACACCCCCGAGATGTGGCCGAAGATCCAGGCCATGCTGGCCGGCCGGGTCGGCCACGTCCGGATGGAGAAGGCGTACTTCGGCAAGGACGAGCGGCAGGTCTGGACCGAGCTGGTCGTCTCGCTGATCCGGGACCGCGACGGCGCCCCGCGCTACCTGGTCGCGATGGTCGCCGACGTCACCGAGCGGCACCTGCTGCAGTCCCGGCTGCAGCACCAGGCCGAGCACGACCCGCTCACCGGGCTGCCGAACCGGGCGCTGTTCTTCCGCAGGCTCACCACCGCGCTGGAGGCGCTGGACCCCGGCGGCGCCACGGTCGGCGTCTGTTACCTGGACCTGGACGGCTTCAAGGCGGTCAACGACACCCTCGGGCACGACGCGGGCGACCAGCTGCTCACCGCGGTCGCGCACCGCATGCAGGCCGAGCTCGGGAGCCTCGGGCACACCGTCGCCCGGATGGGCGGCGACGAGTTCGTCGTGCTCATCGAGCAGTGCACCGGCCCGGAGCAGCTGACCGCGGTCGCCCAGCAGGCGCTGGAGACCGTCCGGCGGCCGGTGTCGCTGCGCGGCCGCGAGATCGTGGTGTCCGCCAGCATCGGCATCGTGTCCTGGCCGGTGCCGGCCTGCGACGGCGATCCCGCCCCGCGCGACGACGGCGCCGCGGCGCTGATGCAGGCCGCGGACACCACCATGTACTGGGCCAAGCGCGACGGGCGGGACCGGATCGCCGCGTTCGACCCGCAGCGGCACCGGCACGACGTGCACCTGTTCGAGCTGGCCGGCCGGATGCCCGGCGCGCTGGAGCGCGGCGAGTTCGACCTGGAGTACCAGCCGCTGGTGTCGTTCGCCGACGGCCGGGTCACCGGGGTCGAGGCGCTGGCCCGGTGGCGGGCGGCCGACGGCGAGAAGCTGGGGCCGGACCTGTTCATCCCGCTGGCCGAGCAGACCGGCCTGATCGTCCCGCTCGGCCTGTACCTGCTGCGCCGGGCCTGCTCCGACGCCCGCGCCTGGGCCGACGCCGATCCGGCGCGCCGGTTCGTGCTCAGCGTCAACGTGGCAGGCCGCCAGCTCCGCCAGGACGACGCCGTGCAGCGGATCGTGGAGATCCTCGGCGAGACCGGGTGGCCGGCCAGGGCGCTGCAGCTGGAGCTGACCGAGAGCGACCTGATGTCCGCGGGCGGGCAGCCGATCGCGGCCCTGGAGGAGCTGTCCCGGCTCGGCGTGCGGATCGCGATCGACGACTTCGGCACCGGCTACTCGAACCTGGCGTACCTGCACCGGCTGCCGGTCGACGTGCTGAAGCTCGCCGGGTCGTTCGTCTCGGCGAAGGGCCCGATGCCGGCCCGGGCGGACCGGCATCCCGGCCGCGACCTGGACAGCCCGGTCGTGCTGTCGGCGATGATCGAGCTCGCGCACAGCCTCGGGCTGGAGGTGGTCGCCGAGTCGGTGGAGACCGCCGAGCAGGCATCCCGGCTGCGGTCGCTGGGTTGTGACATCGGCCAGGGCTGGTACCTCTCGGCGCCGCTGCACCCGGCGGACGTCCCCCGGGCACTGGACCGGCGCACCCCGGTCATGCACCGTCAGCTCCCGGACCGCCGAACGGACCAGCAGGGATCGTCCGATTGATTGACAGGCTCGTTGATATCAACGAGCCTCGGTGACGGAAACGCACGATGGTGGCGTCCACCGTCACCATCGGTGAGCGTCCGAACGGTCGGCCGCACGGCGACCACTCCGCTCGACGACGAACGGAAGGACTCGCCACCATCATGAGCGTCGTCGCCCTCATCGGCATCGCGGTCGCGGCGGTCGCGCTGCTGCTCGCGCTGATCATCTGGCTGAAGGTCCCGGCGTTCCTGGCGCTGCTGATCGTCGCGGTCGCGACCGCGCTCGCCGGCGGGATGGCCCCGGCCGACATCATGCCCACGGTCATCGAGGGCATGGGCAGCACGCTCGGCAACGTCGCGCTCCTGGTCGGGTTGGGCGCGATGCTCGGCGCCGTCGTCGAGAAGACCGGCGGTGCCCGGATCCTCGCCGAGCGCTTCACCCGGCGGCTCGGGCCGGAGCGGGTGGGTCCGGCACTGCTCGTCGTCTCCTCGATCGTGGTCATCCCGATCTTCTTCGACGTCGCCTACATCATCCTGCTGCCCATCCTGTTCAGCTTCGCCAAGGCGGCGGGACAGGTCTCACCGGTCATCGTCGGCATCCCGGTCGGCGGGATCATGGCCCTGATCCACGGTCTCGTCCCGCCGCATCCCGGGATCACCGGTGGCGCAACGCTGCTCGACGCCGACGTCGGCCTGGTCGTGCTCGTCGGGCTCGGGGTCTGCGTGCCGCTCGGGGTGCAGGCCTACTACGTCGGCCGGTTGATGTTCGCCCGGCGCGAGTTCCGGGTGGACACCGACGTCCAGCGCAGGTTCGACGGGTCGGCCGGGGCCGCACCCGTCCGGCCGGACGACGACCCGGCCGGGGACAGCGCCGACTTGACCGCCGACACGACCGCCGACACCGGGCGCGACGGCGGACCGGGACCGTTCACGGTCGCCGCGATGATCCTCGTCCCGGTGGTACTGATCGCGATCGGCACGGTCAGCGAGCTGGTGCTGGCGAAGGGATCGACGCTGCACGGCGTCACCTCACTGGCCGGCGCCCCGGCCTTCGCACTGCTGTTCGCCGTCGTCCTCAGCAGCCTCGTGCTCGGCGTCCGGCACGGCTGGTCGATGGACCGGCTCGGCTCGCTGATGAACGCCGCGCTGGCCCCGGCCGCCATCGTCGTGTTCGTCACCGGCGCCGGTGGGGTATTCGCGGAGGTGCTCTCGGAGAGCGGGATCGGCGACAGCGTCTCCGGCGTACTCGTCGAGTCCGGCGTGCCGGTCCTGCTGCTCGCGTTCCTGCTCGCCACGATCTTCCGGGTGGCCCAGGGATCGGCGACCGTCGCGACGCTGGCGGCCGCGGGCCTGGTGCAGTCGACGGTGGCCGCCGGAGACTTCACGAACCTGCAGGTCGTGCTCATCGTGCTGGCGATCGGCTGCGGGGCGTCGTCGCTGTCGCACGTCAACGACTCCGGGTTCTGGATCGTCACCCGCTTCCTCGGCCTCTCCGTCGCCGACGGCCTGCGCACCTGGACGGTGATGATGACGGTCCTCAGTTGGACCGGGATGCTGCTGGTGAGCGGACTGTGGCTGATCGTGTCCTGAGCCGGCCCGACGGTCAGCCGAGGATGCCGGCCAGCCAGTCGCGGACCGCCGCGGCCACACCGGCCGGGTCCTTCTTCAGGCCGTGGTCGCCGTCGAGCTGCACCACCCGGCGGCCGGGGCCGTCGTCCGGGATCCCGAACCGGTCGCTGCGGCCCTGCACGACGAGCACCGGCACCCCGGCGCCGGCCATCTCCGGCAGCCGGCTCCGCTCCGGCCGGCCCGGCGGGTGCAGCGGGAACGCCAGGCACAGCACGGCGGACGCGCCGGTGGCCGCGGCGGTGCGGCAGGCCACCCGGGCGCCGGAGCTACGTCCGCCCTGGACCAGCGGCAGGTCGCCGCGGACCGCGGCGGCGACCGCCAGCCACGCCTCGTCGAGGTGCCCGGCCGGGGCCGGGGCGCGCCGGCCCGCCACCCGGTAGGGCTGCTCGACCAGCCCGACGTCGAACCCGGCGCCGGTGGCCGCACCGGTCGCGGCCACCAGGTCGGGTGCGTCGACGCCGCCGCCGGCGCCGTGCCCGAGCAGCAGCAGGCCGCGCGGCGCGCCGGACGCCGCCGGATGCCGGGTCACCCGGGCCGGGCCGCGCGGGGTGTCGATCTCCTCGACGGTGCCGCCGGTCCCGCTCACGAGAGCAGGTCGAGCTGGATCGGTTCCCGCACCTGGTCGGCGGGCAGCTCAGCCAGCAGCTCGGGGCCGTTGTTGCGGACGCTGTTGACCTGCGACGACACCGGCCGGATCGCCAGCATCGCGACCAGCTCCGGGGCGGGCGGGGTGAGCAGCGCGGCGACCGGCCCGTCGGCCACCGAGGCGTCCGGGTCCAGCCAGGCGTCCCAGTCGCCGGGGGCGAGCACCAGCGGCATCCGGTCGTGCACCTGGCCGAGCGGGCCGACCGCCTCGGTGGTGAGCACGCAGGCGGTCACCAGGCCGTCCGGGTACTTCTCGAGAAGATCGCCGCCGGCGTCCGGCTTCGGACGCCAGAACTCCCAGATCCCGGCCATCGCCAGGGTCGCGCCGTCGGCGTAGCCGGTGAAGTAGGGCTGCTTGGTCGGCTTGCCCGAACCGCCCTCCGCCTTCGGCACGGCGTCCCGGCGCTGCCACTCGTACCAGCCGTCGGCCGGGAACAGGCAGCGCCGGGAGGCGACGGCGCGGCGGAACGCGGGCTTCTCGGTGACCGTCTCGGAGCGGGCGTTCACCATCCGGGCGCCCGCCGAGGGGTCCTTCGCCCAGAACGGCACCAGGCCCCACCGGACGGTGCGCAGCGACCGCTCGGTGACGGCCGGATCGGGCTCGCCGTCGTCGTCGCGCGGGTGCCGCTGCACGACGACGGTGATGTCCTTGGTCGGCGCGACGTTGTAGTCCGGCCGCTGCGACGACTCCGCCGTGGCGTCCACGGCGTGGAACTCGTCGGCCAGGTCGGCGGGGGCCTTCGTGGAGGCGTAACGGCCGCACATGCGTCCCATCCTCCCACGTGGGGAAAGATGGGACCGTGAGCTCCTGGTCCGCACCCACACCCGCCGCCCCGGTGACCGGCACCGTCTCGGTGCCCGGCTCGAAGTCGGTCACCAACCGGGCGCTGCTGCTCGCCGGGCTGTCCGGCGGCGCCTGCCGGGTCGACGGCGCCCCACCGACCCGCGACACCACCCTGATGACCGGCGCGCTGACCGCGCTCGGCGTGCCCGTCACCACCGAGGGCGACACGGTGCGGACCGGCGCGCACGGCGGGCTGCGCGGCGGCACGCCCGAGTTCCCGGCGCAGGTCGACTGCGGGCTCGCAGGGACGGTCATGCGGTTCGTCCCGCCGGCCGCGGCGACCGCGCGCGGCGCGGTGCGGTTCGACGGCGACCCGCGCGCCCGGGAGCGCCCGATGGGCATCGTGCTCGGCGCGCTGCGCACCCTCGGCGCCCGGATCGAGGGGGACGCGCTGCCGTTCCGGCTCGACGGCGACCGGCCGGCCCGCGGCGGCGAGGTCACGATCGACGCGTCGGCGTCGTCCCAATTCGTGTCCGGGCTGCTGCTCTCCGGCGCCCTGTTCGAGCGCGGGGTGACGGTCCGGCACGCCGGCCCGCCGGTGCCGTCGCTGCCGCACATCGCGATGACCGTCGACATGCTGCGGACGGCCGGCGTCACCGTGCACGACGACGAGCCGGACATCTGGCGGGTGGAGCCCGGCCCGGTCGCGGTGCGGGACTGGGCGATCGAGCCGGACCTGTCGAACGCCGCGGTGTTCCTGGCGGCGGCCGCCGTGACCGGCGGCCGGGTGACGGTGCGCGGCTGGCCGGCCGGGAGCACCCAGCCCGGCGCGCACGTGCTGCCGGTGCTGGAACGGTTCGGCGCCCGGATCGCGACCGGACCGGACGGGCTCACCGTCACCGGCCCGGACCGGCTGTCCGGGATCGACGTCGACCTGCGCGACGCCGGCGAGCTGGCCCCCACCGTCGCCGCGGTCGCCGCGCTGGCCGACGGGGTGTCCCGGCTGCGCGGCATCGGGCACCTGCGCGGCCACGAGACCGACCGGCTCGCCGCGCTCGCCACCGAGATCACCGCGCTCGGCGGCTCGGTCGCCGAGACCGACGACGGCCTGGTGATCGACCCGAAGCCGCTGGCCGGGCGGCCGGACCGGCCGTGGGGCGCCTACGCCGACCACCGGATGGCGACCGCGGGCGCGATCATCGGGCTGGTGGTGCCGGGCGTCGCGGTGGACGACATCAGCTGCACCGACAAGACGATCCCCGACTTCCCCGGCCGTTGGTCGGCGCTGCTCGGGATCGCCGAGGGGCGCTGAGGGTGCCCAGGCACGACCGGCTCGACGAGTCCGACGTCCGGGTCCGCCCGGGCCGGCGCGGGTCCCGCCCGCGCAGTAAGCGGCGCCCCGCGCACGCCGACGCGTCCCGGGCGATGGTCACCGCCGTCGACCGCGGCCGCTGGACGTGTGCCCCGGACTCCGATCCGGAGCGGCCGCCGGTGGTCGCGATGCGGGCCCGCGAGCTGGGCCGCACGCCGGTCGTCGTCGGGGACCGGGTGGACCTGGTCGGGGACCTGTCCGGGGAGCCGGACACGCTCGCCCGGATCGTGCGGGTCGCCGACCGGGACACGGTGCTGCGCCGCACCGCCGACGACAACGACCCCTACGAGCGGGTCGTCGTCGCGAACGCGCAGCGGTTGATCGTCGTCACCGCGGTGGCCGATCCGCCGCCGCGCACCGGGTTCGTCGACCGCTGCCTGGTCGCCGCCTACGCCGGCGGGCTGGAGCCGGTGCTGTGCCTGACCAAGTCCGATCTCACCGATCCGGAGCCGTTCGCCGCGCAGTACCGCGAGCTCGGGGTGCCGCTGGTCGTCACCGGGCGGTCCGCGGACGGCCCGCCGGCCGGCCTGGAGGACCTGCGGTCCGCGCTGACCGGTCGGTTGTGCGCGCTGGTCGGGCACTCCGGCGTCGGCAAGTCCACCCTGGTGAACGCGATCGTCCCGGCCGCCGACCAGGCCACCGGCCGGGTGTCCGGGGTAGGCAAGGGGCGGCACACCACCACCGCGGCGCTGGCCTTCCCGCACGCCGACGGCTGGGTCGTCGACACGCCGGGGATCCGCTCGTTCGGGCTGGCGCACGTCGGGCCGGACGACGTGGTCGCCGCGTTCGGCGACCTCGCCGCGGCGATCGACGACTGCCCGCGCGGCTGCGGGCACCTCGGGCCGCCCGCCGATCCGGAGTGCGCACTGGACGACCTGGTCGCCGCCGGATCGCTCGGCGGAGGCAGACTCGACGCGTTGCGCCGCATCCTCGTGGCGCTCAACCAGGGCTGATCATCAGGGGCGGAGGCGACGTGCCGGAACGGCGAGCGGCACCGTTGCTCGGTGCCGTCCTGCTCGGCGTCGCGCTGCTCACCGGACCGCTGACCGGGTGCGCCTGGCCCGGCTCGATGGGCTCCACCCCGCCGCCGCCGGCCACCGGCAGCACGCTGCCGAAGTACTACGACCCGGCGCCGCTGATCGCCGACGTCGGTGCCCGCACCCGATCCGACGGCGGCGCCGCGCTGGCCGTAGCCGGGACCCTGACCGACCAGGCCGGGCCGGTCCCGGTCACCGGCGAGGGCGCGGTCCGCTTCGTCCCGGAGGGCGGCGCGCCCGCGGTGCGCCTGGACCTGCGGGCCGGGCCGGAGGGCGCCCCGCCCGGCACCACCGGCGTCGTCCGGATCGGCGAGCGCACCTGGCTGCACCCGCAGGGCGCCGCGGACTGGGTGGAGCCCGGGATCGGGCCGATCGCGCCGGAGCAGGTCGCGGACGCCACCCTCGCCGCGAACGTCGCCGGCGGCGCCGATCCGCTGGCCGCGATCGCCCGCTACCCGGGGGCGGTGCTGGTCGCCGACGCCCGGGACACCGACGTCGACGGCGTCCCCGTCGTGCACTACACCCTGGTCGTCGACCTGGTCCGGGCGATCGCGGTGGAGACCGAGCCGGACCGCCTCGCGGCGCTCACCGCGCAGCAGCAGGCCGGGGTGACCCGGATCAGCACCGAGATCTGGCTGGACGCCGACCGGCGCCCGCTGCGGGCGCGGCTGCGCCAGCAGCTGCCCGACGCCGGCACCCTGGACCTGCTGCTGCGCTATCGCGACTGGGGCAGCCCGGTCACGATCGAGCCGCCGGTGCGGGGCTGAGCGCCGGTAGCCGGGCGGATCAGCCCAGCTCGACCAGGAACGGCAGCTCGGACCCGTCGTACCAGGCGAGCTCGAAGTCCTCGGCCTCACCGACCAGGAACTCGGCGTCCAGGTCGCCGAGATCGGCCTTGTCGACCGCACCCGCGGCCTCGCGGACGGCGTGCTCGGCCTCCGGCAGGTCGACGTGCACGGCGGCGATCTTCGCCACCGGGACCGGGCCGGTCACCCGGACCGCGCCGTCGTCGAGATCGGGGCGCAGGGTGACGTCGTCGGTGTCGGCGGCGACGACCACCCGGCGTGGCGGCGTGCCGTCCTCGCCGAGCCCGAATTCGACGGCGAGCAGCCGCAGCGACGCCCGCGCGGCCTCGCTGAGCGCGGCGTACTCCAGCTCCTCGTCGTCGCCGGTCACGTAGGACTCGCGCAGCTTCGGGGTCAGCGCGAACCCGGTCCCGCCGAGCGGCTCGAAGGTGCCGGTGGACACGGTCCGGGCCAGCATCGGCCAGGTCGCGGGGAGGTAGATCCGCACGGGTAGGTCCTTTCTCGCTACTGCCGCAGGGTGTCGAGGAGCTCCTCGAGCGACTCGTTCACCATCCCGGCGAGCACGTCGATGTCCCCCATCGCGTCCCGGTCGCCGTTGAGTCCGTAGTAGACGCCGCCGTCGTAGCTGGTGAGCCCGATGGAGACGGCCTGGCCCTTGGCCAGCGGCACCACCGGGAACATCTCCAGCATCCGGGCACCGGCCGCGTACAGCGGGAACTGCGGGCCGGGGACGTTCGTGACGACCAGGTTGAAGAAGTGCCGGGACATGCCGCTGGCGGCGCGCGCCCCGACCGCGTGCAGGGTCGGCGGGGCGAACCCGCCGATCCGGACGAGCGTGTCCGCACCGACGGCGTCGCCGGTGTCGGTGTGCTCGCGCATCTGGTGGGTCACCTGGTGCAACCGCACCAGCGGGCTCGGCTCGCCCACGGGGAGGTCCACCAGGAACGACGCCACCCGGTTGCCCAGCGAGCCGCCGGTCGCCGAGCTGGGCACGTCGCCCTCCCCGCGCACCGACAGCGGGACCAGCGCGCGCACCGACGACGACCCGCCGACCGGCTCGCCGCGCGACATCAGCCAGGTGCGCAGCGCACCCGAGATCACGGCCAGCACGACGTCGTTCACGTCGCAGCCGTAGGCGGCCCGCACCTTGCGGTAGTCCTCCAGGTCGGTGCGGGCCAGCGCGAACCGCCGCTGGGTGGAGATCTCGGCGTTCAGCGGGAGCCCCGGCGCGCGGCGGCCCGCCGTGCGCGCCATCGTCAGCACCTTGCCGGCGGCCCGGCCGAGCTTGCCGACGGTGGCCAGCGCGTCCCCGGTGGCCGCTCGGACGTTGTCCACGATCTCGGTCGGCCGGGTGACGGCCTCGCCGATCGCGTCCAGCACCAGCTGACCGTCGCTCGGCTCCGGCCGCGGCATCCACAGCTCGTCCGGCGTCTCGCGGGGCTCGGCGGAGACGTCCAGGATCACCTGTCCGATGTCGATCGCGGAGATCCCGTCGACCATCGCCTGGTGGGTCTTGGTGAGGATCGCGACCCGGCCGTCCTTCCCGCTGCCGCGGCCGGTCGGGGCCGGCGCGAGGCCCTCGATCAGGTACATCTCCCACAGCGGCCGCGAGTGGTCCAGCGGCCGGGACATCAGCCGCCCGACCAGGTCGGTGAGCTGGTCCTCGCTGCCCGGCCGGGGCAGCGCGGAGCGCCGCACGTGGTAGGCGATGTCGAACTCGGGATCGTCCACCCAGACCGGCCGGGCGAGGTTGCCGGGCACGTGCCGGACCTTCTGCCGGAACCGGGGGACCAGCGCCAGCCGCTGCTCGATCAGCTCGACCAGCCGGTCGTAGTCCAGGCCGTCACGCGGGCGGTCGAACACGGAGACGCCGCCGACGTGCATCGGCGTGGTCGCCTCCTCGATGTAGAGGAAGGAGGCGTCGAGTGCGGAGAGCCGGGACGGCATGGTCGAGATCCTACGTGCGCGTGGGACTCTGGCCGTCGTGACCGACCGCGCCCCGTCCACCCCGTCCGAGTCCGCCGCGCCGGCCGTGTCGCCGAAGGACCGGTTCATCACCGTCTACGGCCGCAAACCGGTCCTCGAGGCGCTCGCCGACGATGGCCTGGCGGTGGACAAGGTGATCCTCGCCGACTCGGTCCGCGGCGGCGGGGAGCGCGAGATCACCGCCGCCGCGCGCCGGCGCGGGGTGCCGGTGCAGCGAGCGTCGGCGCAGCGGGTGAAGGTGCTCGCCGGCAACGGCCGGCACGACCAGGGCGTACTCGCCGACGTCGTCGCCCCGCGGATGGCGCCGCTCGGCGTGTTCCTGTCCGATCTCGGCACCAGGCGGCCGGCGTCGGTGCTGGTGCTCGACGCCGTCACGAACCCGTCGAACGTCGGCATGCTGCTGCGCAGCGCGACCGCCGCCGGGCTGGACGGCGTGCTGCTCCCCCGGCGCGGGGTGCCCGCGATCGACCCGCTGGTGATCAAGGCGTCGGCCGGGGTGGCGTTCTTCGCGCCGGTGCTGCGCTGCGCCACCGCCGCCGAGGGCGTCGACCTGATGCACGGCGCCGGATTCTCGGTGTTCGGGCTGGACGCGGGCGGCGGGTCGCTGCTCGACGCCGACCTGCCGCCCCGGGTGGCGCTGGTGCTCGGCAACGAGACCGACGGCCTCACCGACGCCGTCCGGGAGCGCTGCGACGGCATCCTGTCGCTGCCCATGTTCGGCGGCGTGGAGTCGCTGAATGTGGCCTCGGCCGGGGCGGTCGCGGCCTACGAGCTGCTGCGCCGCCGCTGACCGCGGCCGGTCGTCGACCAGGCGATCAGGCCGCAGCCCAGCAGCAGCGCGGTCGCGTACACCAGCAGCGACGACTCCGGCAGCGACCAGTCGCCGAACGAGCTCACCCAGCCGTCGTGCTCGGTGAACGTCGGCAGCCGTACCCGACGAACAGCACGCCGACCACGATCCGCAGCACCGCGGCCGGCCATGGCGTCGTCGGATGTGCGCCGGTCCACAGCACCGCCCGCGGGACCTCCATACCGCTCCTCCCGTCCGTGCTCGACACATGCCCGGCTCGGGTACCTACCCTGGCGTCCATGGTCCGCCGTCGCATCCCGCGCCCGTCCGAGCTCGCGCCGCTGCTGCGCCCCGCGCCCGTCACCCTGGACCGCACCGCGGCCCGGCTGGCCCGCGCGGCGAGCATCGGTGACCTGCGGCTGCTCGCCCGCAGACGGGCGCCGCGGGCGGTGTTCGACTACACCGACGGCGCCGCCGAGGACGAGATCGGCCTGCGCCGCGCCCGCGACGCGTGGGCGTCGGTCGAGTTCACGCCGAGCGTGCTGCGCGACGTGTCGCGGGTCGACACCGGGACCGACGTCCTCGGCGGCCGCTCGGCGCTGCCGTTCGCGCTGGCCCCGACCGGTTTCACCCGGATGATGCACACCGCGGGCGAGCGGGCGGTCGCCGCCGTCGCGGCCCGGTCCGGGATCCCGTACACGCTGTCCACCATGGGTTCGACGACGATCGAGGACGTCGCCCGGGCCGGCGCCGGCGGCCGCACCTGGTTCCAGCTCTACCTGTGGCGGGACCGGTCGTTCGCGCACGACCTGGTCGCCCGGGCGGCGGCGGCCGGCTACGACACGCTGATGCTGACCGTCGACACCCCGGTCGGCGGCAACCGGCGCCGCGACGTCCGCAACGGCCTGTCCATCCCGCCCGCCCTGTCGCTGCGGACCTTCCTCGACGGCGCCCGGCACCCGCGGTGGTGGTTCGACCTGCTCACCACCGAGCCGCTGGCCTTCGAGAGCCTCGCCTCGGGCGGCGGATCCCCGTTCGAGGTGATCAACCGGGTGTTCGACCCGGCCCTGACGATGGACGACGTGGCCTGGCTGCGCGAGACCTGGCCGGGGAAGCTGGTGGTCAAGGGCGTCCAGTCGGTGGCCGACGCGCGCCGGGTCGCCGACGCGGGCGCGGACGGCGTGCTGCTGTCCAACCACGGCGGCCGGCAGCTGGACCGGGCCCCGGTCCCGGCCGAGCTGATCGAGCCGGTCGTCCAGGAGCTCGGAGACGACGCCGAGGTGCTGGTCGACACCGGGATCATGCACGGCGGGGACGCGGTCGCCGCCGTCGCGCTCGGGGCGCGGGCGGCGCTGGTCGGCCGGGCCTACCTGTACGGGCTGATGGCCGGCGGCGAGGCCGGGGTGGCCCGGGCGGTGGAGATCCTGCGCGGCGAGGTCGAGCGCACGATGCAGCTGCTCGGGGTGACCCGGGTGGCGGACCTCCGGCCGGAGCACGCGCGGCTCCGTTCGTCGATCGTGGACGCTGCTCACCCGAACGGGGTACGTGCCGAGGGTGCGCCGCGAGCCTGAGCGCGCGACCATGGTCGGCATGGGTTTCCTGGACAAGGCCAAGGACCTGCTCGGCAAGCACGACGACAAGGTCGACCAGGCGCTGAACAAGGCCGGGGACGCGGCCAAGAAGAAGTTCGCCGGCAACGAGCAGCACATCGACACCGCGACGAAGTTCGCCCGCGAGCGGACCGGTAGCGGCGACACGACCGCGCAGCAGGGTCAGCAGCAGCCGGGCCAGGCCCCGCCGCCGCAGGGTCAGCAGCAGCCCGGCCAGGCGCCGCCGCCGCAGGGCGGCCAGCAGCCGCCGCCCCCGCAGCAGTGATCCGGGCCGGTCACAACGGCCCGTAGCGGGACCGGCCCGGCAGCAGCCGGGCCGACCATCGAGGCGCCGTCCGCGAGCAGCGGGCGGCGCCTCCGCACGTCACGACCCGGCGTCGACGCCCAGCAGGATCTCCAGCTCGGCGAGCGTCGCATCGGCGCTCACGTGCTGCACCCCGACCGCCCCGGCCGCCGCCGCGCCGCGCACGCAGACGCCCATGTCGTCGACGACCACGCAGTCCGCCGGGTCCAGGCCGATCGCGGCGGCCGCCGCGGCGAAGGCGTCCGGGCTGGGCTTGCGGGCCCCGCGGACCGCCCCGAGCAGCACCGTGCCGAAGGCGTCGGCGCAACCGTCGGGCACCGCGTGCGCCCCGGAGAACAGGGCCGTCCGGATCCCGTCGGCGGCGGCCCGGCGGGCGTAGGCGAGCAGGCGCGGGCCGCCGTCCGGATCGTCGAGGACACCGCCGTAGTCGACGATCAGGCCGCGCAGCGTGCGTGGTTCCGGCACGCCGCCGACGGTACCCGTCAGTCGAGGGCGCGGCGGAGGAACCCGCGGATCCCGAGCAGGGTGAACAGCACGATCGCGAGCACCGGCACCAGCACGCAGATCCACATCGGGATGTGCGGGACGTGCGGCACCAGCGCCGCCCGGAGCCCCTCGCTGACGTAGGTCAGCGGGTTCAGCGCCGAGAGCACCTGGAACCAGCGCAGGTCGGCCAGGGTCAGCCACGGGTACTGCACGGAGCCGGTGAACAGCAGCGGCGTGAAGATCACCGCGAACAGGATGTTGATCCGCCGCGGTGGCACCGCGGTCCCGATGGTGAGGCCCATGGCGGCGCCGAGCAGCGATCCCAGCACCACCATCAGCAGCGCCATCGGGAGCCCGGCGGCCGGCCAGGACACATCCACCATCAGCAGCCCGATCGGCACCATCAGCAGGCTGGCCAGCAACCCGCGCAGGCCGGCGAAGATGATCTTCTCGACGGCCACCGCCCACACCGGCATCGGCGCCAGCAGCCGGTCGTCGATCTCCCGGGTCCACGACAGCTCGAACACCAGTGGCAGCGTGACGCTCTGCAGCGCCCCGAACAGCGCGTTCAGCGCGATCAGCCCGGGCAGCATGATCTCGCCGTAGCCCTCGGCGACGAACCCGCCGCGGCCCAGCACGACCACGAAGACCAGCAGGAAGAAGAACGGCTGCACCAGCACCTGGGCGAGGAAGGAGGGCAATTCTTTGCCGGTGACGAAGATGTCGCGGCGCAGCACCGCGAGGAAGGCGCGCCGGCTCACCGCAGTTCCCGTCCGGTCAGGTCGATGAAGACGTCCTCCAGGGTGGCGGACCCCAGCCGCACGTCCCGCGCCGCCGCACCGTGCCTGCCGAGCAGGTCGACGACCGGCGCGAGCAGCGTCGCCGGGTCGCCGACCACCGACAGGCGCAACGCGACGGTGCCCTCGACGTCGTCGGCACGCCGGGGCGGGCTCTCCACCCGGGCGACGTCGGCCAGCCCGGACAGCGCGGCCCGCATCTGCTCGGTCCCCGCCGGGCCCGGTTCCGCGACGATCTCGATGCTCCCGCTGCCGGGCAGCGAGCGGACCAGCGCGTCCGGGGTGTCGAGGGCCAGCAGCCTGCCGTGGTCGACGATCCCGATCCGGTGCGAGAGCTTCTGCGCCTCGTCCATGTCGTGGGTGGTCAGCACCACGGTGATGCCCTCGTCCCGCAGGCCGAGCACGTAGTCGTGCACGAACAGCCGGGCCTGCGGGTCCAGGCCGGTCGAGGGCTCGTCGAGGAAGAGCACCTCGGGCTTGTGCATGAGCGCCCTGGCGATCATGATCCGCTGCGCCTGGCCGCCGGAGAGATCGTCGGCGACCGCCTTCGCCCGGTCGGCCAGTCCCATCCGTTCCAGTAGCTCGTCGGCCCGCCGGTTGCGCTCGGCGCGGCCGACGCCGTGGTACGCGGCGTGGAAGACCAGGTTGTCGCGGACGCCGAGCGAGCGGTCCAGGTTCTGCCGCTGCGGCACCACCGCGAGCTTCGCGCAGACGGCGACGGAGTCGCGCAGCACGTCCAGCCCAGCCACCCGTGCGGTCCCCGACGTCGGCACCACCCGGGTCGTGAGGACGCCCACGGTGGTGGTCTTGCCGGCCCCGTTCGGGCCGAGCAGCCCGAAGATCTCACCCTCGGCGACCTCGAAGGACAGGCCGTCGACCGCGTTGCGGTCCGACTTCGGATAGCGTTTCACCAGGTCGACGACCTCGACCGCGGCCCGTCCCATCACGTCTCCCTCAGCGCGTCTGCCCGCGGTGATCCTGCTCCAGCACCACGATCACCGCGAGCAGATACTCGCGGATGGCCCCGGCGTGTGCGCGCGGGGGATCCGGGACACGCCGCCGGCGGTCCGCGGACCGGGCGGCGACCAGCCGGCCGCGACCGGCGTCGGTGATGACGACGCGGCGGACCCGCCGGTCCCCGCCGACCGCCGCGCGGGCCGCCAGACCGTCCTCCTCCAGCGCGTCGAGCACCGGGGTGAGCGTGGTCGGGCCGACCCGGACGCGGGCCGCCAGCTCGCGCTGGACGAGCCCCTCCGTCCCGTCGAGCACCTGCAGCACCGCGAGCCCGGTCCGCGACAGGCCGTGCTCCGCCGCCCGGCGGCGCCGGTGCTCCGTCACCCCGGCGCCGGCGCGGACCAGCAGATCGGCGACCGTGTCCGGCCCGCCGGGACCCGGGCGCGGGCCGATGGACGGGTCGCTCGGCTCCGCGTGCGATCGGCCGGGCTCGGCGTGCCGGCCCCGCTCGGTGGGCCGGGACGGGTGGGGACGCGGTTGCTCGGGCATCGCGGCAGGGTAGGCCGCCGCCGGCGCCCGCGGGCCCGATCGCGATCGCCTGCCTGCGGCTGCGAACGATCCGCCGGCGGGCGCGGACCGTGCGCCGTGCGGACCCGGACGGTACGGACCCCGACGGTGTCGCCACCGGACGGTGTCGGTACGAATCCGGGCCGATCGGACCGTGCCGCGCCGCGCACGGCGCACGCTCGTCCGGTGACCACGTCCAGCCCCGCGGCCGGCCCGCTGCCCGACACCCCGGCCGGCCGGCCACCCGGCCCGATCCCCGGCTCCCCCGCCGGTCCGGTGCCCGGGGCCCCGGCACCCCGTCCGTTCCCCGATCCCGGCGGGCCCGGCGGCGAACAGCCCGGGGACCGGTACCGCGTGCTGGTCGCCCGGACGCCGGAGGAGGTACCGCCCGAGCTCCCACCCGGCCTGGTCGTCGTCCTCCCGGGCGGGATCCGCATGTACTCGGGCGCGACCCCGGCCCCGGACCGCGCCGGACCGCCGCGCGCGGAGGTCCGGCCGCCCGAGATCACCGTCCCGGACGCCGATCGGACCCGGGCCCGGGCGGCCGAGCTGGTGCGGCTGGTCCGCGAGGTGCTCACCGGGCGCCGGCCGGCCGGCCAGCTCGCCGGTCTCACCGCGCCGCCGGTGCTCCGCTACATCCGGGCGGCCCGCCCGGCACCGCACCGCGGCCGCCCGGGCGGGCGGGAGCGGGCGCCGGGCTGCGGCGCGGCCCCGGGCGCGCAGCGCCGCGCCCACCCGGTGCACGTGGACCAGCCGCACCCGGACGCCGCGGAGATCTGCACGACCGTCCCGCTCGCCGGCCGGAACCGGGCGCTGATCCTGCGGATCGACCGCGCGGGCGGCGACGACCCGTGGGTCGTCACCGCCGCGCGGCTGCTGTGACCGCGGTCAGCGGCGCCTGCGGTTCGCCTTCTCCGCGCGACGGCGTTCGGCACGGTTGACGCCACCGTCGCCCGCACCGTTGCCGGTCGGCGCGTTCTGCGGCGCGGCGTTCTGCGCGGGAGCGTTGCGGGGCACCGGGTTCCGGGGTGCGGCCGCGCGGTAGCGGCCGGTCCGGCCACCGGGCGCGGGCGCCGCGCCCTCTCCCCGCCGGGCGACCCCGCCGTCCTCGCCGGGACCGCTGTACTGCAGGTTCTGCGGCGGGGTGGTGCGGAACAGGTTCGGCAGGACCACGGTGCTCTCGCTCGGGTCCTCCGCGGGGGCGCGGCGGATCACCGGGATCTCGGTCGTCGCGGGCTCGGCCTCCTGGACCGGCGCCGCAGGCTGCTGCACCTGGACGACGACGTTGAACAGGTGCCCGATCGTCTCCTCCTTGATGCCCTCGAGCATCGCGGTGAACATGTCGTAGCCCTCGCGCTGGTACTCGATCACCGGGTCGCGCTGGGCCATCGCGCGCAGCCCGATGCCCTCCTTGAGGTAGTCCATCTCGTAGAGGTGCTCGCGCCACTTGCGGTCGATGACCTGCATCAGCACCTGGCGCTCGAGCTCGCGCATCCCGCCCTGCGCGCCGATCAGTGCGTCGATCTCGGCCTCACGCCGGGCGTAGGCCTGCTCGGCATCGGCGAGGATCTGCTTCTCCAGGTCCTCCGCGGTGAGATCGTCGAGGTCGTCGGCGAGCGAGTTCGGGTCGATCGACACCGGGTAGAGGCCGCGCAGCGCGGTCCAGAGCTTCTCCAGGTCCCAGTCCTCGGCGTAGCCCTCGGCGGTCGCCCCGGCGACGTAGCCGTGGATCACGTCCTCGAGCATGTTCCGGGTCTGGCGCTGCACGTCCTCGCCGTCGAGCACCCGCCGGCGCTCGTCGTAGATGACCTTGCGCTGCTTGTTGAGGACCTCGTCGTACTTGAGGACGTTCTTCCGGATCTCGAAGTTCTGCTGCTCGACCTGCGTCTGCGCGCTCCGGATGGCGCGGGTGACCATCTTGGCCTCGATCGGCACGTCGTCCGGCAGGTTGAACCGGTTCATGATCGACTCGACCACGTGGCCGTTGAACCGGCGCATCAGCTCGTCGCCGAGCGAGAGGTAGAACCGCGACTCGCCCGGGTCGCCCTGCCGGCCGGAGCGGCCGCGCAGCTGGTTGTCGATCCGGCGCGACTCGTGCCGCTCGGTGCCCAGCACGTAGAGCCCGCCCGCCGCGCGGACCTCGTCGGCCTCCGCCCGGACCTGCTTGCGCATCCGGTCCAGGACGGCGTCCCAGGCGGCCTCGTACTCCTCGCGGGTCTCGACCGGGTCGAGCCCCTGCCCGCGCAGCTCCAGGTCCGCCAGGAACTCCGGGTTGCCGCCGAGCATGATGTCGGTGCCTCGACCGGCCATGTTCGTCGCGACGGTGACGGCGCCGGCGTGCCCGGCCTGGGCGATGATCGCCGCCTCCCGCGCGTGGTTCTTCGCGTTCAGCACCTCGTGCGGCACGGAGCGCCGCAGGAGCAGCTTGGCGAGGTACTCGGACTTCTCGACGCTGGTGGTACCGATCAGGACGGGCTGGCCGTTCGCGTGCTTCTCCGCGATGTCGTCGGCGACGGCCTCGAACTTCGCGGCCTCCGTCTTGTAGATCAGGTCCGGCTGGTCGGCGCGCACCCGCGGTTTGTTCGGCGGGATGGACACCACCGACATCTTGTAGATCTCGTGCAGCTCGGCGGCCTCGGTCTGGGCCGTACCGGTCATGCCGGAGATCTTGTCGTAGAGCCGGAAGAAGTTCTGCAGCGTGATCGTCGCGAGGGTCTGGTTCTCCGGCTTGATCTCGACGCCTTCCTTGGCCTCGATCGCCTGGTGCATGCCCTCGTTGTAGCGGCGCCCGGCGAGCACCCGGCCGGTGAACTCGTCGACGATCAGGACCTCACCGTTCGCG
Source organism: Pseudonocardia sp. NPDC046786 (assembly GCF_040645415.1). NCBI lineage: Bacteria > Bacillati > Actinomycetota > Actinomycetes > Pseudonocardiales > Pseudonocardiaceae > Pseudonocardia > Pseudonocardia sp. NPDC046786. The sequence goes on along the minus strand of NZ_JBEYYF010000002.1, from coordinate 8,654 downwards.
ACGATGTAGTCCTTGTCCTTCTTGAACAGCTCCTTCACCTTGACGGCGTTGTTCAGGTAGCCGACCAGCGGGGTGTTCGCGGACTCGTAGAGGTTGTCGATGCCGAGCTGGTCCTCGATCAGCGCGACACCCTCCTCGGTGATGCCGACGGTGCGCTTGCGCTCGTCGACCTCGTAGTGGATGTCCTTGGACAGCATCGGCGCCAGCCGGGCGAACTCCTGGTACCAGCGGGCGCTCTGCTCGGCCGGGCCGGAGATGATCAGCGGGGTCCGCGCCTCGTCGATCAGGATCGAGTCCGCCTCGTCGACGATCGCGAAGTTGTGGCCGCGCTGCACCATGTCGGCGACGTTCCACGCCATGTTGTCGCGCAGGTAGTCGAAGCCGAACTCGTTGTTCGTGCCGTAGGTGATGTCCTGCGCGTACTGCTCGCGGCGCTGGACCGGGGTCATCTCGGAGAGGATCACGCCGACGGTCAGACCGAGCCAGCGGTGGATCCGGCCCATGGTCTCGGAGTCGCGCTTGGCGAGGTAGTCGTTCGTGGTGACGACGTGCACGCCCTTGCCCTCGAGGGCATTGAGGTAGACGGCCAGGGTCGAGGTCAGGGTCTTGCCCTCACCGGTGCCCATCTCGGCCACGTTGCCCAGGTGCAGTGCGCCGGCACCCATCAGCTGCACCGTGAACGGCCGCTGGCCCAGCGTCCGCTGCGCCGCCTCGCGGACCGTCGCGAACGCCTCGGGCAGCAGGTCGTCGAGGGTCTCGTCGCCGGCGAGCCGCTGCCGGAACTCGTCGGTCTTCGCGCGCAGCTGCGCGTCGGTGAGGCCCTCGAACTCGGGCTCCAGGCCGTCGATGTGCGCGGCGATCTTGCCGAGCCGCTTCACCAGCTTGGTCTCGCCGGCCCGGAGGAGTCGACTCAGGAAGGGCACTGCCGACCTCATTCACGTTCGCGGTCAGGACACGGGACGGGTGTCACTCACCGGACGAGGTCACACCGCCCCGAAACCCATGGTACGGGCCCGCCGTCGCGGGTCCCGCGCCGCTTCGGCGAGGCCCCGCGCGCCGCGACCGGTGGCGGCGAACGGGGCACGGGACGGCACCGCCGGGCGCGGGTGCCGCCGCGGACGGCCGGGCACCCGCGCCGAGCGGTCAGCCGCCGAGCCTGATCACTCCGTAGTCGTAGCCGCGACGCCGGTAGACCACCGAGGCGTGCCCGGAGTCGGTGTCGGCGAACAGATAGAAGTCGTGTCCGACGAGCTCCATCCGGGACAGTGCCTCGTCGACCGTCATCGGGTCGGCCTGATGGGTCTTCTCGCGCACGATGCGGCCGGGCAGGTACTCCGCCGCCCACTGCTCCTCGAACTCGGCACCGGGAAGGGACTCGTCGTGCGAGCGGGGCGCGGGGATGGTGTCGGTGGTGGGCGGTGCCGCCTCCATCAGCGCGACGGCGGAGGCGTTCGCGGCGACCCGCGAGGCGTGCACGCGGTCGCGCCGACTGGGCTTGCGACGGTCGTGCGAACGGCGGAGTCGCTCGGCGAGCTTGCCGACGGCCATGTCGAGGGCTGCGTAGAAGTCGGGCGCCGACGCCTCGGCGCGGGCCACGGCACCGCAGCCGCCGCGGCCGGTGATCTCGACACGCTGGCAGGACTTCTGCTGTCGGCGGTTCGGCTCGTGGAAGAGCTCCACCTCCATTCCGACGATCTTGTGATCGTGCCGCTCCAGGCGGGTCAGCTTCTCCTCGACCAGACCGCGGAAGTGGTCCGGTACCTGCACGTTCCGGCCGGTGACGACGATTTCCACTCGGACATCCCTCGCTTCGCCTCGTGCTGAACCCGGGACTCGACGACGGCCCCGGGGGGTGGGCTATCGGTCGTTCCTCCTGGTGTGCTATCGGGTCGGAGTTCATCGGACGCTATCGGGAAATCCGCCGACGGGACAGGCCGCTCGTCGACCCGGAAGCGGGACGTTCGGCCCGCTGTCGATCCCGTTCTGCGACCGGCACGCGGCAACCGGGTGATACCCGGCCGTCACTTCCTGCACCCACCGGCGGGTCGTCGGATGCGGCACTCACCGGCCATCGGAGGCGGCCGCCCGGACGCGCCCCCGACCCGTCGGACGGATGTGACGGCGGTCACTGCTTTCGGCCGGGTGTGGTGGCGTCGGCCAGCAGCACCGAGCCGACCGGTTCGCAGCCCAGCCCGCGCAGGGCCCGCCGGCACGCCCGCAGGGTCGCCCCGGTGGTGACCACGTCGTCGACCAGCACCACCGGTGCACCGGGGTCCGGCGGCGGCCGCCGCCCGCGGTCGGCCCGCCCGCGGCCGGCCGGGTACAGCGCGGCGGCCAGGTTCGCCGCCCGGGCCGCCCCGTCCAGGCCGACCGAGTCCCGGGCCCGGCGGTCGAGCGCGAGCAGCGGGGCGGTGCTCGCCGGCAGGCCGGCGGCCGCGAGCCGTGGCTCCAGCGCCCGGCACAGCCGCAGCACGTGGTCGCCGCCGCGGGCCCGGGCCGCCGCCGGGCGGGACGGGACGGGCACCAGCCGGATGCGGGGCGGCGCCCGCCCGGCCGCCACCGGCAGCACGACCGCGAGCGGGGCCACCAGCAACCCGGCCAGGTCCGCCGCGAGATCGCGGCGGCCGCGCTCCTTGTAGGCCAGCACCGCGCGGCGCAGCGGCCCGCGGTAGCGCCCGGCCACGGCGACCCGGCCGGCGCCGGGCACGCCGACCGACCACGGGCCCGCGGTGCTCTCCGCGCACCACGGGCACCAGCCGCCGCTGCCGGGCGGCCCGGCACCGCAGCCACCGCAGGTCCGCGGGAACAGCAGGTCGAGCAGCGACGCCAGGGGTGAGGGGGCCGGAGCGGTCATGCCGGGGATGCTGCCCGACGCCGGCCGCCGGGAGCCCCGGACCGGGCCCCGGAACCCGGAGTTGTCCACAAGTGCCGGATCTGTCCACAGGCGGCGAACCGGCCCGGTCACCGGCCGCCCGCCGGTGCAGGCTGGTCCCCGGCGCCGGTTCAGCCCGGGTAGAAGGGCCGGGCAGCGGTGGAGGCACCCACCGTCTGCCGCCACGCGTCGAGGTCACCGCCGGTGTAGCTCCACAGGCCGGTCCGGTCGGTGACGTAGATCGGCCGTCCGGGAGCGGCGGCCACCGCACGCAACGGGGAGGTGAGGTTGGTGCCCGGTACCGGGTCCAGCGTCAGGCCGTCGATCGTCACGAGTGCGACCGGGCGGTCTGAGTCGGACGCCACGGCGAGCTGCTCGCTCGACCGCCAGTCCACGGCGACGACGTCCTGCAGCTCGTTCGGGCGCAGCTCGCGCAGCGGCCCGATCGCGGCCTCGCCGCCCTCCCCGGGCACCACCGGGCCGACCAGGGCCGTGCCGCCCGCGACGACCGCGATCCGGCCACCCTCCCGGGAGTGCGCCACGTCGGCGATCTCGCCGAGCCCGTCCAGCCGCCGGGTGTCCAGCGGCGCCTCGGCGGGCGGCCCGGTCGCCGGGACCAGCACCCGGCGCAGCCGGCCGTCGGCGACCGCCCAGATCTCGTCGCCGGCACCGTTCCAGCTGAGCGAGGTCACCTCGGCACCGGAGACCGGGGTCGCGGTCAGCTCACCCTCCATCGGGCCGGTCAGCAGCCGGTGCGTCCCGGTCTCCTCCCGGGAGACGACGGCGATCCCGTCACCGCGCGCCGAGGCGGCCGCCTCGACCACGTCGAACGAGCCGTTGCCCGCCTGTCCCGGTACCGGGGTGTCCTGGCCGCCGTCGGCCAGCTGCCGGACCCGCCCGCCGTCGACCACCAGCGGGAACGCCGGGAGCCGGTCGGGCGCGGCCACCAGGCCGGCGACGTCGTCCCGGGTGATCTCTGGCAGCTCGGGCAGCAGCGGCTCGCCGTCGGAGAGCACCCGCACCCGCGGCACGCTGACCTCGGCCAGGGTGAGGGCGACCTGGGCGGCGAGCAGCCGGCGGTCGGCCACCGACAACCCGGACACACCGGTCAGATCGACGACACTCACCCCGTCCGGCGACTCGGCGACGGCCGAGCGCAGCCGGGCGGTCGCCGGGAACATCGTCACGGCCGCACCGGCCAGCCCCGCCGAGGGCCCGCCGAGCAGCACCTCGGTCGCGCGGGAGGCCAGCTGGATCGGCCGGGTACTGGGGATGTAATGGGTATCGGACATCAGCGTGCCGCGCTGCGGATCGGCGAACCACGCGCGCAGCGAGCGGTAGTTCGTCCGGAAGTCCGACAGCCGGACCATGACTCCCGGCGGGGGCCGGTCGATCCGCCAGTGGTCCTCCTGCCGGACGACCCCGATGTCGATCTCGACGGGTCCGGTGGCCGTCTCGAACGCACCCGAGGGGCTGACCGTGCCGAGCCGGGTACCGCGCAGCCGCACCACCGCCCGGTCCCCGCCGTGCTCGGCGCTGTCCGGTGCGAACACGGTGTCGAAGCGCTCGGTGAGCACGGTCAGCGAGGCGCCGTCGTCCCAGTCGGCGGCCGAGGCGGCGAGGTAGCGGCGGGCGGAGGCGTGCCGGTCGTCCGGCCGCCCGGAGGCGTAGACGAACTCGCGGACCAGGCCGAGCGGGTCGGCGTCCTCGATCGGGCCGTCCGGCACGGCCGCCCCGGTGTCCCCGGTCTGCCGCAGCACCTGCACCGAGGAGTGGTCGGGCACACTCGCACATCCCGCGAGCACGACCAGGCAGATCAGCATCCCCAGCCCGCCGATGAACCGGTGCAGCACCCCGCTCACCGCTGCACCCCCGGGTCGGTGATCGCCCGTTCCGCGGGAACCACCGGGGCGGGCTCGTCGGCGCGCAGCGCGCGGACCTCGTCCTCGCACGCCGGCCGGGTCTCCTCCCGGCGGCTGACGACGCCGCGGGGCGGGGTCGGCACCGAGGTGCCGGGGCGGCCGTCCCGGCGGCGCTCGGTGTCGTCATCACCCGACGGCGGGCCGAGCGGCAGCGGAGAGGCGGAGATGTGACCACCCACGAGGCGGGGCAGGGTCAGCCGGAAGGCCGATCCGTTGCCGGGCTCGCCCCACGCCTGCAGCCAGCCGCCGTGCAGCCGGGCATCCTCGATGCTGATCGACAGGCCCAGGCCGGTGCCGCCGCTGCGCCGCGCCCGGGACTCCTCGGCCCGCCAGAACCGGTTGAACACCAGGTCCGCCTCGCCGGGCCGCAGGCCGACGCCGTGGTCGCGCACGAGCACCGCCACCGACGCGGGGTCGCCCGCCATCGTCACCTCCACCGGCATGCCCTCGCCGTGGTCGATCGCGTTCGCCACCAGGTTCCGCACGATGCGCTCGACCCGCCGCGGATCGGCCTCGACGTACTCGCCGGACGGCAGGTCGAGCACCAGCTCGGTGCCGGCGTCGGCGGCCAGGCCACGGACGGCTCCGACGGCGCGCCGCACCACCGCGGACAGGTCGATCTGCTCGGCGCCCAGCTCGGCGACGCCGGCGTCCAGCCGGGAGATCTCCAGCAGGTCGGCGAGCAGCTCCTCGAACCGGTCCAGCTCGGTCACCAGCAGCTCGGAGCTGCGGCGCAGCGCCGGGAGCAGCTCGTCGCGGGAGGCGTAGAGCACGTCGGCGGCCATCCGGACCGTGGTCAGCGGGGTGCGCAGCTCGTGGCTGACGTCCGAGGTGAACCGGCGCTGCAGCGCGCCGAACTCCTCCAGCTGCGCGATCTGGGCGGCGAGGCTGCCCGCCATCTCGTTGTAGGACTCGGCGAGCCGCGCCACCTCGTCCTCGCCCCGCGCGGCCATCCGCTCGTCGAGATGACCGCCCGCGAACCGCTCCGCCACGTCGGCGGCCTCCCGGATCGGCCGCACCACCTGCCTCGTCACGAGACTGGCGATCGCCGCGAGCAGCACCAGCAGCACCAGCCCGCCCACGATCAGCGTGCTCTGCACCAGGTTGAGCGTCAGCCGCTCCCCCTCCAGCGGGAAGAGCAGATAGAACTGCAGGTCACGGCCCGCGGTGGAGACCGGCTGCCCGATCACCAGGGTCGGCACGCCGTCGACGGTCGTGTACTGGCGGCTCACACCGCCCTCGGCGACGGTGGCCCGCTGCTCCGGGGTGACCTCGTCCACCGGGCCGGAGAAGACCTCGGGCCCGTTGCCGATCCCGCTGGTCAGGGCCGCCCGGAACTCACCGGCGGTGGACGTGCCGGGCGATGCGTCCTCGGTGTTGGTCAGCCGCTGCAGCGCCGCGTTGAGGATCTCCTGCGCGCCCTCCCGGTCCGGGTCGACACCGGAGAGCTCGCCCTCGAGTACCACCCGGCCGGTCTCGGCCTGGACGAGCGCGCCGTTGATCTTGCTCTGCAGCAGCCGCTCGGCGATCTCGCTCTGCAGCACCAGGCCCAGCACCAGCACCACCGCCGAGGACAACGCGAGCGTCGACACCACGACCCGCAGCTGCAGCGACCGCCGCCAGGACGCGGCGACCAGCGCGCCGAGCTCGTGCGCCTGGGCCCGCAGCGGGGCGAGCCCCCGGACCAGGCGCCCGACGCCCGGCAGCCGGCCGAGCCGGCGCCGGATACCGAGCCGGCTCATCGCAGGCGCACCGGCTCCGCCATCACGGCGGCCCGGCCTTGTACCCCACCCCACGGACGGTCAGGACCACCTCGGGGCGCTCCGGGTCACGCTCCACCTTCGACCGCAGCCGCTGCACGTGCACGTTCACCAGCCGGGTGTCGGCGGCGTGCCGGTAGCCCCAGACCTGCTCGAGCAGAACCTCGCGGGTGAACACCTGGCGCGGCTTGCGGGCGAGCGCGACCAGCAGGTCGAACTCCAGCGGGGTGAGCGCGATCGGCCGGCCGGCCCGGGTCACCTGGTGCGCGGGCACGTCGATGTCGATCTCACCGATGGACAGCTGCTCGGCGGGCTCGGACTCGTTGCGCCGCACCCGGGCCCGGATCCGGGCGACGAGTTCCTTGGGCTTGAACGGCTTGATGACGTAGTCGTCGGCACCCGACTCCAGCCCCAGCACGACGTCGACCGTGTCGCTCTTGGCGGTGAGCATCACGATCGGGATGCCGAACTCCGCCCGGATGGCCCGGCAGACGTCGATGCCGTTCATGCCCGGCAGCATCAGGTCGAGCAGGATCACGTCCGGTTGCGAGTCCCGGACGGCGGGCAGCGCCCGGGTGCCGTCGGAGACGACCGCGGTCTCGAACCCCTCGCCCCGCAGCACGATGGTGAGCATCTCGGCCAGGGCCGGGTCGTCGTCGACCACCAGCACGCGCGACTTCATGCGTCCCAATATCCCACCCCGGCTCCGGAGGGCGACCGGGGAGGGCCCTACCCGCGGCCGGCGAGCACCTGCCGGGCCAGCCCGGCGACCCCGGCAGCACCGTCGGTTCCAGCAGCGTTGTCGGCTCCGGCAGCGCCGTCGGCTCCCACGACCGTCCACGGGCTCAGCCAGCTCGCGGCGGCGAGCTGCCGGTAGACCGCGTCGGTGCGGGCCTGCAGCCCGTCGTCGCTCTCGTAGGCGTCCCGCGCCCGGCCCGGCTCGGCGAGCTCCCGGGCGCGGGCCCGCCCGGCGGCCACCTCGCGCGGCGGGGCGAGCAGCAGCTGGTGGTCGGGCACCGGGATGCCGAACCGCTGCACCTCCAGCTCGCGCACCCAGCCGACGATCTCGCCGGCGGCGTCCTGCCCCAGCCGGGCGGCGTTGTAGGCGGCGTTCGAGGCGACGTACCGGTCGACCAGCAGCACGTCGTGCGCATCGAGGTCGGCGCGCAGCCCGGGGGCGGCGGCGCGCCGGTCGAGCGCGAAGAGCACCGCCATCGCGTGCACCGAGGACGCCAGGTCGCCCATCCGGCCGTAGAGCGCGTCGCGGGCCAGCTCGGCGTGCACGTCGTCGTCGTAGCGGGGGAAGGCGGTGGTGCGCACGGACGCACCGGCCGCGACCAGCTCGGCGGTCAGCCGCGCTGCGAGGGTGCGCTTGCCGGCACCGTCGAGTCCCTCGATGACCACCAGCCGTCCCACGGGCGCAGAGCCTAACCGGTGCCGAGCAGCCGGACCCGCGGCCAGCTCGTCGCGAAGCCGGGGTGCAGGGCCAGCTCGTCGAACCGGTCGGTGCGCACCCAGCGCAGCTCGGTGCTCTCCCGCCCGCGCACCGCCACCGGCGGCGCGGACGGGGCCCGGACCACGACGGTCGTGTAGCTCCAGCCGCCGTGGTCGTCGACGAACTCGTCGAGCAGCCGCACCGCCGCAGTGTCCAGCGAGCTCTCCTCGGCGGCCTCGCGCAGCGCGGCCGCTCGGGCGGGCTCGCCGCGGTCCCGGGCGCCGCCGGGGATCCCCCAGGTGTCGCCGTGGTGGCTCCAGGACGCGCGGTGCTGCAGCAGCACCCGGTCCACGCCGGGCGGGTCGGTGTCGTCGCGGTGCCGGACGAGCAGGCCCGCCGCGCCGAACAGGCCCCAGTGCCGGTGGCCCGCGGCGCAGTGCACCCAGCCGTCCCCGGAACCGATCTCGATCATCGTCACCGATCCTGAACACGCGCCGGCGGCGCGATGGCCGTCGAGGCCACCGCGCCGCCGGTCGGGAGAGCGGACCTGCTCAGTAGCGGTAGTGCTCCGGCTTGTACGGGCCCTCGACGTCGACGCCGATGTACTCGGCCTGGTCCTTGGACAGCTTCGTCAGCTCCCCGCCCAGCGCCAGCACGTGCACCTT